>DJEE01000006.1:0-1570 GCA_002431805.1 Eggerthellaceae bacterium UBA5906
ACCATGGTTGTCTTGCCGCTTCCGGATACACCGGTTACCGCTGTTAACCGGTTGCAGGGGATTCGAACGGATAGGGGATGAACGGTATGCAAGGTATTGGTTTCCATACAGATGCACCCATCGGTGAACAGGCTGTTTGGGCTGCAGCGTGGCCGGATGCGCACCATAGCGTCTTGTGCGGCAGAGTTGGCGTCACGTGTTGTCGGTCGTACGCTTTCGCATTCATGTAAGCCGTAAGAGGAAGCGCCTTCTGAACGCGTGGCGGGTGCAGCGCCGTTCGCTCGCATTTCGGCAGACGCCTCGGCAGGCAGATACGGCCCGATAATCGAATGGCTGTTTGCTCGCAGTTGCTGCGGCGTTCCGCATGTCACAACGTTCCCTCCGCCAGCACCCGCTTCGGGCCCCATTTCCACCAGGTAGTCGGCCTGCGCCAGGATGCGCGTGTCGTGGTCCACCATCACTACGGAGTTGCCGTCGGCAAGCAAATCGCGCATGACGCCCAGCAGGCCATCGATGTTCGCGGGATGCAGGCCAATGGATGGCTCGTCAAGCACGTAAAGCACGCCGGTGGTACGGTTACGCACAGCGCGGGCTAGCTGCACGCGTTGGCGTTCGCCGGTGGAAAGCGTGGCTCCGGCCCTGTCAAGCGCAAGGTAGCCAAGCCCCAGCTCAAGCAAGCGTTGCGCGGTGTGCAGGAAGGATTCGCAAATGGAGGTGGCCATGGGGCGCAGCTCGGGGGCAAGCGCAGCCGGCACGCCCTGTACCCACGCCACGGCCTCGTCGAGCGTCATGCTTGCCGCCTGCGCCAGGTTGATGCCGCGCACAAGCGGCTGACGCGCGGCGGCGGAAAGGCGCGTTCCGGCGCAGTCGGGGCACGGCCCCTCGGTCAGGAAGCGCGCGACGCGGGCAAGGCTTTTCTCGTCCTTTGCTTTCGCCAGTGCGTTTTCCACGGTGTACACGGCGTTGTAGTACGTGAAATCAAGCTCGGCGAAGTTGTCGCCTTTCTTCGCCTTGTACAGGATGTGCTTCTTTTCAGCTGGGCCGTGAAACACGATGTCGCGTTCTTTTGGCGTAAGCTCGCAAAACGGCACGTCAAGGCGCACGCCCATCTCTCCGCATACCTGCTTCATGAGGTCCCACATAAGGCTTCCCCAGGGCAGCACGGCGCCTTCGTTGATGGTTTTGCTTTCGTCGGGCACAAGCGCGGCGATGTTGACGGTACGCGCGATGCCTGTTCCGCCGCAGGTTGGGCACGCGCCGCCGCTGTTGAAGGCAAGGTCTTCGGCGCCTGGCCCGCGAAACTGCGCGCCGCACGCCTTGCAGACGATGGGCTGCTCTGCTGCAACGGCCGTGCTCGGTGGCGCATACGTGCCGCACTGCGGGCATTTGTGGCTGCCCACGCGCGAAAACAGCAATCGCAGGCTATTCAAAAGCTCGCTCATGGTGCCGAACGTGCTGCGCACGCCTGGTACGCTGGGGCGTTGGTGCAGCGCTAGCGCAGCGGGCACGTGGCGAACGCTGTCGACGTCTGCGCGCGCAGCTTGCCCCATGCGGCGGCGGGTGTAGGTGG
>DJEE01000006.1:1627-2742 GCA_002431805.1 Eggerthellaceae bacterium UBA5906
TCTGCGTACAGCACGCCAAGCGCCAGTGAGCTTTTGCCGCTGCCCGACACGCCAGCAATGCCAACAAGCCTGTTCAGCGGTATGTCGATGTCTACGTTGCGCAGGTTGTGAACCCGGGCTCCGCGGATTTCGATATGGTCGGGTTGATGGGCAAGGGTGTCGGCATCGGCGTTGGCGCAAGCCGCGCCAACGCTCGCGAGCGCATGAGCGCCTGGCGCGGCGCCTGCTGCTCCGGTGTTTTCAGTGTTGCTTTGCGTTCGGATTGTCATGAGCGAGTCTTTCCTTGCGTGTTTGTATCGGCTGAACATTATAGGATGCTCGCTTGGCGCTGGCACGCTTTCAGCTTGCGCAAGCTATGCGGCAGGGGGCGAAGGCGGCTTGCTCATTCGATGCACGAGCGCTCGTGCCTATCACACTTGTCGCTTAGCTGGTTCGCGCCGATGCGGTGTGGGCTTTTGACACTTTTGCCAGTTCACTCTGCTGCGATGTGAAGTTCATGAGCGAACCGTGCGGCTGCTTTACCTTGAGTTCGCTCAAGCTTGTACACTGGGATTGTTTCAAAGACGAGAGGATGTAATTATGAGCAAAGTGCTATTAGTCAACGGCAGCTCGCGTCAAGAGGGCAACACCGCGGTCGCGTTGGCCGAGGTTGCTACCGCCCTTGAGGCCCACGGCGTCGAAACCGAAACGATGTGGCTGGGCAACAAGCCCGTTAACGACTGCATCGCATGCGGTCGTTGCGCTGAGCTGGGCGGGAAGTGCGTCATCGGCAACGACGTGGTCAACGAGCTTATCGAAAAGGCCGCGCAGGCCGACGGTTTTGTGTTCGGGACGCCGGTGTACTACGCGCACCCCACGGGACGCATCCAGTGCGCGCTCGATCGCGCGTTTTACGCGGGCGGCAAGTACTTTGCGCACAAGCCGGGCGCGGCCGTTGCCGTTGCGCGCCGCGGCGGTACCTCGGCGTCGTTTGATGTGCTGAACAAGTATTTCACCATCAACCAGATGCCGGTTGTCTCCTCCACGTATTGGAACAGCATGCACGGCCGTACGCCGGGCGAGGCCGCGGGCGACGCCGAGGGCCTGCAGACCATGCGCAACATCGGCCACAACAT
>DJEE01000071.1:0-12848 GCA_002431805.1 Eggerthellaceae bacterium UBA5906
CTGCCTTACGGAATCGCATAAGGCTGAAAAAGGCTCTATTTGCAAGATATATCTTGCAAATAGAGCCTTTAGCGCAAGTGGCTATGCCAAACTTGGCCCCAAAATCGCCCTTTCATGCCAAAAAGGCGGTTTTTTGCGTATTGGCCGTGCGCGGGGCGACGCATGTGGCCGCTATTCGGCCACTTTAATGCCGTTTTTCTCAACCACATGCACGGTAGCGTCGCTTTTGGGGTTGCGAATTTTCGCTATGCCGAAAATAAGCGCGACCAGGCCAATTGCGGAGCACGCCATGTATGCGGCGCTCGTTCCGGCCGTCGTGGCGGCTACGGTCGCGGCGCCCTGCGCGCTCGCGCTTGCGGTGACGCTCGTCATCAAGGTCACGATGAGTGCCGTGCCCAAGCCGCCGGCTATTTGGCGGCCGGTGTTGGCGATGGCATTGCCATGGGCGATTTTGTCGTTGGGCAGCGCATTGATGCCCCACGTATTCACGGGCATGTTCGCAAGCGCCTGGCCCGCGGCCTGCGCGCCGCACAGCACGGCGACAAGCACGATCGATGAACTGGCGTCCATGCGCGACAGCGCGAACAGCGCGGCGGTCATCAGCGTAAGGCCTCCGATGGAGATGGCGCGAGGGCCAAATTTGTCGAAGACCACGCCTGAAATGGGGCTAATGATGATGCCGACGGCTGCGGCGGGCAACATTGCGAGCCCCGTCTCGAGCGCCGAGGCCCCCAGGGCGGTCTGCAGTAGGATGGGCAGCAGCGTATTGGTCACCAGGCATGCGGCATTGATGAGCGTAACCACGATGGCGGCTATGGCGAAGTCGCCCGACTTCAGGCAACGAAGATCGAGCAGCGGCTCGTCGAGGCTTAGCTGGCGCTTTACGAACAGGCCAAGGCATACGATGCCAGCGGCGATGCTGCCCAGCACTGCGGGGCTCGTCCAGCCGAGCGCCGAGGCGCTCGAGAAGCCGTAGAGCAATCCGCCGAAAGCGATGGTGGAAAGCGCGATGGACGCAACGTCGAGTTCGGGGCGTTTCGCTTCGCCGACGTTTTCGAGCAGGAACACGCCGCACAGAAGCACGACAAGCGCCAGCGGCACGATGCAGCCGAGCGTTGCGCGCCAACCCCACGCGTCGATGATTGCGCCGCCAAGCACGGGGCCCACGGCGGGGCCGGCCGACATCACGATACCCGCCATGCCCATGGCCGTGCCGCGTTTTTCGACGGGGAATACGAGCATGGGCACGACTGATACGAGCGGCAGCAGCACGCCCGACGCGGCCGCTTGCAGCACGCGTCCAACGATAAGCAGGAAGAACGTCGGTGCCGCCGCGCACAGTGCCGTTCCTGCGGCGAACGCGCCCGTTGCGGCGAAAAACAGCGCGCGGGTCGAAAAGCGGTCGATAAGGAATGCCGAGACCGGAACCATAATGCCGCTGATCAGGGGATAGATGGACATAATCCACTGCGCGGTCGAGGCGTCGATGCCGAAATCGGCCATGATGACGGGCAGCGCGGGCGACATGACGGTTTGATTCAACAGCGCAAGAAACGCGCCGAATACTACCACGCCTACTATTCGAACTTGTCGTGCGGAAGTTTTCTCGGAAGTGTTTGCAGTGCTCAAAAAGTCCTCCTTTGTTGCCTGCCCGGCGGGACGGGGCAGCCCTGTCCCGCCGGGCCAAGCGGGTCGATTTCTTGACCTACCAGCAAATGGGACGGGGAACTGCCTCCTGCCCCATTGCGGTGAGTGCGGGTGTGAAAGCGCAACGACGGATACCCGCGCGGTGCGGGTTCGGCCGTGCCTATTGGCGTTGATGGGGGAATGCTCAGATCAGCATGGAGGAAAGGGCGGGCGCCGCCGAGGCGCACGCGCACGGGCCCTCTTCGGCGAAGAAGGAATCGATGCGGCGCAGGTGCCGGTATATGCGGGCGAGCTCTTCAAACATAGCGACGGGCAACTTTAGCAAAATGCCGCCAGGCGCGGCAAGCGCCGCCATGCGATGTTCATGAATCGTTGTTTTCGCCGTGCCAGCCCACCAGTGGCGCGATTGGACGCGCTCACCGAGGATTTCGCGAATGGAAACCTCGCGCGGGTATAATCGGCCATTGTCTGACTTATATATATCCCGCATCGCGCGGGTGCAATCGCAGCGAAAGGCGCAGTGCCATGAAGATTTTGGTGACCGATAAGATCGTCGACGAGGGCATCGACATCCTGAAGGGCAAGGGCTACGAGGTCGACGAGCGCTTCGGCATGTCTTCCGACGAGCTGGTGGCGTGCGTGGGCGGCTACGATGCGCTTATCGTGCGGTCGGCCACGCAGGTCACGCGTGAAGTGATTGAGGCGGCGAAGAACTGCAAGATTATTGGTCGCGCTGGCGTGACCTGCGACAACATAGACGTCGATGCGGCTAGCGAGCATGGCATTCCGGTGTGCAACGTGCCTACGAGCAACATCGTGTCGGCGGCCGAGCACACCATGGCGCTCATGCTTTCCGCCGCGCGCGAAATTCCTGCGGCCAACGCGGCGATGCACGCGGGCGAGTTCGGCCGCGACCGCTTCATGGGCCACGAGCTCTACGAGAAAACGCTCGCCATCTTCGGTTTGGGCCGCATCGGCGGCCTGGTTGCCGAGCGTGCGCACGCATTTGGCATGCGCGTGGTGGGCTTCGACCCGTATTGCTCGGCCGCGCGCGCCAGCCAGCTTGGCGTGGCGCTGTTCGATTCCATGGAGGAAGTGCTGCCCGTCGCCGACTTCATCACGGTGCACGTGCCGCGCAACGACAGCACGTACCACATGTTTGCGGCCGAACAGTTTTCCCAGATGAAAGATGGCGTGGTTATCGTGAACACCGCCCGTGGAGGCGTGATCGACGAGAAGGCCCTGGCCGATTTCATGGCTGCGGGCCGCGTGTTCGCCTGCGGCATCGACATGCTCGAGGGCGAGCCCGATGCGGCAACTCCGCTTGCCGAGTTCGACCGCGCGGTGCTTACGCCGCACCTGGGCGCGAACACGCTCGAGGCGCAGACGCGTGCCGGCGTGAACATCGCGCGCTATGTGGCCAACGGGCTCGAGGGCCTGGTGGTGCCCACGGTGGTGAACATGGTGTCCAAGGAAGTGGACGAGGCCGCGGCCGCCTACATTCCCGCATGCCAGATGTGCGGAAGCGTGCTGACGCAGCTGGCGCGCGAGGTTCCCAAGTCGCTGTCCATCGTGGCGTCGGGGCCGTGCGCGGGCGACATGCAGGTGCTTTCGGCCGCGGCGCTTTCGGGCATGTTGTCGCGAGAAGGCCAGGCCAGCGTGTCCACCGAGAACGCCGACGCCTCGGCACGTCGCCACGGCATCAAGATGGAAGCGCAGCAGGCGAGCGACTCGCGCGGCTACGACTCAATCGTCAGCATGGAGGCCGACGGCCTGGAGATTTCGGCTACGGTGCCCGGCGCCCAGCGCGAGGCTCACGTGGTGTCCATCTTGGGCTACCGTTTGGATGTGGCTCCAGGCGAGCACGCGCTCGTGTTCACCTATGCCGATGAACCGGGCCAGGTGGGCCGCATGGGCACGATTTTGGGCGAGGAAGGCATCAACATCTCCACCATGGCCATCGGCAAGCGCGCCGACTGCCACGAGGTGCTGGTGTTCTTGAACGTGGAAACCGAGCCCGAGCAACGCGTGATCGACCGCGTGGCCGAGGCGATCGAAGCGACCAACGCCTGGGCGATTCGTCTGTGATGTGCTTTGCGGCAGAGCGTTGGCTGTAGGATAGGAAAAAGTCAGCGAGCGGCAATCTGGCGAGTCGGATTGGCCTGAAGGGGGAGCGACGCGTACTTCGGTACGCGAGCGATGTTGAACATGCCTTAATGGCATGTTCAACTCAAACTTCAGCGCCCGAGCGGGCGCAAACCGGCCGCCAGATTGCCGCGCAGCGTCGGCGGTTGGCGCCGTTCGGCAGAACGGCGCAACCCCTATAATTTCCGATTTATGTGCATCTTTGAGCAGGCGTAAGTGTTCCCGCTTCGCGTGATAGAATACCTAGCTGGTATATTCGCGCGCCTCGGCTTGCCAGGCCGCTTATCACACGTAGAGAAAACGAAGCGGAAAAGGACACTCTCTATGTCGTTTATGGACTTCTTCAGCCGGTTCACCAGCGGGTTTGGTGGAGCCTCATCGGCCGATTTGGCGATTGACCTGGGCACGGCCAACACGCTCGTCGCCATTACGGGCGAGGGCGTCGTGCTCAACGAGCCCAGCGTCGTGGCCATCGAGCGCAACACCCATCGCGTGCTTGCCGTTGGCCACGAAGCAAAGCAAATGATCAACCACACGCCCGACGCGTTTTCGGCGGAACATCCGCTGCGCGACGGCGTTATCGCCGACTACGACGTGACCGAGGCCATGCTGTCGGCCTTCATCAACAAGGCCATCGAGCGCCGCTACCCGTGGCAGGCCAAGCCGCGCATCGTCATCTGCATTCCGTGCGGCGCCACGTCGGTCGAGAAGCGTGCCGTGTTCGAGGCCGCCATCCAATCGGGCGCGCGCCAGGCGTACCTCATTGAAGAGCCCATGGCTGCGGCGATGGGCGCCGACCTTCCCGTGACCGAGCCTACCGGCTCCATGGTGGTCGACATCGGCGGCGGCACTACCGAGGTAGCCGTCATCTCGCTCGGCGGCATCGTGACGTCTTCGTCGCTGCGTCTTGCCGGCAACAAGATGGACGAGGCCATCGCCATGTACCTGCGCGACCTGCTGGGCATCAAGGTGGGCGAGCGCACGGCCGAAATCATCAAAATCAAAATCGGCTCCATCCTTCCGTTCGAGGACGGCCGCGAAAAAGACATGATTATCTCGGGCCAGGATGTGGTTACCGAGCAGCCGCGCGAAGTTACCATCCAATCGGAAGACGTGCGCGCCGCGCTGCAGCCTCCCATCGAGGAAATGGTGGTGCATATCAAGGAAACGTTCAAGAAAACGAACCCTGACCTGGCATCGGACATCATCCAAAACGGCATTCTGCTTACGGGCGGCGGCGGCCTGCTTTCCGGTTTAGACCGCTACCTTACCGACAAGCTGGAAATTCCCGTGTGGGTAAGCGAAACGGCGCTGACGAACGTGGTTATGGGCTGCCTGAAGGTTTTGGAAACCCCGCAGGCGCTCAAGCAAACGCTCATGCGCTCGAAATAGGACAGCCACAACGTTATGGCACTGAATTTTCAACAACAAGGCTCGGCGCTTATGCGCCGAGTTCTTCTCATAGCCCTTATTGTTGTATCCCTTGTTATGGTTACCTTGTACGGGCGAGAGGGCTCTACTGGCCCGTTGCATACGCTGCAGTCGGCCGTGTCGGGCGCGGTAAGCCCGCTGCGCATCGTGGGTGGTTCCATTGAATCGGCCACGTCAACCGTGGGCGACACCGTTGACAACGTCACCGCAGATCAAAACACGCTTTCGGGTTTGCGCGAATACAACGAGCAGCTGGTGCAGCAGTATTCGCAAATGCAGGAATACAAACAGGAAGCGGAACGCTTGCAAAAGCTGCTTGACCTGAAGGACACCTACGAGATTGAGGGCACCGGCGCGCGCGTTATTGGGCGCAGCTCCGAGGCGTGGAGCCAAACCGTCATTATCAACAAAGGCTCCGACGACGGCATTTCCACTGGTCAAACCGTTATGGGTACCTCGGGCGTGGTGGGCCAGGTGGTTTCCGTCAGCTCGCATACCGCAACGGTGCGCCTGCTCACCGACCCGCAGTCGGGCGCGGCGGCCATGGTGCAATCAAGCCGTGCGGAAGGAATTTTGCGCGGCAGCCTGGTGGGCCTGCTGTACCTGGAAGACTTAGATGCCGACGCCGAGGTGAACGTGGGCGACGTGATCGTAACGTCCGGCTTAGGCGGCAGCTATGCGCGTGGCCTGATCATCGGCACGGTGGTGAAGGTTGACGGCCAGCAGGGCGACACGTCGCGTCGTGTGCTGGTTTCGCCGAACGACTCCATCGACACGCTTGAGGACGTGCTGGTGGTAAACACGGTGGGGGCCGATTCCGACGACGATGACGATTCGTCGAACGCAAGCACAAGCAGCGCGTCGAGCTCCGGCTCGAACACGGGCACGAGCAGTAACGCGTCAAGCTCGAATGGGTCGTCAAGCTCTGCCGCGAGCGGTTCGAATGGCTCCAATGGCTCGAACAGCTCGAACAACGCGAACAGCTCGAGCAGCTCGAACAGCACATCGGGCTCTAACACCTCTGCAAACTCCGCAAATTCCAGCAACTCGTCTGCCGAAGGGGGGCGCTAGCATATGGCCGAAAAGAACAACTTTGTGCTGGTAGTGGGCGCCGTTGTGGCGTTCGTGCTGCAAATTGCGTTGGCGCCGGCCATTGCGCTGTTCTCTGCGCAACCGAACTTTTTGCTGGCGTACGCGCTGGTGGTTGCCATTGTCATTCCGAACGAGGCCGGCCCGGTGCTGCCGTTTGTGCTTGGCTTGCTGTACGACCTTACGGGCACGGGCCCAGTAGGCGGCATGGCGCTATTGCTGGTAGTGGTGTGCTTTTTGGCCTCGCGCATATTCTCGCTTATGGATAACGACACGCTGTTCATGCCGCTGGCAATTTTCGTGGCATGTGCGCTGGTCATCGAGCTGTTCTACGGCATGCTGCTTATGGCGTGCGGCCTGGCGGCCAACCCTGTTGAGGCGCTTCTGACGCGCGCGTTGCCCTGCGCCCTGTATGACTGCGCCGTGGGGCTGGTTTTGTACTTCGTTATGGTGCGCCTGATGGCCGGCGGTACCCAAGACCGCGGGTTGCGCACGCCGAAGCTTCGATAGGGGGCCGGCATGCTCGGAGCAATTCTTGCCGGCGCCTTTGCGCTTGTATTGGTTGCCGCTATTTTGGTGGTGCTGTACGTGGTGCTGCGCGGCCGCAAAACCGAGAACGTCAGCGTGAAGCGCGATGTGCGCTCCATCCAGTCGGTGGGCGTGAAAAGTTCGCTGCCCGATTCGCATCGCATTCCCGCAGGCGGGGTGGCACGCGGTGCGTCGCCCTCGCAGCCGGTGGCCAACCCCAGCGACGCGTTGAAGTCGCGTTTTACCGCAATCGGCGTGGTGGCGGGCCTGATTTTCGGCACCTTGGCCACGAAGCTGTGGAGCATGCAGGTGCTTTCGGGCGAGTCGTTTAAGAAAGAGTCTGAGGACAACCAATACACTACGGTGTACACGCCGGCGCCGCGCGGCTACATTTTGGACGCCGACGGCAACGCCATTGTGAAAAACCGCACGTCGCTTACGGTGTTGGCCGACCCCGACGTGGCCGACGACCACGACGTGGTGGCGCGCCTGTCAACCGTGCTCGGCGTGCCCGACGGCATTGTGCGCAAGCGCATCAAAGACTCCACGTCCGGCGCGCAAAGCCAGCGCGTGGTGGCAAGCGATGCCAGCATGCGCAACGTGGCGTTCATTGCCGAACACGCCGACGCGTTCCCGGGCATTACCGTGCAAACGCGCACGGTGCGCGATTACCCGTACGGCTCGCTGGCGGCGCATGCGGTCGGCTACATCGGCAGCGTGTCCTCCGAGGACGTGGCCAACGCAAAAGAGGGCCGCGATCTGGAGCTGGGCGACACGGTGGGCCGCAGCGGCATCGAGCAGAAATACGACGACCTGCTAGCCGGTGACCATGGCGAGCGCAAGGTTATGGCCGACGCACAGGGCAACGTGGTAGAAGTGGTCAGCGAAACCCAGCCAGTGAAGGGCTCGGACGTGTACCTTACCCTTAAATCTGCCGTGCAGTACACGGCCGACAAAGCGCTGGCCGACCTTATTGCCCCTAATGGCGGGGCTATTGGTTCGGGCAAGGGCGTTGCGGGAGCGGTGGTGGTCATGGACGTCACCGATGGCAGCATTGTGGCGCTTTCCAGCTATCCCACGTATTCGCCTGAGCTGTTCGTAAACGGCTTGGACAACGACACGTATAACCTGTACTTCGACGAGGAAACGTCCGAAGCGGCGCAAAAGCCTATGTTCAACCGCGTGATTCAGGGCCAGTACCCGGCGGCTTCCACGTATAAAACGTTCACAGGTTTAGCGGCGCTGGAAAACGGCATGGCCACAACCGATGAAACATGGAACTGCACGGGCGAGTGGGACGGCTTTGGCTCCGGCGACGTGCAGAAGTGCTGGAAAGAGGGCGGCCACGGCACACTTGATTTCCGCGGCGCCATTGTCAACTCGTGCGACACCGTGTTCTACGACATTGGTTACAAGTTTTGGGACGCCGCTGCCAATAAGGGCAAGTCGGCAACCTTGCTGCAGGATTTCCTGAAGAAGTACCGCCTGGACCAAACCACGGGCATCGACCTCGGCGGCGAGCAATCGGGCCGCATCCCCACGCCGGAGTGGAAGGCGGAGTGGTTCCGCAACACGCCTGAAGAGGCGCAGTGGAAAGGCGGCGATTACACGAACATGTGCATTGGCCAGGGCTATGTGCTGGTCACGCCTATGGAAATTGCCGTGGCGTACGGTGCCATCGCATCGGGCAACATCGTGAAGCCGCATCTGCTTAAAGAGGTACGCAACGCCGCCGGCGACGTTGCACTGTCGTATCAATCCGAAGTGGTGGACACGCCCGACGTGTCCATGGCCGATTTAGCATCGGTGCGCAACGCGCTGCGCGGTGTGGCCACCGACAACTCCGATTTGGCGAAGCTGTTCAACGAAGCGGGTATCGATCCGGAAACGGCGGCGTGCAAAACCGGTACGGCCGAGTACACTGACATGGAAGATACGGCGTGGTTTGCCTGCTATGCGCCCTACGACGACCCGAAATACGTGGTCGCGTGCGTTGTCGAGCACGGCGGCGGCGGTTCGTCGGTGGCCGCGCCGGTGGGCGTCAAGGTTATGGCCTCGGCGCTGGCTGCCCGTGATTCCGCGGAAGCCGACATTTCTGCCATTGCCACGTCGTCGGGGGAGACGCAAGAGGGCGCTGGCACCAGCTCATCAAGCGGACGTTCGGACTAAAGAAAGGAGGGATGTGCATGCCGCAACTGCCTCAGATCAACACACTGCGCCACGCTGATGCGGCCAGGTCGCACTCGGCGAGCACCTCTCGCCGTTTCCCGTGGCTGAATGTGCCGTTTTTGCTGGTAGTCACGCTGCTGGTGGGCTACGGTCTGGTAATCGTGTACTCGGCCGTGCGCGTTGACGCCGACTACCAATACAGCCGTCAGCTTGGCGGCGTGGCCGTGGGCATCATCTGCATGATTTTGATGTGGCGCTTCGACTACCGGCGCCTGTCGGAATATACCACGCTGTTTTTAATCGTGAACGTGGTGCTTATCATGTCGCCGCACATCCCGGGCCTGGGCACCGACGCCGGCATGGGCGCGAAAAGCTGGATTAAGCTGGGCATGCAAATCCAGCCGGGCGAGTTCGCGAAAATCACCGTCATCCTAATGGACGCGGCGGTGATGGCGCGCTACGGCGGCAAGCTTGACGATGCGCGCGAGTACTTAAAAGCGCTCGGCATCATGCTGGTGCCGTTTTTGTGCATCATGACGCAGCCCGACTTGGGCACGGGCTTGGTATACCTGTGCATTGCCGCGTTCGCCCTGGTCATTGGCGGTGCGCGTCCGAAGTATCTGCTCGTAACGCTGGCTGTGGGCATTGCCGCCATTGCGGCGGTGTTCGCCGTTGACGAGGTGCTCAAGTCGTCAACGGGTGAGTACAAGCTGCTCAAGCAATACCAGCGCAACCGCTTGCTGGTGTTCATGGACCAGTCGGGCACAGCAACAACCGACGAGGGCTACAACTTGCAACAGGCAAAAGTGGCCATCGGTTCGGGCGGCTTGTTCGGCAAAGGCCTGTTCCAGGGCACGCAGCACTCGCTGGGCCTGCTTCCCGAGGCGCCAACCGACTTCATCTTCTGCGTGCTTGCCGAGGAACTGGGGTTTGTGGGTGCGCTTGTGCTGCTTGGGCTGTACGCGGCGCTTGTTTTGATAAGCTTCCGTATAGCGCGCGCATCGGGCGACCTGTTCGGCATGGTCATTGTCATGTGCGTGGTGGGCATGTGGCTGTTCCAAATTTTGGAGAACATCGGCATGGATTGCGGGCTTATGCCTATTACGGGCATTCCGCTGCCGTTTATGAGCTACGGCTCGTCGTTTATGGTGGTGAACTTCTTCATGCTGGGCATGATCGGCTCGGTGTGGTCGCATAACGCCACGTTAAAGCAGCACTAGGAAAGGAACGCCATGCAGCTTCCTGTTGATATTGGAGCGGTGCTTGAAGAGGCCGTGAACGTTGAGGCGGCGCGCGCGGTGCCTATTTCGGTAAGTGTGTACGTTGACGAAACGGCGCCGGGCGACGTTGCCGCGCATGTGCGTCAGGCGTTTGCCAGCGCATCGGAAACGGCGCGCGTTTCCCTGATTTACCTGGACGGACGCGATTTTGCGCCCTACGCGGGCGATGACATGGCCTGCATAGTTGCCGGGCTTGACGAACGCGTGGGCGCCTGCGCGGCGGCGTGCCGCGCGGCGGGCGTGCCCACCATGGTGGCTACTACGCTGCCGCAGCTGGTTGCGGCCATCGCAAAGGCGTCGGGAAACCCCGTGCCCGAGGCCGACATCGTGGCGCCGAAGCTTACGGCGAAGGTGTACGAGCACGTGGCGTGCGCTGCGGGCGCAGGGCCGGCCATCTCTCCGTCGTGGGGCGCGCCGAAGCCGCCGCAAGACGGTGACGTGGGCATATACGAGCCCATCGAGCTAACCGAAGAGGCGGCCGCGTCGCTTGATGATCGCATGGGCGCGTGGGTTGCGGCGGCGTGCCGCGGCAAGCGCTTGGCGTTTGCGTGGGCGTTCCCGTTTGTGCGACGCCCCTTGGCGCTGGAAACCGTTAACGCAACGGCTTTGCAAAATGCTGGCGTTGGCCTGGTGTTTTTGATTCCGGGCGCCGACTTGCCCGTTATGACGCTCAACCAGGCGAAAATGCTGCTGCAAATTTCGGCCGCATACGGCCAATCGCTTGACGCGGGGCGCGTGCGCGAGCTGGCGGCACTGGTGGGCGGCGCGTTTGCCTGCCGCGCGGTGGCGCGTCAGCTTACGGCTGCGGTGCCGGTGCTTGGCTGGGCAGTGAAGGCTGCGGTGGGCTATTCGGGCACGCAAGCCATGGGCCGTGCGGCCATCGAATACTATGCGGGTGGCCCAACGGTGGCGAAGTTCGCCGAAACGGTAGCCGCTGCACGCGACAAGGTGGTGGCCGCCGCAGCGAAGCAGGCCGCAGGGGCCGCCGCCGACAACGGCGCGGCTGCCGTGGAAACGGCTCGCCAAAAAGCAACGGACGCCGTAGCCAGCCTGCGCGCGAAGCTGAAACGATAATTCTAGGGGGATACCAGTGACAGATTTATGGCCGCGGCTTGAGCCGCTGCTTGCCGAAGCCGAGCGCCCGGCACGCTATTTGAACCACGAGTTCGGTTGCGTGTACAAGCCCGAGGCTGACTTCCGTTTTTGCATGATGTACCCCGACACGTACGAGTTGGGCCAGGCCAACCAGGCGCTGCGCATTCTGGTGAACGTGGTGAACGCCGTGGACGGTATGGTTGCCGAGCGCGCGTTTTTGCCCGCGGCGGAGTTTTGCGACACCATGCGCGCGGAAGGCTTGCCGCTGTTTTCCATCGAAAGCTGCGCACCTGTGGCCGAGTTCGACGCTCTTGGCATCACGCTTTCGCACGAGTTGGTGGCAACCAACGTACTTGAGGCGCTTGACTTGGCCGGCATCCCGCTGCATGCGGCCGAACGCGGTGAGGACGACACGTTCGTGATCGCGGGCGGACCGTGCACGTACAACCCCGAGCCCTACGCGCCGTTCTTCGATTTCTTCATCATCGGCGAGGGCGAGGAAACGCTGCCGGAGTGCCTGCAAATCATCCGTCGCATGCGTGCGGAAGGCGCAAGCCGTGCCGACATCTTGCGCACCATCGCGCGCACGCCGGGCTACTACGTGCCCAGTCTGTACCGCTGGCGCGAAGAAGCGCAAGCGCAGGCGCAGGGCAGCTGGATTGAGCCTATTGAGGAAGGCCTGCCCACGCACATCCAAAAGCGCGTGTTCGAAGGCTTTGCGCAAAGCCCCGGTTGGGAGCCGTGCATCGTGCCGTTTACCGAGGTGGTGCAAGATCGCCTGAACGTGGAGGTGCTGCGCGGGTGCGCGCGCGGGTGCCGTTTTTGCCAGGCGGGCATGATGTACCGTCCCGTGCGCGAGCGCTCGGCGGACAACGTCGTGAACTCGGTGATATGCGGCCTGGCGCAAACGGGCTACGACGAGGTGAGCTTGACGTCGCTTTCCTCAACGGACCACTCGCAGATTGCGGAGATTCTTACGCGCCTGAACAAGGAGTTCGAGGGCAAAGGCGTGCGCATTTCCGTGCCTTCGCAGCGCTTGGACAGCTTCGGCGTGGACATGGCGGGGCTGGTGGCCGGCCAGAAAAAGGGCGGCCTGACGTTTGCCCCCGAGGCCGGCACGCAGCGTTTGCGCGACGTTATCAACAAGCAAGTGACCGAAGACGACCTGTTCGGTGCGGTGGACGCGGCGTTTGCCGCGGGGTGGCGCCGCTGCAAGCTGTACTTCATGATCGGCCTGCCCACCGAAACCGATGAGGACATTAAAGGCATTGCCAGCCTGGTGCAACGCGCCTACGACCGCGCGAAGAAAGCAACGCCCGTTGAGCAGCGCGGCAATATCCGCATGTCGGTGTCGTGCGCGCTGTTCGTGCCGAAGGCGCAAACGCCGTTTCAGTGGGACGGGCAAATTCCGCCGGAAGAGGCGCTGCGCCGCGTGGGGCTGCTGCGCCGCAGCGTGAAATATCG
>DJEE01000071.1:13012-14407 GCA_002431805.1 Eggerthellaceae bacterium UBA5906
TTCGATGCCTGGACGGAGCATTTCAACGAGCAGGCATGGCGCGAGGCGGCTGAGGAAGTGGGGCTTGACCCGGCGGCCGTGGCGCAAACCAGCTACGACACCGGCTATGTGATGCCGTGGGAGCACATTTCAACAGGCGTGTCCACGAAGTTTCTGGCGCACGAGCGCAAGAAGGCGGCAGCCGAGAAAACCACGCCGGACTGCACGTTCGAGCGCTGCGCCGCATGCGGGGCGTGCCCGGGCTTAGGCGTTGACAACCAGCTGGCGCGCCCGCGCATTGCCAGCGGTTCGAACGCGCATGACGCAGCGGATGCGCAAGCTGATGCGGGTTGCGCGTCTGCCGCAGCAGCGCCCGCGCAGGACGCGAAGGGGGAGGAATAGCATGGCCGAGCAGCAGATATTCCGCATGCGTATCACGTTTGCCAAGCAGGGGCGCTTGGCGCTGCTGTCGCACCTGGAGGTTGCCCGCGCGCTCGAGCGCGCCGTGCGCCGCGCCCAGCTGCCGTTTGCGGTGTCGCAAGGCTTCAGCCCACATATGAAAATCGCGTTCGGTGCTGCACTACCGGTGGGTGTAGGCGGCACGCACGAGTTGGTTGACTTGCAGCTTACGTGCTACGTGCGCCCCGACGAGGCGCTGACGGCGCTGCAAAAAGCTAGCGTGCCTGACCTGATGGTGAAGGACTGCGTGTACATCGAACCGAAGGCGCCGGCGGCTTCGGCGGCGTTTTCGCTGAGCACATATCGCGCACTGCTGTCGGCCGCCCCGGCGCAGTTGCCGGTGCCCGCGCAGGTGCATATTATTCGCAAGAAGAAAGAACGCGTGCTTGACGTGACAGACTTTCTGGTGGGAGACATGGTGCTTGAGGGAGCGGCGCTTACGTTCACACTTGAGCAGAAACCTACGGGCAGCTTGCGCCCGGACAAGCTGGTGGCCGCGTGCTTGGCGCAGGTAAACGGAGATGCGGATTGCAGCGTAAAGGATGCGCCCGAGCCTGCCGACGAGGTGCCGCTGGCGTTTTTGCTCGACAACTCCTGGACGCAGTCCATCGAGCCTCCCGCCCCCGGCCAGCAGCTGCGCGTACTGTCCATGACCCGTATCGACCAGCGTGCAAAGTAAGCTGCTTGTGCAAGAGGCGAGGAAGTTCTCAGCCGATAGGGTTGCCGTGAACGCGGGGACGGAGGGGTGTGTTCACGGTAACCCTTTCTTTTTAAGTGCCTTTTCGTGAACACCCGCTCCGTCCCCGCGTTCACGATGGCTCAGATGTGCTTGTGGCCGTATTTGCTGTCTTAGGGTTGCGGCTTGCAAAACTTTTTGAAAAAAGTTCTTGCATGGGTTGGGCAACTCCTGTATAGTACTTTCTCGCAGCTGATGCGGGGTGTTAGCTCAGTTGGTTA
>DJEE01000151.1:0-5645 GCA_002431805.1 Eggerthellaceae bacterium UBA5906
AGCGCCAGGCCGCAGTACCAAGAATGCGTGGGCAGGCAGTTGTAGGTGTAGCAGAAGTTCCAGATGTCGTAGGACAGGATGAACACCCACGTCATGTCAGGCCACAGCATGTCCTGCTTCTTCTTGGAGGTGTAAATGCCCCACCAACCGGTCATGACGAAGATGTTCAGAATGCCGGCAATGCCGTTGAACACGTTGTGCCAGCCGCCGTTGAGCGTGACGCCCTCGGAGGACACCCACGTGGTGCCGAACGCACGCACGGCGCTTTCAAAATCGCTGACCACGGCAATGAGGATGTTGATGGCCACAATCACAAACGGGAAGCACTTGAACCACTCGGCCTTGCCCAGCTTGCCCCAGTGGTATTTCAGGATCAAAAAGCCGATGCACCCGGCAGTGGCGGCGTAGAGCTTGGCGTAGTGGAACCAGCTGTTCATGTACAGGTACGTGGGGTTGTTCAGTGCCCAGTCAGCACCGGCGGCCGCGCCTACGTAGATAGCGATGAAGTACGCGGTTAAGATGGCCGGGATAACCAGGAAACAGGTGATGCCGCCGGCTTTCGTGCGGCGGGCAATCTCGTTGAACCCGATGAGGGCCAGAAACACGACCACCCATCCGATCCACTGATAGACGGCGGTGTCGCCGTACACTTGGAACAACATGATGAACCTCCCTTGAGTCGATGCGCCCGCAAGCAGCGATTTCGGGCGCACGATGCCCGGAGTTGCTTGCGATGTCCCTTTTCACCGGGCGTTACGCCCGGCCGTTGCCTTGTTAGATGTGAAACCGGAAACCGACTTACACCGGTTTCGTAAGCGGCTGCGAACCCGCTTGCCCGCCCGCGCTTCCGCGTTGCATGTGCAACGTCTGCGCAATGATGTCGCGCAGCACCTCATCGGATACGCTGCGGTGCGTGCGCACGTAACCGCAGATGCCCATGATCAATATGTAGAACGTCTCGTAGATGTGGTCGATTTCGACGGGATGGTTTTCCGCGTAATCCTTTACGGTGGTGTTGATGAAGTACGTGGCCATGCGGTCTGCCACGCGGTTGATGAACTCAAGGTACAGCGAGGCGTTTTCGCGCGTGTCAAGCGCCTGCCGGAAACTGGAGTGCTCGAACACGCCCACGCGCATGACGGTGACCACGCCCGCAAGGCCGTCCTCGATGTTGCCCGGCTCGCGCGAGGCGTTCCACAGTTCAAGCGATTCGATGTAGTCGTTCACGAAGTCATCGATAACGGCCGACGTAACGGCCTGCTTGTCGTCGAAGTAATGGTAGAACAGCGACCGCGCCATGCCGCAGCGCTCGCTGATGTCCTTCACCGACGTGCGCGCAAGGCCCCGCTCCTCGTACAGCTGCCGCGCGGCGTCCACGATTTGCTGCCGGCGTTCATCGCTCATGCTTGCCACCTCCCCTTATGCAGCTTGCTCGCCCGCCTTGCGGGCGTTGCGATATTCACAGGATACGGGGTGTGTTGACGCAGCGTCAATGAACACTTTTGAAGATTCGTCAAACAAAAGATGGAGAATTCTTGCTAATATGCGGCCAACACGTTCACAAACGTAGCGATAGCAATGCGAGAGTGAAGGGAGGACGTGATGAAAGAAACCGAATCGACGCAGGGAGGGAGCGTCAAGCGCCGCCGGGCGCCCATCGTCATCGGCGTGGTGGCGGCCGTGCTGGTGTGCGCAGGCGGCGGGTTTTACGTCTGGCACAACCAGCCCAGTTTCTGCAACGCCATATGCCACGAACCCATGGACTACTACGTTGACGGGTATTACGGGCAGCAAACGGCGGGGCATGCAGGTCTGGCGGTAGCACACCAGCAAGAGGGGGTTATGTGCCTGCAATGCCATGAAGCAACCATTGAAGCCCAGGTCAACGAGGGAACCGCCTGGATCTCGGGAAACTACGCAGTCAACGAGGACGGCAGTCTGCAGCCGGCGCTCATCACCGCGGACAAGAAGCAGTGTGCAACGGCTGGCTGCCATGACTGGAACGACGTGGTGGCAGCTACCGAAGATTGGGGCGGCCAGCAGGGGGTGAACCCGCACAAGTCGCATCAGGGAGAGGCCATCGACTGCAGTAACTGCCACAGCGTGCACGGAACGTCGCAGATGTACTGCAACACCTGCCATAGCTGGGACGTCCCGGAGGGTTGGAACAACCCGCAAGACAACTAGCCGTGAGCGGCGGCAGGAATAGGGGCGCGGTGGGAGTCTTCTGACGGCGTTCGGCAATCCACAGGTGCCGAACCGCTACGTCTTGCGTCTTACCCGTTCCGACGATACTGCCGACACGTGGCGCCGTGGCCGACGGCACTCGGCGCCAAGCAACATGCACATCTAGCTTGCCCCAGGTGGCAAGCCGGTTTTCGAAAGGGAGGGCCATTATGAGGAAAACGGCAGCAGTGGCCTGCGGCGCAACGGCGCTTATGCTGGGGCTTTCCGGCTGCGGAGCGTCGTTTGAAGGGTCGGGCTCGAAAGACGCGGCCAGCGCCGAGCAGCTTGCCATGCACCTAGACGACCCATGGGATCAAACGGTGCAGGTAGACCCGCAAAAGAAATGCGACACCCCGCTTGCTGACGGCGTGTACACCGGGGTTGGCCAGGCCATGGCGGGCAACGTAACAGTCACGTTGCTGGTCAACGACAACCGCATCACGTGCCTGGAAACCACGCAGGACGGCGAAACGCAGAGCGTCGGCGGCTTCGAGGCGGTGCGCGACGGCACCTTCGCCGCCATGATCGAAGCGGCGCAAAGCTCCGACATCGACACGGTCAGCGGCGCCACCATCACCACCGCCGGCGTGAAGCAAGCGGTTGACGATGCCCTAGGCCAAGCGGCAGCACAAGCCGCCAACCAGGCACAAACGAGCAAGTAAGGGAGGGGAGAAGATGAAAGCGAATCAAAACGCGCGCGGGCTTACGCGCCGTGACTTCTTAACCGGTGCGGCCGCCGCAGCGGTTGGCGCCGCCGCAGCACCGGCTACCGCCATGGCCGTTGAGGCGGGCGTTATCGGCGACTGGGCGGCCGACGGATCGAAGGTCGTGAGCGTTCCCGAAAGCTCCGCAACCAACGCAAGCGCCGGCGACGGCACCTTCCGCGACCACAACGCAGCGGCGTTTCCCGCCAACGACGCCACACCCATCGAACCACGTCCGGTGCCTGCCACCTGGGATTACGAGTGCGACATCGTGGTGGTGGGTGCGGGCGGCGGCGGCCTGAACGCCGCCGCGCGCGCAGCTGAGCTGGGCGCCGACGTCATCTGCGTGGAGGCCATGGGGCTGCACGGCGGCAACGCGCAGTCTGCGGGCATGTGCGGCATCCTGGGCGGCTATTCGGGTCAGAACAAAAAGCATTTCGCCTTCCCCAGCTACCCGTTTGACCCGCAGGCGCTGACCGACTGGGCCATGGACGAGTACCACTACGCGGCCGACCCCAAGCTCATCTACAAAATAGCCAGCGAGGGCGGCAAAAGCCTGGATTGGATGGCCGATTGCGGCGTGCGGTGGCGCTTAGGCGAGGTGCCCGTGTACGTGGCGCCGAAAAACGCCACGCTCGACCACCACGTGCTGAAGATGAAGGACGCCACCGATGCCATGTTCGCCTTCGGACAAAAGCACGGTGTGCGCTACAAGTTTCAGTGCCCGGCAGCGGCGCTCGTGCGCGACGAGTCGGGCCGCATCGTGGGCCTGGTGGCACGTGAGGACTTCAGCCGCGAGGTGTACATCCACGCGAAGGCCGCCGTTGTGCTGACCGCGGGCGGTTTTTGCAACAACAAGGCGCTGCTGGAAAAATACATCCCCACGGCGGCCATGGGTTGCGCGTCAAGTTACCTGGTGGGCGGCGAGACGGGCGAATGCTTCCGCATGGGCCTGGGCGTAGGCGCCGACGTGTCGGGTTTCAACAGCTCGGCTAGCTTCGACGGCGGTGTGGACTGGGAGGCCGAAGGCGGGCAGTGGGCGCGTTTTCTGTACGACGGCATGACGCAGCTGTCGCGCCAACCGTGGCTGACCATCGACCGCTGCGGCAACCGCCTGCGCTACATGGACAGCCGCGTGGCCGAGGACGGCGCGAACGCCATTTACGCGCTCGGCGACCTGGCAACCATCCAGATGAC
Source organism: Eggerthellaceae bacterium UBA5906 (assembly GCA_002431805.1). Lineage (GTDB taxonomy): Bacteria > Actinomycetota > Coriobacteriia > Coriobacteriales > Eggerthellaceae > Senegalimassilia. The sequence goes on from DJEE01000151.1 coordinate 4,128, forward strand.
GCCGCCGGGGCATCGCAGCTACATCATCTTCGACGCCAACTACGAGGACCACTTGGCAGGGTTTGCGCAAGAGCACTGCCGCAAGCTCATCACGCCCGATTTGGAGCAGATCGACAAGGTGCCCGAGCACTACCGCGATTGGCATCACGGCGTGCAGGACGCCATCGACGCCGACGTGCTCAAGCGTCGCGACACGCTAGAAGAACTTGAGGCTGACCTGGGGTTTGCCCCCGGCGTGCTGACGGACGCGGTGGCGAAGTGGAACGAATGCTGCGAGCGCGGCGAAGACGACTTCATGTACCCCATGCCACCTGAGTGGCTGCACGCCATCACCACGCCGCCGTTTTACGGCTGCCGCATCGGCGGCAACCTGTACGGCACGAAAGCCGGGCTGCTCATCAACGACCAAATGCAGGTGGTGGGAACAAACGGCCTGGTCATCCCCGGTCTATACGCCGGTTGGCACACCGCTGGCGGCGCGTGCGGCGAGAACAGCTACATCGGCGACCCCATCTTGGGATCGCTCATGGGTGACGTGGGGCTGGCATTCTGTGGCGGATACCTGTGCGGCACCTCGGCTGTCGAGCACGAATTGCAAGGCGCAAACTAGGGAAGGGGCGTGACGAAAATGAAGGAAAACATGCGCGCGATGGCGCGTCCGTACGGCATCCTGTTCGCCATCGCCCTGGTGGTGGCGGTGCTGGCCCGCATTGGGCTTGCCATCATGGACGCAGCAGGCTGGCTGGCGTTCGACTATATCTCGGCGTCAGGTGTTCCCGTGCTTGATACTATCTGCTCGATCTTGACAGGTTCGGCGTTCGTGGCGTTTCTGTTCGCAGCGGCGCTTACGCTGATGGCATCGGCTGCCGGCGCGGTGCTGCAAGCGGCGCTGTTCGCCCACGGCGTGTCGGGCGCAGGCAAGCCGGCGGCGGCGTTTCTGTGGGGATGGGCCACGGCAGCGGTGTCGCTTGCGTGTCTGCTGATAGTTGCCAGCGGCATCCTGTCCGGCGTGCAAGTGGGATCGATGAGCAGCAAGCTGCCAAGCGCCGGCGTGCTGGTAGTTGCCGCGGTTGGCTTCACGGCGTTCATCGGCACGCTGTTAGGCGCGGCGTCCCAGGTCATGTGCGCCTGCGTGGCGCGCGCCGGCGGGCGTGCAAGCTGGAACCTGGTAGGGGCGGCTGCCGCGTGCGGCGCCGTGGTCATGGTGCTTACCGTGCTCACGTTCGCGGCTATCAACGTGGCCAGCCCAAACCCTGCCGCAGTAGGCGGCCTGTTCGCGCTCGACTGCGCGGTAAATGTAGCCATGCTGCTAGTGGCAAGCAGGCTCACGAAATGAGCCAACCGAGCCGGTTAGTTCCGACTCGCTAGCTTCCTCAAAGGCGGGGCGCAAGCGTTTGAGCATGCGCCCCGCCTCGTTTACGTTCACGCAAACGTTTTTCGTTGCTATAAGGATTGGTCGTGAAACCCAGGGCACCTTAACCCGCTCGCTTTTCGCCGTAATGTTCAACGAACAGCAGT
>DJEE01000151.1:5720-6541 GCA_002431805.1 Eggerthellaceae bacterium UBA5906
GAATGCAGGTTAAGCTTGCTGTAGATGCTGTGGCGATGCGATTTGACGGTGCCGTAGGAGATGAACAGCTCGTCTTGGATGGTGACGGCGTTTTTGCCACGTGCCAGCAGCTCGAACACCTCGCCCTCGCGCTCGGTCAGGCCATAGCGTTTACGGATGTCGGCGCAGGTTCGGGCGAATACCTCGTCAGGGCTTGCGACCGATACTTTTTCCACCGAGCGGATATCGGTTTCGGTGAATACGAACTGGAACACCACGCAAATAGCGGCTAGGCATACGAGCAGAATGCCCAAAGCCACAGCACGCGAAGAGATGAGCAGGGGGAACACTGCCAGCAAGAACAAAAACGCACAGAAATACCCCGCATATTGCCACGCCATCACCAGCCCCACATGCCGCACAGGCGCGTCTCCAAGCAAGTACGACGCGCGCAGCACTATAACCCACATGCTTGCCTGCGTCAGGAAAAACGCCAAGTGGCTGGCCGTGTAGGCTACCAGCAAAAACTCGTCGCCCACCAGTGCAAGCGCCACCGACAACACCAACGCGATAAGCGTGATGCGGTGGATGACCATCACCACAAACCCTGAGCGCTTTGACGCTAGCTGGATGGCGAAAAACAGCACGACGATGATCATGCCCGACAGCGCATAGGTGTAGTACACCAGGCCCGTTTGGAACAGCAGCTCGGTAAAAGGCGCCTCGTACAGCTTAATGTCAAGCACCCAGACGAACATGCCAACGAAGCACGATACGAACGAGAACGCAGCAACCTTGCGCACGATGGCTGGAACCTCGCCGCCCTCATCGCTCAAGTTCTG
>DJEE01000179.1:0-2578 GCA_002431805.1 Eggerthellaceae bacterium UBA5906
TGCGCGACACGGGCATCGGCATGTCGCCTGAGTTCATGCGTGTGATGTTTGAGCGTTTCTCGCGTGCCGTGGATACGCGCGTGAACAACGTGCGCGGCAGCGGCCTGGGGCTTTCGGTGGTAAAAGAGCTGGTCACGCTTTTGGGCGGCAGCATTGAGGTGCAAAGCAAACTGGGGCAGGGTACGGAATTCAAAATCTCCTTCGAGCTGCAATACGCTGCGCAGAAGCAGCCTGCTGCTCCTGGTGTGGACACGCTGGCAACGTCGGGCATGCGTTTGCTTATTGCCGAGGACAACGACCTGAACTACGAAGTTGAGGAAACGTTGCTTGGGATGAGCGGCATAACGTGCGATCGCGCGGAAAACGGCGCTACGTGTGTGGAGCGCTTCCGTAATGCTGAGCCTGGCGCGTACGACGCCATCATTATGGACATCCAAATGCCCGTGATGAACGGTTTGGAGGCTACGCGTCGCATCCGCGGGTTGGGTACCAGCGCGGCTTTGAACATTCCCATTATTGCGCTTACGGCTAACGCGTTTTCCAGCGATGTTGATGCTTGCCTGGTTGCGGGCATGAACCAGCACTTGGCAAAGCCGTTCGAGCTGGATGCGCTGTTAGCGGCTCTGGCGACGCATTGCAAAGCGGCGCGCGTGAAGGCGCAGGTTGAGGCGTCGGCGCATGCGGGACAAGGCGCGGACGAGGTTTCTCTCAGCTAGCCGGGTATCGGGGGGCTTGTGCACCAGCCTTTCGTCTTTGCCGCTGCATCGCCGTGCACGGTGCTGCCGATGGCGGCGTTGTGGGCGAATGCGTATAAGCTGTTGCATTCGACGGAATGCTAGTGCGTTAGCGCTTGTTGCTGATAACCGAGATGACGGCAATGGCGATTCCGGCAATGACCAGGGGGATTGCCGGGCCGGCGAACTGCATGATCTGATCCATGAGTAACCTTTCTTCTTTGATTGCAACGGGTGCGGGTTTTGCCGCAGCATGCGCGGCCGCTGGTGTTCGATGATACCAGTGCTTGCAAGTTGTTGCCATTCTTCCGCGGTTGTTCTGCGGCGGGTTGGGCTTGCCGTATACTCACAGTGTTTGATTTGCCCGTACGTCGCAAAGGTTTGGACATGAAGATTACGCTGCAGCAGATGCGATATATCTTGAAGATTGCTGAGACGGGCTCGATGGTTGCAGCCGCGCGTGCGCTTTCCGTGACGCAGCCAAGTTTGTCTGAAGCGGTTTCAACCGTTGAACGGGAGTTAGGGTTCTCGTTGTTTTCCCGTGGGAATACCGGTGCGTCCCCAACGAAGGAGGGTCTTGAGTTTTTGGGGCGCGCCCGCCAGGTGGTGCAGCAGATGGACAACCTCGAGCGGCGCTATGGCGGCGACCAACCTGAGGGCGTTCGGTTTGCGGTCTCGTCGCATCACTTTACATTTGTGGAGCGCGCGTTTTTGGACATGCTGCAGCAAATTGACGCAAGCCGATTTGATTTGGTGCTCAACGAAACGCAAACGCAGCAGATTATCGAAGATGTTGCGAACTGCGACAGCGATTTGGGTGTGATGTACCTTTCGCGTTCGAACGAAGGGGCCGTAGGGCGCGTGCTTGAACGCAACAAGCTGCAGTTTGTGGAGTTGTTTGAAGCGGTGCCGCATATCTTTGTGCGCTGTGGGCATCCGTTGGCGTTGCGCGAGAGCGTGTCTCTTGAGGATTTGTACCCGTACCCGCAGTTGTCATTCGTACAGGGGGCGTACGAATCTTCGGCGTTTTCCGAAGAACCGCTGTGGGCGCCATCGGCAAAAACGGTGAAAGTGAGTGACCGCGGGTTTGCCACCAGTTTTATGTTGCATTCCGACGCGTACACCATAACAAGCGGCGTGTACCCGGAATTTTTGCAGCGAGGGGCTATCACCTCGGTTCCCATTCGCTCGGGCGAGCGTATGCACATAGGCTACGTGCTGCCGCGGGGATTGAGCCTTGACCTGCTTGGAGAGGCGTTCGTTGCAGCCATGAAGCTGTATGCGAACGTGACAAAATAGGTGCCTGAACAGCCTCTATAGGGCCGCCCTAACGGGCGGTCCTATATTTTTGGGCAAGAAATAGGTTAAACCTATACATAGTGCATGAGAATCGGTTACATACATATATGCAGGTAGATTACTGCATTGGAAGATAGTTGAGCCTTTTAATCGTTACGAGTGCATAACGTAAAAACGCCCTCATATGAGGGCGTTTGAAGGCGGATTGCTTGCATGTAGACAGGTTCTATTTGATTGCGGTGTGGGGGCAAGGTGGGGCATCTGCGATAGCACCCTGGGACAGCGCACCCGGTGCACTGTCCCAGNNTGAGGGCGTTTGAAGGCGGGCTATCTGCATGCAGACAGGGTTCTATTTGATTGCGATGCGGGGTAGCTGGGACAGTACACCCGGTGCACCGTCCCACGACGCGAAGTGAAATGGAACTGGGGCAGCGCACCCGGTGCACTGCCCCATCGTGGGTACGTTACAGCTTGATGCTGGCAGGGACGATGCAGTCGTAGCGGACGGCCTTGCCAGCGATGGAGTAGCTGGGTTTGATGCCGGC
>DJEE01000179.1:2678-2818 GCA_002431805.1 Eggerthellaceae bacterium UBA5906
CCGGCGGCTACGGCTGCCCGCAGTAGCTCTTCCTCGTTGGTGCACGGTGCTTCCAGATGATGCAGCAGTTGGAACTTTTTCTTCACCGCGGCGCTTTTCGTGCGGGTGGGAAACATAGGGTCAAGATACACCACGTCGGG
>DJEE01000083.1:0-1216 GCA_002431805.1 Eggerthellaceae bacterium UBA5906
GGCGATGCGCAAAGCGCAACCCCGCCTCGAACATCGCCGCCACTCGCATTTCATACAGCGAGCAACCCGCACGCCCAACCCTCATCCTCCAGCCGGTTGCTCTGCACGCCGTCCGCAAACGCTTGCGGACGGCGTACGCACCACAAACATACGCGAAGTGCGTAGGTGTTTCTCCCGCAGCTGCATGGCGGCCGCTTCGCCCCGAACAATCACCAGCTCGGCCCTCCCGTCAGGTTTCGCATAGTCGATAGCACGCCAGCAATCTACGCACTTCGCGCACGATTGCAACGCTACAGGCGGAGCAAGCGCATCGACAATCGTGCAAAAATCGCCTTTTCATACCGTATGTAACGCGCCATCAACGGTTCGCGGTTTTTGCCGCACGGCGATATATAGTTCGCTCATGTACGAGACCCTGTGTGACATATCCGCCTTCCAGCTGCTCCGCACGCCGCCGCAAGTGCTTGCTGCCATGCCTGCGGTGCCAAATGCGTGCGACGACAAAACCCGCAGCAAGCTTAAACGGCACCCACTTGTTCAGCACGTTCTAGGACCTGTTGTTCACCTCATGGTCACCGATCGCCGTAAACGGTCTAGCGCAAAGTGCATCCAGTCCCATCTTGCATCCACCGAGCTTCCCTTTGGCAGCGTGATGACCACCGACCTTGGCATTAACGTTACTTCCCCGTTATTCACGCTTTTGCAGTTAGCGCAGCATCTTTCGGAGGAACGCCTGATCATGGCCATGTACGAGTTGTGCGGAACCTTCACCGTTTTCAAACCATCGCACGAAATCGAACTGATGCTAGCCGACAGCGAAAGCGCAGATCGCCAGCGCACAACCGACGATTGGGAGCGCGTGCAAAACTGCAGCGGGCAACTAACAAATCTCTGGCGCCGCAAGCCGCTCATCAGCGTCGAAGAGTTGCGCCAATTCGCAATTACGACAAAAGGAATGCGCGGGAACCGCCGCTTTGCAAAAGCTGCAGCAACGGTAACGGGCATCACGGCATCGCCGTTCGAAGCCCAAATGTCCATACTCCTTGCCAGGTCCCGCCGCAAAGGTGGCGAGGGTTTATCCGCGTTTCAAAATAATTACCGAATTCCACTCAACCCCATCGCATCGATGCTCGCCAATCGCGCAACCTGCTGCGCCGACATGCTATTCGACCAGCAGCGCGGCGAGAAACCCCTGATCATCGAGTGCCAAAGTCGC
>DJEE01000083.1:1287-6519 GCA_002431805.1 Eggerthellaceae bacterium UBA5906
TCGGCTGTATCGGATTCAAACCGCGTGATTGCACTGCAACACATGGGGTTTGAGGTCATGCTTGTATCATACGAGCAAATCTCGCGCGCCGACCACTTCGACGCGCTTAGAAGGCTCATCGCAAGCCGCCTTGGGATTGCGTATCGAGACAAAACCAGAAACTTGCGCAAGCGCGAGCACGAACTGCGGCGAAACATTTTCATCGACTGGGAGACCTTAGCCGCCTAGCGCGCCTCAACCTAGCATCTGCCCAACATACTTTATATCGTTGCGCCCTGTAGCACGTTAGGGTCATCGGTTTTTGTGACCCCACCCGCGTACATGCGGGTTTTCTTACACATGCTGTTATTTTGCACCCGCAAATGCATACCAAAATATCCTACTAATTTACTTACCTTGCGAAGTGCGTAGGTTTCGTCACTCGAAGATAGCATGATGCTATCTTCGCTGCACCAACCAGGAGATTTGCCGGCAAGTCTGCGGCATCAGCAGCACGGCGACATCATTTCGGCCAACAACCTACGCACTTCACGTATCATATGGAATGCAAGTACTCCGAAAACCGCCATCCCTGCTTGCCACAGCCTTGCGCAGCTGTTACCCCCCGCAACGCACCAAGCAGCAAGTCGCGTTACCACCTCATTTACTATCGAAGGAAGCATCCTTGTGATCAGCACATACACCATCCACGACAATCTTGTTACCTTGCATCTGCCCGACAGCCCAGGTACCTTAAACCCCTTACAAGTTGTGTATTTGCACACAACGGAAAACAGTGGGATTGACGTATGGGAGCAGTGCGCCCAGCTTGGCTGCGGGCCCTTCGCGCTTGCGGCCATCAAGCCGAGCTCGTGGAACGACGACCTTACCCCCTGGCCGTGCCCGGGAATTTTCGCCGACGACAAGCCGTTTGGCGGCAATGCTTGCGCCCAGCTGGATCTGCTTGAACACGAAATCATCCCAACAATCGAGCGCGACCTCACAAAACCGCCTGATCAACGCATTGTCGCCGGGTATTCGCTTGCCGGGCTGTTCGCCACATGGGCTGCGTTTGAAAGCACTTTGTTCAGCGGCGTTGCCAGCGCTTCGGGGTCGTTTTGGTACCCAGGTTTCGCCCAATTCGTACGCGAGCACACACTTACAAGCCCCGTAACACGCGCATATTTCTCCCTCGGCAGCAAAGAAGCGCGCACGCCAAGCCGACTGCTGCGCAACGTCGAGCAGGGAACACGGCAGGTCGCAGACGAATTTCGCGCCAAAGACGTCAAAACCACCTTCAAGAAAAACCCGGGCAACCACTTCAAAGAGCCAGCATTGCGCATGGCAAAGGCAATCCGCTGGATGCTCGACCAGTAAAAGCCTTCGCTCGCCGCGCGCAAAACGATGCGGCAAACGGCACGTCAGCGCCAAGCATGGGACGAGAAACGGCACCTCACCCCGCACAGTATACGTCAGACGATTCTGGCCGCCGCGCAACCAAAAGGCAAGGCCAGCACGCAATCGGCACCGGCCTTGCCGTTAAATCATCTGCCGCTTGCAGCAACAAGCGACGCATCGCCTCAGCTACTTTTTGCGCAACGTCACGGCAATGGTGTTCAGATACGCAAGCGCACCGGCCTCAACGGCAGCACGGTCACCGCGCGCATAAGGATTGTCGCACGCTATCCAATCAGCCCATGCCTCGTTCGTGCATGCCATCGGGTGCATATCGACGATCTCCACGCCTTCGGCTTGCTCAATCATCGCCCTCCACCAGGGGATATCGTGCATATACTCAAGCTGCTCGGGCGTCCATGACGCACGCAAACACGCCGGGATGTCGTCATGGCAATCGCGAACCATACCGGGAATCGATAGGTACAGCATGCCACCCGGCTTGACGTACGGCAGCAGTTTCTCGCCCAGATACCGCGAGTCGCGGCCGTAATAGTTGTACGAATCGATACTCACAACCGCATCGAAAAACTCCTTCGGAAACGGTAGCCCTTCCGCAGCGTCTGCCTTCACGGGGTGAATTGCCTTGTCAGGCACGCCCTGCTGCCGGAAAAACGCCCGATTGCGCACAGGGTCGCTCCAAAGGTCAACGGCATACACGTTAAAGCCATACTCCCGCGCCAGCATTACGCTTGTGATGCCCTCGCCCGACCCTAGGTCGCACACAACGCTGCCGATGGGCACATGCGCGTCCGCCAGCAGCTCCTCGCACAGCTTAAGCGAGTTCGGACCCATGATTTTCGAGCGCACGAGTGTGGTGTCAAATTTATTAGCTTTAGAGAATTTCATTGTCTTTCCTGTCTTGACCTGCGCCAATACATTGACGCTCTCTAATACCTGCACAGGTTGGGACGCAACAGAACCTAAGACCGTCAGCACGGCCCTGTAACACAGTTATTCGTTACGCGTCCCTAAAAGACAACGACCAAAAAGACATCCCCTTGAAATTGGGCGCGGCAAGGCCCATCCCTACCGCCTGGCCGCATTCTACGCCCTGCGCAACGCCAAAGCAACCAAAACGCGGCCGAAAAAAGCCAAAACAAGCTGCGCGAGACAATGGCCGAGCGGCCTTGAACGCACAACTTACGCGAAGTGCGTAGGTTTATCGCAGCAAGACGCCAAGGAGCCGGCGTTCGGGCAAGGCCACCCCCCGAAACCCCATGTCAAACGCATGCGATCGCAGCGCACGCACCCTGCAACTCGCCAACGCGCAAACCACCTACGCACTTCGCGCACGATAGCAAGGTGTCATAGCCGCGGCACCGCACCGACCCACGCACTTCGCGCACGTTTGGTGAAGCGAAAGCGCCAACCTACGCACTTCGCGCTCGTTCGGAGCACAAAGATCCCTCGGCCAACCGCGAAACGAAGACATTACATAGCTGACGTACAATAGCAACAGCAAACGCAAGCAGCGCAGGCGCAAAGCGCCTGTATCCAATCAAGGAGGCACAATGGACGCGAAAACGGCGCGCATCGGATTCATCGGGTTCGGCAACATGGCGCAGGCAATGGCAAAAGGCCTGGTGAACCATGCAGGCGTAGACGGCAGCCGCATCACGGCATGCGCGGCCCACTTCGACAAGCTGTCGGCAAACTGCTCCGCGATCGGGGCTACCGCCGTGCACACGCCGGCCGAAGTGGCGCAAGCAAGCGACCTGATCATCGTGGCAGTTAAGCCGTACATGGTTGCCGAGGTCCTTACGCCCGCGCGCGAGGCGTTGGCGGGCAAGGCCGTTGTGTCGGTTGCCGCTGGCCTGCTGTTCGACTTCTACGAAGACCTGCTAGGCACAGGCAGCCACCACCTGTCCACCATCCCGAACACGCCCATTGCAGTAGGGTGCGGCGTTATCGCGTGCGAGCAAACACACTCGCTGGCCGCTGACGAATGGGAGGCGTTTACCCAGCTGTTCGGCCCTATCGCGCTCATCGAGCCCGTGGCCGGAAACTTGCTGTCAACCGCCAGCGCAATAGCCGGTTGCGGGCCCGCGTTTGCCGCCATGTTCCTGGAATCGCTGGCAGACGGCGGCGTGAAAAACGGCCTGCCGCGCGCAACCGCTTACCGTCTTGCCGCGCAGATGATGGCCGGCACCGCGCAGCTGCACTTGGCAACCGGAACGCATCCCGGCGCCATGAAAGACGCCGTGTGCAGCCCGGGCGGCACCACTATCAAAGGCGTAGCCGCGCTTGAAACGGCGGGCATGCGCAGCGCCGTGATCAGCGCCGTTGACGCCACGCTGCAGTAAACCCGCCTGCCTGCAAGCAATTGCTGTGCAAGGTTAACAAGAGCGGTAAAATAAGCAAGTTTGAACACCAACAATTCGTCTGCGTCGGCCGCTTTGCAACAGCAGCCCCGCCTACAGCCAACAAAAGGAGGCGTCCCATGAGATTGGGTCCCCAGGAAACCGTGTGGATCGCCGGCGCGGCCGGCCGTATGGGCCAGGCCATCGAGCATTTCCTTGACCACAGCCGCTACAAGGTGGTCACCACCGACGCCGAAATCGACGTCACGAACTTGCGCGAGGTCATGAACTACGCCGAGTCGTATCGCCCCGACTTCGTAATCAACTGCGCTGCGCTTGCCAGCCGTACCGAGGCCGACGAAAACCCTGATAAAGCGTACAAAATCAACGCGCTTGGCGCGCGCAACCTGGCTATTGCCAGCAACGACGTGGGCGCCACGCTGGTGCACCTGTCCACCGACGACCTGTTCCCTGAATCATCCGACCACGCGTTCAACGAGTTTGAAACCACCAACCCGCCGCACGTGTACGGCAAGTCCAAGCAGGCCGGCGAGCGCTTCGTGCGCGAGCTGAACCAGCGCCACATCATCGTGCGCTCCAGCTGGGTATACACCGCGCTGCCCGATGACTTGCTCGGCCGCGCGCTCAAGGCGTCGGCGCAAGGCAAAACCGTACCCGTTCCCGCCAACCAGTTCGCGTGCCCCACGTCGGTGGACACGTTCGCAAAGTTCGTCATCGCCGTTATGGAGTCAGACGAGTTCGGCACGTTCCATGCCGCGTGCACGGGCGTAACCAGCCGTTTCGAGTTCTTCGAGCGCGCGTTTGCGCTTGCCGGCCAGCCCACGGGCAACCTGCGCGGCACGGCAAACCCTTGGCAAGGCTACCGCATCGAGCTTGACGACATGATGGCACGCCTGACCGGCGTGTACGAGTTTCCCACCTGGGAAGACGATCTGGTCGCGTTCGCGCAGGCGCACAACCTGGCGGCGCTGGCAGCTGGCGAATAGGAGCGGCGCGTGACCACGGAAATCAACATGGGCGAAAAGCCCAAACGCTTCCATTTGGGACTTACCGGCAGCATTTTGCTGGCACTGGTACTAGGCTTGGTGTGCGGCGTCATCTTCCACTACCTTGTCCCCGCCGGCACCGTGCGCGACGACGTGTTCGTCAACGGCATCTTCTACGTGTGCGGCCAAGGCTTCATCCGCCTCATGCAAATGCTGGTGGTGCCGTTGGTGTTTTGCTCGATCGTGTGCGGCGCGTCGTCCATCGGCGACACCAAAACGCTGGGCACCATCGGCCTGAAAACACTTGGCTTCTATCTGTGCACCACCGCACTGGCCGTAGCCGTGGCGCTCACGGTAGGCAACCTCATCAACCCCGGCCGCGGCGTGGACATGTCTAGCATGGCAACGTCCGACACATCAAGCCTTTCAAGCTCCACCAACTCCGACGTGTCGTTTGCCGACACTATCTTAAGCATCATCCCGAAAAA
>DJEE01000104.1 GCA_002431805.1 Eggerthellaceae bacterium UBA5906
GGAGCGAAAGCCTTGATAGCAAGCTCAAATCTTACCTGATCGTTGCCCTTGCCGGTGCAGCCGTGGCAGATAGCGTCAGCGCCCCCTTTGATAGCGATCTCAGCTATTCTCTTTGCAATGATAGGACGTGCAAATGAAGTGCCGAGGAGGTACTGATTTTCATAAACAGCGCCAGCCTGAACTGTAGGATATACATAATCCTCGATGAACTCTTCTGTAAGGTCCTCGATGTAGAGCTTTGAAGCGCCTGTCTTGATAGCCTTTTCCTCAAGACCGTCAAGCTCTGTGCCCTGACCAACGTTTCCTGAAACAGCGATTACTTCGCAGTTGTTGTAGTTTTCCTTGAGCCACGGAATGATGATAGATGTGTCAAGTCCGCCTGAATAAGCAAGGACAACCTTTTTGATCTCTTTTGCCATAACAAAAATCCTCCATTGTATGTAGTAAGTATGTTTGTATAATATTTTCACGGCTCTCATGCCGATAACAACATTATACACCTTTATACAGCATTGTCAAGTGCTTTTGCATAAAAATTTTATATTTATACACATTTTCAGCTGATTTAATGCATATTATTTATGATTATACAAAATATTCTGTATAAACTTCAAAAGATATACATATCAAGCCTTTTGGCGGCATAAAATAAAACAGCTAAACCAAAAACACAAAAACAGCTTTACAAATACCTACGTTAATTATATCACTATTCTTCAAAAAAAGCAACACAAAAAGCCCTGTTTTAACGATTTTTGTATAATATTTCAGGCATTTTCAGGGGGTTGCAATTTGATGAGAAATGATATATAATATAGGCAGACGTTTTCTATACGATATTGGTGTACGATAAACGTGAAAAGTCTGACATAATACTGAAAGGCGGTAATGAAAATGAGCAGTTTCAACGGTTTCAAAGAGGTAACAGAAAAGCTTGACGCCCTTGACTTCAATCCATACAAAAAGATAGGCAAGGAGTGGTTTCTTGTAACAGCAGGCGACGAGAGCGGCTGGAACACAATGACAGCTTCTTGGGGCTTCGCAGGCGTTATGTGGGGAAAGAACACTTTCACCACAGTTATAAGACCACAGAGATACACAAAAGAATTTATCGACAAGGCTGAATATTTCACCATAAGCTTTTTCAAAGAGGACTATAAAAAGGCGCTTTCATTCTGCGGCTCACACAGCGGACGTGACTGCGACAAGGCTAAGGAAACAGGTCTGACCCCTGTGTTCGTGTCTGAAAACAGCGTAGAGGTAACAGCTTTTGCTGAGGCTGATATGGTGCTCGTGTGCAAAAAGGCTTATGTTCAGAAAATGGAGCCTGAGTGCTTTGTTGACACTGAGAATGATGAGAAATGGTATCCTAACAAGGATTATCACTATCAGTATATCGGCGAGATAGTAAAGGCGTTTGTCAAGGAATAATCTAAGCATATCTGCAAAGGATAGGTAGTAATGGTACGTCTTAATGATGATAAGGAAATGGTAAAGAGCATAAAAGAGGGACTAAAGCGCACAGGCGGCTATTGTCCGTGCAGGATACAGCGCACAGAGGAAAACAAGTGTATGTGCAAAGAGTTCCGTGAGCAGATAGCCGACCCGAATTTTGAGGGTTTCTGCCATTGTATGCTCTATTACAAAAGCAAAGATTAGAAAAGGAGCTGTGAAAAATGGCTGTAAAGGTTATAACAAAGGATAATTTTGAAAACGAAGTAATGCACTCCGAAAAGCCTGTCCTGCTTGACTTCTGGGCAGCATGGTGCGGTCCGTGCAAAATGCTCGCCCCCACGCTTGAGGAAGTTGCCGCTCAGGTTGCCGGCCGCGCAAAAGTGGTAAAGGTCGACATCGACGCCAGCCCCGACTTGGCGCAGCGCTTCGGCATCATGAGCGTGCCCACGTTGATGGTGTTCGAAGACGGGCAGGTAGCCAACCAGGCCGTGGGCGTGCAACCTAAGCCGGCCGTGCTTGGCTTGCTCGGGCTGTAGCTCGTTCACGCAAACCTGCAGTTCTTACCGGGCCGGGCGCATGCTCGGCCCCGTTTCGCTGCAAAACCTTTCCGTGCACGCATTCGTCCTTCGCGCTATCTGTGAAACGCGGTAAACTACGTGAGGACATCAGCGTTTTGCGCAAAGGAGGCTTCTGGCGAAATCGTTGCACCAACATCGCCTGTTTGCAGCCGTTATAGCAACGGCTATCCTTGTTGCGTCCCTGTTCTGCACCACGGCGGCGTTCGCCGACGAATCAGGTGCCGCGTCGTCAAGCGAAATCCAAACCGTTAAAGTCGGGTATTACGAATCTCGCAGCTTTCAGGAAGGCGCCGCCGAGGGTCAGCCGAAAAGCGGTTATGGCTACGAGTATCTGGAAAAAGTTGCCAGCTACGCGGGCTTTTCCTGCGAATACGTGTACGGTTCGTGGTCTGATTTGTACGATGCGCTCGTGCGCGGCGACATCGACATGCTTGCTGGCGTCGCGCGCTCCGATCAGCATTCCTCTCAGGTGCTGTTCCCCTCGGTGGGCATGCTCAACGAAACGTTTTACCTGTACAAGCACGCGCAGGACAGCTCCATCCAGGCAGGTGACCCCTCGTCTTTTTCCGGCAAACGCATCGGCGTGATGGGCGGCTCGTCGTCGAAGGCCTCGCTTGCCCTGTGGCTTGCAGGCTGCAATTGCACCGCCAACGTTATAGACTACTCATCGTTTTCTTCCTGCTATCAGGCATTTTCCCAAGGCCAGCTTGATGCGTTCGTGGGCGCAGACAACGTTGCCCACGGCCTTGACGACGTGCAAACGGTCGAGATTATCGGGCGCGAGCCGTATTATCTGGCCGTGTCCCAAACGCGCCCTGACGTGCTGCTGAAGGTCAACGAAGCGCTCACCGTCATGAACGCGCAGGACAAGGCGTTTTTGTCCGACCTGCAAAGCCGCTACACCGCCGACAGCTCGGTGAACGCATTTTTAAGCGCTGAAGAGCTTGCTTGGACGCAGGAACACCCCGTGTTCACTATCGGCTACTTGAACCACTATCTGCCGTTTTGCGACACGCTTCCCGATGGGTCGCCTACGGGTTTTATGGTTGATGTGGTGGCTGCCATGCTCGATGGCCTGCCCGGTTCGTGGGATCCCGAGGTGCGCTACGTTGCCTACAATGATCAAGTCGACTTGGTTGCTGCGCTAAAGGCCGGTCAGCTAGATGTGGCGTTTCCCGTAGGCGGTTCCACATGGTGCGCCGAACAGGACGGCTATGTGCGCTCGTCAGCGGTGGTGTCGCCGTCCATGGAACTGGTGATGACCGGCGGTACGATTTCGACGCCGAAACCATCGGTAGTATCGCCATAAACCGCAACAACCTTATGCAGCGCGATTACGCGGTGTTGCATTTCCCTAACGCTCACCTGATCGAATGCAACTCCATCGAGGAATGCCTTGCCGCCGTGCGCTCGGGGCGCGCCGAGGTAACGCTGGTCAACGGCCTGCGCGCGGCAAGCCTGCTTGCATCCGAGCCGAGCCTGACAAGCGTTTCGCTTCCCGTGCTCGATGAGCGCAGCTTTGGGATTGCCAAGGGCAACACCGCGCTTGTGCGCCTTACCAACCGCGGCATCGGCATCCTGGGCGAGAACTTCTGCATGAACGCGTCGTATCGCTACACCGAAGGGCTCATGAAGTACACCATTGCCGACTTCGTGCGCGACAACTGGGTGGAAATCGCCGTGCTGTTGGCGGTGCTGATAGCAATTGCAGCGTTCGCGAGCGTTCGCCATTACCGTAAGCTGCGCCGTGAAACGCAGCGCGAGGTGGAGCAGAATCGCAAGCTTGAAGAGGCGCTTGCGTCCGCCGAACGTGCCAACCAGGCGAAAGACGTGCTGCTCGGCAACCTTTCGCACGACATCCGCACGCCGCTCAACGGCATCTTAGGCGTCATGGAAGTTAACAGCTCGTGCACTGACCCGCAGCAGGTGCGGCAAAACATGGCTAAGGCGCAGCTCGCCGCGCGCCAGCTTACCGGATTGGTGGACGATTTGCTGGAAATGAGCAAGCTCAAAAGCGGCGATATCGAGGTAAGCGTGGAGCCCTTTGCGCTCGGCAAGCTGCTTGACGACGTGCTTGCGCCCGCGCGCGTGCAGGCGCAAGATGCCGGTGTGAGCCTTACGCTCGAAGCCGAAAACGAGCTCGCTGGCACCTGCGTGCTCGGCAATCCCACGTTCGTGCATCAGGTGTTCACCAACGTGCTTGACAACGCCGTTCGCTACAACAAGCGAGGCGGTTCAGTCGTGTGGCATGCGCACCTGCTGCGCCCAGGCGGTACACGTGTGCAGCTTGCCTGCGAGATAACCGACACGGGCATCGGTATGAGCGCCGAATATCTTTCGCGCATGTTCGAGCCTTTCTCGCAGGAAGCTTCCACGGCGCGCTCGGTGTATCCGGGCTCTGGCCTGGGCATGCCCATCGTCAAAGCACTCGTCGAGCTGATGGGCGGCACCATCGGCGTGGAAAGCGTGCAGGGCGAAGGCACCACCGTGCGCGTCACGCTGCCGTTCGAGCAAGCGTCTGCCGGAGCACCCGGTAACGCCGACGAAAGCACCTCGCGCAACATTGCGGGCATGCATGTTCTGCTGGTAGAAGACAACGATTTGAACCTCGATATCACGCGGTGCGTGCTTGAGCGTGAAGGGGCGCGCGTCAGCGTTGCCCGTGATGGCCAGCAGGCCGTCAACGCGTTTGAGCAGGCGCCGCCGGGCACGTTCGACGCGGTGCTTATGGACATCATGATGCCGGTGATGGACGGCTATGCTGCCACGCGCGCCATTCGCGCACTTGAGCGCCCCGATGCTACCAGCGTGCCCATCGTTGCCATGACGGCCAACGTGTTCGCCGACGATCGCGCCCGTGCGCTTGACGCCGGCATGAACGAGCACCTCTCGAAACCGCTTGACGCGAAACGCCTCGTTGCCACGCTTGCCAGATATCGACAATAAGTGAAGCGCGCACATCCGTGTTACCATAGCGCAAGCAACACACGCAAAGGCGTCGCCCTGGTTAAACCCGGGGGCGGCGCCTTTCATATACGCAAGCAACGCTCACGTCTACGAAAAGGAGCAATCGCGTGATTACGCGCTCGATGGTCCCCGAATATCTCAAATACATCCTGCCCACCATGCTTACGTTCACGCTTGCGGGCATCTACGGCATCGTCGACGGTATCTTCGTCGGCCATGCCGTCGGCGACGCGGGCCTTGCGGGCATCAACGTGGCCTATCCGCTTGTGTGCCTTATCTTGTCGGTGGGCACGGGCCTGGGCATGGGGGGCGGCGTCATCAGCTCTATCGCTCGCGGCAAAGGCGACGATGAACGTGCCCGCCGCGTCGTCGGCGTGACGCTGTTCATGCTAGCTGCGGCGTCCATTCCCATCCTGGTCATCTATACGTTTGCGGCCGAACCGTTGTGCGCTGTGCTCGGCGGGCAGGGTGAAACGCTTGAGCAGGCGGTGCGCTACCTGAAGGTCATCGCCATCGGTGCGCCATTTCAGGTGCTCGTCACGGGGTGCACGCCGCTTATCCGCAACCGCGGCCAGGTTGCCTACGCCATGGCGGTGCAGCTGCTTGCCGGTGTGGTGAACGTCGTGCTCGACTACGTGTTCGTCATGCTCTGGGGCCGTGGCACGGCCGGCGCCGCCGAGGCCACGGTGGTGGCGCAGTCCGTTGCGTTTCTGTTCGTGCTGGCGTTTTTCATGCGCAAAGCCAATCGCGTGCCGCTGCGCAACTTGCTGCCCGATGGCTCTATCGCCGCGCATATCATCAAGCTTGGCGCTGCGCCGTTCGGTCTTACGCTTCTGCCCGAGGTTTCCACGGTGGTCAACAACGTGTCGCTGTCGTACTACGGCGGGGAAGTGGCGCTTGCGGCGTATGCCGCCATTGCCTACGTGGCGTATTTCGTGCAGATCATGATCCAAAGCGTCGGCGACGGCAGTCAGCCGCTCATTAGCGTATATCGCGGTGCTGGCAACGCCGATGCCGTGCGTCGCTTGCGCAATACGAACTACGCGGTAGCCATCACGCTCGGCGTTGCAGGCCTTGCGCTCATGTTCGCCGTGCGCGACCTCATCCCGCTTCTGTTCGGTGCATCGCCGGCGGCAACGCCCGTCATCGCCTACGCGCTGCCCATCTTCTCTATCTGCTATATCTTCTACGGCTTTACGCACACCACCACATCATATTTCTATGCGGTGGACGACTCGCGTTCCTCAAACGCCCTGGTGGTGGCCGAGGCCATCATCGTGTGCGTCGTCGTATTTGTCATGGGCTGCTTGTTTCAAGTCGACGGCATCTGGTTTGCCCCCACGGTCCTGCAAATCATCCTCAGCATCATAGCCGCCACCCTGCTGTACCGCCGCCACGCTGCGCATAAGCACTAGGGAAGGGGATACGCGCTGCTGCAAGGTCGCCATTCTGCCCGTATGAAGAAATGGCACCAATACAGTAACAAATACAAGCAACGCATCATCGTGCCTTATACTGTTCGCGAACAATAATGCGAACGCGGTCATGTGGCCGCAGAAATTGAGGCAACCATGAATACCGAAGCGAACAACGCCCACGCAGCGCCTGAGCAGAAATCCTTTGACGTCGCCATCATCGGTGCTGGTCCGGCTGGCCTGACGGCGGGGTTATACGCCGCTCGTGCTGGCCTTCGCGCTGCCATTTTCGAGCGCATTTCCCCTGGCGGGCAGCTGGCCCAAACGGAGCGCATCGACAACTATCCCGGCTTTCCGCAAGGCGCCGGCGGCTTTGAGCTGGCGTGGCAGATGAAGGAGCAGGCCGAGCGCTTCGGCGCGCGCATCATCACCGAAGAGGTGACAGCACTTGATTTGGCCGGCAGCTCAAAAACCCTCACCACGCCCTTCGGCGCCTACCAGGCGCGCAGCGTGATCGTTGCCACCGGCGCGCGCCCGCGCAAGCTCGGCGTGCCGGGAGAGGCCGAGTTGACCGGCCGCGGCGTGTCGTATTGCGCCACGTGCGACGGCAACTTCTTCCGCGGCAAAACCGTCATGGTGGTAGGCGGCGGCAACACTGCGGCTGCCGACGCCATCTACCTTGCCCGCCTCGCACAGCGCGTCATTGTCGTGCATCGTCGCGGTGCTCTGCGTGCTACGCCGGTGTATCACCAGCAGCTCGAGCAGCTTGAAAACGTCACGTTCATGTGGGAAAGCGAGGTGCGTGCGCTCGATGGTGCGCAAGGAAAGCTGGCCAGCGCGCAGGTGGAGCACCTTGCAACCGGCGCGCTTGAAACGGTGCCGGTCGACGGCGCGTTCGTGGCCGTGGGCACGCAGCCTAATACCGAGTTCCTTTCCGGTGCCCTTGAACTTGACGAGGGCGGGTACGTTAAGGCAACCGAAACGGGCGCAACCTCTGTGCCTGGTGTGTTCGCTGCGGGCGATGTGCGCGCCAAACAGCTGCGCCAAGTGGTCACGGCGGTGTCCGATGGTGCAGTCTGTGCGGAGCAAGCTGCAAACTACGTTGCAATCTGATAAAATTTTGCAGTTCGACAACCGGTTCACCCCGCACGTGCGCAGGGCGAACCGCGCCGTACGCGCTATGCGGGCGGCAAACGGCAACGTATGAAGGATGCAC
>DJEE01000001.1:0-5283 GCA_002431805.1 Eggerthellaceae bacterium UBA5906
TTGCAGGCGTTTGCGCAGGTGTGGCAGCCGATGCAGCGATCAAGGTTGATTCCGATTGCAAGTTTCGTCATGGCATATCACCTACGCTTTCTTCACTTCGATGAGCGTGTCGTTAAACGGGATGGGCGCACCGGTGGGCAGATACTCGTCACGCGGGTTCACATGGTCGTTTGTGACGTTTTGCGTGTTGCCGTCCTCGATGTACTTGCTCCAGCCGGCCTCCCACGTGCGCGCCGAGCCCGGGCGCACGGCGTTGTTCGCACGCGCCACGCACGTAAACGAACCGCGGTCGTTGAAGCCCTCCACCACGTCGCCGTCGGCGATGCCGCGCGCGTCCATATCGGCGGGGTTCAGCTCCAACGTGGGCTTGGCGAACTGCTGCACCCACTTCGCCGCCTTGAAGTGCGAATGGTTGGAAAAACGGGTACGCGTCTGCGTGAACTGCAGCGGGTACTTCTCGGCCAGCGGGTTGCCCGCATATGCCTCGTTGTTCTCCTCCCACTGCGGCCACGCCTGGTCGCAGGGCAGCCAAGCCTCGTAGNNTGCCCGCGTACGCCTCGTTGTTCTCCTCCCAGTTCGGCCACGCCTGCGAACACGGCGTCCACGCCTCGTAATACGGCTCCATGCGTGTGGTGGGTGTTTTGAACTTCAGGTCGGTGTAGGCGCGGCGCGGCTCGTCGGTGTCGGCCATCTTGATGCTACCGTGGTTTTTCACCAGCGCGTCAAGCGTGATGCCCTGTTCGGCCAGGTCGTCGGAGTGCTCAATCTGGTAACGCACCAGCTCCTCGGCGTTTTTGGGCAGATAGTCGCCCACGCCCATCTCCTCGGCAATCAGGCGCATCACGTCGAAGTCGGGCTTGCTTTCGAACAGCGGTTCGATGCACTTGGTCTGCAGGTTCACATGGTTGTAATCGCTGCGCACGATGGAGTGCTCCACGGTGTCCTCGAACTTGCTGCACACAGGCAGCACGATGTCGGCGTACTTCACCGTGTCCTCGTAGTACATGCCGATATGCACGATGAAATCCAGCGAGTCGATCCACTCGCGTGTTTTGTTCATGTTGGCCCAGTACTGCTGGAACGTGTTGCCCAGCGAGATGATCACGTGCACGCCGCCGTCGTTGTCGGGGAAACGATCGGAGCGAACGTCCAGCTCGGCGGGCTTAAACTGCTCGGGCAGCTTCCATTCGCCCAGTTCAACGCTGTAGCCGGCGCCGCCGATGGTGTGGCCAATGCCGCAACCGGGCTTACCGATGTTGCCCGTCAGCGCCACCAGCACCATACCGGTATGCCCGATGATGTCGGGGTTGGAGTACTTGTCCGAACCGCCCTGGCCAAACGCCAGATACGCAGGGCCGTCTGTGGCGTACTTGCGCGCAACCTCCTCGATGGTAGCAGCGTCCACGCCGCACACGCCTTCGGCCCACTCGCAGGTGTACTGGCGCTGGTTGCGCTTCAGGCTTTCAAGCACGGTGACAACCTGCTTGCCGTCCACGGTGAACTCGCCTTCAAGCGCCGCGGTTGCCACGGCCTCGGCGTACGGCACGGCAGCACCTTTGGCGCTGTCCCACACCAAGAAATCGCCGGGGTCAACCGGCTCGCCGGTTTCCTCATCAGTGCCCCACGCCGCGCCCGTGCGCAAAAACTTGCCTGTGGAGGCATCCACCAAAAACGGGAACGAGGTGTGCTCGCGCATGTACGCTTCGTTGTACAGCTTGTTGTCCAGAATATAGCTGACCATGCCCAGGTAAAATGCCGCATCGGTGCCCGGGATGATGGGAATCCACTTGCTAGCCTTGCCCGCCGTGGTAGAGAAATGCGGGTCAAGCACGATAATTTCGCAACCAGCCTTCTTCGCGTCCAAGAACGTGTTGGCCTGCATCATAGAAGATTCCAGCAGGTTCGTGCCTGCCACAATAAGCGTTTTGGTGTTCACCCAGTCGCGCGACTCGTTCGTGCCACCGCCAAACACGTCGCCGCCGATAGCCGGCGCCTCGCCATTGCCTGTGCCGCGGTCAATGCCGGGCTCAACACCGGTGGCGCAGCCCAAAAGCGCAGGCAAGAAGCTGAATCGCGGCTCATTGGAAGCCGACATGTACACAGATTGCTTGCCGTATTTCTGCCACGCCTTCCGCAACTCGTCGCCCACCGTTTTGATGGCCTCGTCCCAGGTGATAACCTCGAACTGCCCTTCGCCGCGCTTGCCTACGCGGCGCATGGGCGACTGCAGGCGCTCGTCGCTATAGACATGCTGGATCTCGGAAATGCCCTTCACGCACACGTGGCGGTAATACGGGTCCACCGTGTCGTTGGGCTGGATCATGGCCAAGCGGCCGTCGCGCACCGTGCATTTCAGCGAGCAGCGCCCCGTGCACATGAACTGATGCAGCGTATACACGGTTTTCTCCTCGGCACTAGGCGCTTGTGCCGCGCCCAGCCAGGCGTCGCAGCCGGTCATGGAACCGGCAGCAGCTAAGCCCGCCGCACCCGCAACGCCGACTTTGAGAAAATTCCTACGGGTCAAGCTATGGCTTGCGCTTTGCGTTCCCGTCATCTCTCCTCCTCGGTTTTAACTCTCTCGAAAGCTGCAACGCGCCTACCGCATGCACTTCCACCCGTTTGCAACCGCGCAGAAATACGGCCCGCGTTGCGCTCCCCCATTTGCATACCATGGGTGGCCAACCTCTCGAGCCGTATAATACTCTGTTGTTGAACTAGTTCAATAGTTCAATGTGTATATTTTTAAAGAATAAGTATGAACTGGGAAAATAGCGTTTTCAACTCAGGGTTATCACCCTTAACATGCTTTGTTTGACCTACTTGCCGCCCTTTACCGCGCCTTTGCCCAAGTCCACAAAACCGTCAGCCAAGCTGCTAGGCGCCAGCAGCACGCCCTTGCCGTCGCGCGCGCTTTCGTAGGACAGGTTCATGGCACGCAGCTCCATAGCGCCGGGCTCTTCGTTGTACACGCGCGCCGCCTCCACGTACATCTCGGAGATGTCGCGCTCCACGTCGGCCAGCAGCACGCGCGCATCGCGCTCGCGCTCGGCCTGCGCCTCGCGGGCAAGCGAATCCTGCAGCTCCTTCGGTATCTTGATGTTGCGGATTTCAACGGAAATGACGCTAACGCCCCATTCCTCGCATTTGCCGGCCATAAACTCTTGCAGCTCATGGTCAAGCTGGCGACGACGGACGGAAAGCTCAGCAAGCGTCACCTGCCCGATGGCGTCGCGCACGGCCGTTTGAGCGGCGCGCCGCACCGCCTGCGGGAAGTTCGCCACCTCAAGACACGCCTTTTCCGAGTCATACACCATCCAGAACAAGATGGCGTCAACATCAACGCTGACCAGGTCGGATGTAAGCGCCTGCTCCGCATAGAACGCCGTAGTGATGGTGCGCCGATCAATGTGCATGGCCACGGAATCCACAAACGGCACGACCACATACACGCCCGGCCCCGCGATTTTGCGGAACTTTCCAAAGCGCAGCAGCGCCACGTGTTCCCACTGCGCCGCCACGCGTACGGTTGAAGCCAGCAAAAGCCCCGCCGCCGCGGCCGCCAGCACCGTGAACACGCTCAGCCACGGCAGCGTAACGGCAAACACCACGGCAAAACCCAGCGCAAACATAAGCAGCGCAAAGCTGTACACGCCGGCACGACTTGCATCTTTTTCGGTGATAATGTTGTCGGGTGACTCATGTGGCGTGTTAGCGAACACAGCTTGCTCCTGCGCATCGCGGTGCGCGCCGCGTTTCGGACCGATTTTCCTCATACGAACATCCCCCCTGCTCGCTTGGCCACCGCCTCAGCAGCATCGGTTTCAGATAGCCCGAGTTCTTTGCACTGCTCCAAAAACTTGTCAATAAGCAGGTCAACGGCAGCCTTCGCATCCTGCGCCTCGTACCCGTCCGAGTTGATTTCGGCCACGAACGTGCCCTTGCCGCGACGCGTGATCACGTAACCGTCTTTCTCGATGTCGCGATATACCTTGCTTACCGTGTTGTAGTTCACCTTCAACGTAGACGACAAATCGCGCACCGTGGGCAGCTTCATGCCCGGCGGAAACGTGCCGGAAACCACCAGGTACACCAGGCGATTGCGCAGCTGCATCCAAAGGGGCACGCCACTTGATTCGTCGATGGTAATAAGGTTCTTGTCCGCCACCTGGGCGGATTCGCCTGTTTGCTGTATGTTGGCAATCGATGCCATAACGTGCCTCGTTTTCCTTGCCGCATGCGGCAGCCCCGCCGCCGCGCCATGCCAGCCGCGCGTCGCAAAGTGGCCCGAGCACGCGCACGCACGGTTTACCTAATGAACTAGCCTATTATGTCACAGCAAAGCCGATAGCGGAATACGACGCCGCAAGCACTACGCAATAGCGCAAGCACACTCCGCCAATAAGCGTCGATGCCGCTCCGGCCAAGCGCAACGCCGGAACGCGCAGCGCGCGCATACCCGCGCCCGCCAGCGCCGGAACAGCGAAACCGCACAGCACAAGCCCACCCCAAAACAGGCCCGCAAGCTGGCCTGCTACCAAAAGCAAGCACGACTGCTGGGCCGCAGCGCCGGCCAACCAGCGTGACACCATAAACGCCACCAGCACTGCAAACTCCGCCACACGTAAGATACGCCCCGCGCCCTCAAGGTCGCGCAAGCCGCGCGCACTTCCGGCTGTGAAAAACGTTGCAACCTCAACGCATGCGCAGCCGCAGCTTAACGCCGATGCCACGAACAGCACCACCACAATCGGCGTGTTCCAAAATTCGATGGACGTCATAGACGACAGCAGCACGCCGGTATAGCCCATCACGCCAACAGCAGCCACGCCACCCAAAATCTCGAGAATGCGAAACAGCCACGGCACATCGATACGCAGCACCACCAGGGCAGACGTTGCCACTGAGCACGCCAAACACCCCACAATAAGCCACGCGCCCACCGACACGATCGACCGCAGCGGCTGCTCGAACAAATACAAGATGTCGTAAGGGTTGCCCAAATCAAGAAACAACATCAGCGCCGCCAGCGCCAAAAGCCCCACGCAGGAAAATATGCCACACCGCGCTCGAAGCGACACGCGGCGCGCGTCCCAACCGGTGTTTTCGCGCATATCCATCACTACGCCGCACAAAAACGCACCGCCCGCTGTGCCGGCTAAAAACAAGTACCAGATAGCAAAATCGCTGAACATGCGCCCTCCCCCTCGCACGCCGCAGTATACCGAAACCTACCGCCGTACGCCAAGTCCGCCCACCGCTGCCAAACCTACGCACTTCGCGCAC
>DJEE01000001.1:5326-8185 GCA_002431805.1 Eggerthellaceae bacterium UBA5906
TTTGAAACCGCGTTTACGTGTAAGTCCCCGCCAGACATACCGCGAAGTGCGTAGGTTATACGCGGAGCAAGGCGGCGAGACGGCGGCAAAGCGCTTCGCGGCGGCCCCAGCGCGAAAAAGCGGCGCGCCCGCAGGACGCGCCGCCCAACAAAGCACCACGCACAACCGCGCAGCTGGCACCTACCGGCGATGCCGTCTGTGGCCTGAGCGCATGCGCGCCCAGGCTACAGCTGCTGCCGCGATGGCCGCCACAGCACCCAACGCAACAGGCAGCGCCACGTTTGCCGCAGCATCTCCGGTTACTGCCGTGGCACCAGCCGTTGCAGGCTGCGCACCCTGCAACTCGCCGGCCCCTTGCTGCCCGCTGGCCAACCCGCCAGCAGCGCCGTCAGCACCAATCCCCAGCTCACCGGCACCTTCAGCGCCGCCGGCCCCGCCGGCCCCAGCACCGCCGGCACCACCAGCCCCACCAGAACCGCTGCCGCCAGAGCCGCCGCCCGGCGTTTCCGGCTCATCGTTACCAGGTTGCCCCGGGTCCGGTTTGTCGCCGCCGCTCACCGTCACCGTAATGTTCAAGCGCTCGGAATATTCGTCTTCCAAGTCCGCCTTGAACGCCGCAATCCTAAACCGCGTGTTCGCGTTCACCGTCACCGGGCCGGTGTATTCCACGCGCGACCCGCCTGCAACGCAGGGGCACGTGTCGTCGGTGGTGTAGTACACCGTTGCCCCTTCCTCGGCGGAAATGATCAGCTGAGTGCCGGCAACCACCGTGGCGAAGTTCTCCTTCGGCGCACCCGCGCCAAAGCTCGCATTGCCCAGCTGAGCCACAGGTCGCGCCGGACGCGTCTGCTCGTCGGACACGCGCACGTCAACAGTTTTCGACAGCGGCGTGCTCAGCACGCCCACCGTCATATCAGTCAAACCCGGGGCCGCGCCCGTCAAGGCAAAGCGCGCAACACCATCCGCATCGGTCACAGCGTTCACCGTCTCAAGGCCGCTGCCGAACGCCGCCACCAGCGAGCTTCCCACACTTGCGTACACCAACTGCTCAGCCACCGGCTGCCCAGAAGCATCGCGCACGCGCGCAACCACCTCGCACGACTGCCCCGTGACCAGCGCATACCCTTGCTCAACGTTAAGCTTCAGCTCAACGGGCTGCACCTCAACCGTCAAAGGCCAGCTGCTCCACGCGTCCATGGCAAGCCCCGCGTAGTTTACCGCGCCCGCCAAACCCACCTGCACGGTTGACCCTACAGTCAGCCCACCGGCAGGCTTCACGCGCAGCGTCTTGGCAACCGGCCGTCCATCGGCGCCCTCCACGCAGTCAGCCCATTCGAACATGCAACCTTCACCAAGCCCCAGCGCCGCCAGCTGCGTCGTTGCGGCTTCGGAAGCATCCATATACTGCGTAAACTCCACCTCAATGCAGGTGGTATACGCCCGTGCGTCTGCCACCCGCGGCTTTTCGGTTGTGCGCAGCCCAACTTCCAGCCCCGTGCGCACCGGCGGCACCGCCATCCCCTCGGTTTGCGCCGCCTGGTAACCCGCCTTCGCAAAACGCACCTGGTAATAGCCCGTGGGCGTGAACCACCCGAACAGGCCATCTGCGTCGGTAGCAAGCGGGTTTTCCTGCTCGTAGGCCTCGGCGTCCCACAAAACCGCACCCGCACCGTCGGTGGAATCGCTGCGCCACACCTCGGCCGTCACGCCCTCAAGCACGTTGGACTTCACGGCCTCGTACACAAAACCCGCCGGGTCGATGGTCAGGTTGGCATCAAAACCCGTCGTGCCACCCTTGTCGCGGTCTTTCTTGCCGCTCACATAATCGAAGTTGTACTCACACGCCCCCACGCGGCGCGCATGCGCGGCCAGATACGCATCGCGAGCGCGCACCAAGCTTTCCCACCGCTTGCTGTTGCAGTAACCGGAGAACGCATCGTAGGCAAACCCTGCGCCCATCACGCCCCAGTTAGCCGCCGGCCCGCCGAAAATCGCGGCAGCTCCACCCAAGCCGGTGAACGCCCCACCAATCCAGAAATCGCACGAGTCGTTGGTTTGCTGCGCCTGCAGCACGCCAAGGTACTGCTCGGCCAGCAGCTTCTCCGCACGTAGCGCCGCCAAGCACTGCTGCACTTCCTCAGTTTGCGGCTTGCGCTCGTACCAGGCGATCATCATATCAAGCTGCTCGATGTTGCCCTTCATCTCATTGACGCGCGCCATGGTATCGCCCAGGTTACCTGCAGCATCGTGAGCCATATACAAACCCTGAGCAAACCCCAGAGTCGCCATGCCCGTGCCGTACACATTGAAGCTTTTCATCGACTTCCAAGGCAGGCGGAACGAGTCGCCGTACTTCAAATATGCACCCAAATACCCACGCAATTGGGCGCTCGGGCAAATACGCTTGAAGAACTTGGTGGTGCGCCCGTTCTTATCGGCCGTCAGTAGCAGCAGCGCCTGCGACGTTTTGCCCTCAAACACCTGCGATGCCAGGTTGTACGTATCCATCGCGGCCGCCAACTTGTTGTTGTCAACCGCAATTTGATGAAAGTCCACGTCAGCCATGGAAAGCTTGCCCGTGTGCTTGTCCCTCACGGCCACGGTGCCGGTTTGCATGGCAGGGTCATCGTACATCCGCGCCTTCACGGTAATGTCGGCGTTGTCAAGCAACATGTCGAAGCTGTCGTCCACCGCCGATTCGGGCACCTCGGCAAAATCCAGCCCCGATATGCTGGCATCCAGCGAGGCCTTCACCACGTCGTCCCAGCTGCCATATTGGGAAAGGTCGCCCACGCCCAGCGTATCTCCCACCTGCGCGCGCAAGTCCTCAAACGCGTCGTGGCACTCGATAGCCGCCTG
>DJEE01000140.1 GCA_002431805.1 Eggerthellaceae bacterium UBA5906
TCCAGACTGCTGGAGCGTTCCAGTAAATTGTCGGATGCATTAGGCGGAGGTTCCATCACAGCGCTGCCGATCATCGAGACGCAGGCGGGTGATGTATCTGCCTACATTCCGACCAACGTTATTTCCATTACCGACGGTCAGATTTATCTGCAGACCGACCTGTTCTTCCAGGGCCAGCGTCCTGCTGTTGACGTGGGCATTTCCGTGTCTCGCGTTGGTGGTTCCGCACAGATCAAACCGATGAAGTCTGTTGCTGGTACGCTAAAGCTTGACCTTGCCGCTTATCGCGAGCTGAAAGCGTTTACGCAGTTTGGCTCTGACCTTGATAAAGCTACGCAAGATCAGTTGACCCGCGGTGCCGTTATGACCGAACTGCTGAAGCAGAATCGCTTTAGCATGATGGACGTATACGACCAGTCTGTGGCCATCTATGCTGGCAGCAAGGGCTATCTTGATGATGTTCCGGTCAACGATGTTGTGCGTTTCCGTGGCGAAATGCTGGAGTTCCTGCATGCATCCAAGCCCGAGGTGTTCACCGAGCTTGAGAAAGCAGGCAAGTGGACGAGCGACGTCGAGAACCTGACCAACGCTGCGATCGAGGCTTTCAAGCTTCAGTTCGCACCCACGGCGTAAGGTAGGTAGCGATGCCCAACCTTCACGACATTGATAGGCGTATCAACTCCGTCTCTTCGACGAAGCAGATTACGCGAACCATGGAAATGGTTGCTGCTGCGAAGATTCGCCTTGCAGGCGAGCGCGTGGCTGCAGCTACGCCGTACGCCGAGTCCATGGTCGAAATGTTGGCCAACGTTGCCAAGCGTGTAGGTGGCTCCGAGAACGCGTTGTTGCGCAAGCATGACGAGGTCAAGAATGTTCTCGTTGTTGTCGTTGTGTCCGACCGTGGTTTGGCTGGCGGCTTCAACAGCAACGTTCTTCGTCACGTCGAGCGACTGATGAAGAAGAAGCAGGCGGCTGGCGCTCGTGTGAGCGTTGTCGCCTGCGGTAAGAAGGCATCGGGCTACTTTACCTATCGTAAAGTGGAGCCCGTACTGTCCTTCGCTAATTTGTCTGCCGATCCTACGGTTGAAGAGGCAACTGATATTGCTTCTTATGCCGTGGAAGGCTACGCCAACGGCACGATCGACGAGGTTATCGTGGTGTATAACCACGCAAAGAATGCGGCAGAGCAGCAGCTTCGCGAAGAAGTGCTGCTTCCCGTCGACACGGAAGCGTTTGCGTCTGATTCGGGCAACAATGCTTCCGAGGCTTCTGGCGAGGAGCTTCAGGGCGATGTTATTTTCGAGCCGAGCCCCGAGGCCGTTCTTGACCAGTTGCTGCCGGCGTATGTGCGTACCACGTTGTATCACGCGCTTATCGACTCGGCAGCTGCCGAGCAGGGTGCACGCCGCAACGCCATGATGTCGGCTACGGACAATGCCACCGAGATGGTTAACACGTTGACCAGATTGTATAACCGCGTACGCCAGGGCGCTATCACGACCGAGATTTCGGAAATCGTCGGTGGCGCAGCTGCTTTGGAGGATTAAATGGCTGAACATTTGTTTACGAAGGAGGAGGTCGAGGCCAGCAAAGGCGCTGTCGGTCGCATCGTGCGTATCGTCGGTCCTGTTGTTGACGTCGAGTTTTCTCCTGATCAGCTGCCGGCGATTTATAACGCGCTGACGGTTGATGCGAAGACCGAAGCGGGCAACTTGCACGTTGTCCTGGAGGTCGAAACGCACCTGCCGGGCAACATTGTCCGCTCCGTCGCTATGAGCTCTACTGACGGTTTGGTGCGTGGCCTGGACGTTCAGGACACCGGTCATCCGATTATGATGCCTGTTGGTCAGGAAACGCTGGGTCGTATTTGGAACGTTATCGGTGAACCCGTTGACGAGAAGCCGATGCCTGAGGTTACCGGCTTTATGCCTATTCATCGTCCTGCTCCCGAGTATGACGAGCTGGTTACGAAGACCGAGATCTTCGAAACCGGTATTAAGGCTATCGACCTGATTGAGCCGTTCGTTAAGGGCGGTAAAACTGGTCTGTTCGGTGGCGCTGGTGTTGGTAAGACCGTTATTATTCAGGAGCTTATTAACAACCTGGCTCAGGAGCATGGCGGCACCTCCGTGTTCACCGGTGTAGGTGAGCGTACCCGTGAGGGTACCGACCTGTACCTGGAAATGAGCGATTCCGGCGTTATCAACAAGACCTGCCTAGTTTACGGTCAGATGAACGAACCTCCGGGAGCTCGTCTGCGCGTTGGCCTGGCTGGTCTGACCGAGGCTGAGTACTTCCGTGATCAGGGCCAGGACGTGCTGCTGTTCGTGGACAACATCTTCCGCTTCACGCAGGCCGGTTCTGAGGTGTCTGCTCTGCTGGGTCGCATGCCTTCCGCCGTAGGCTACCAGCCCACGCTGGCCACCGAGATGGGCGACTTGCAGGAGCGTATTACGTCCACGTCCACCGGCTCCATTACGTCGGTGCAGGCTGTGTACGTGCCCGCTGACGACTTGACCGACCCTGCGCCGGCCACGACGTTTACGCACTTGGATGCTAAGACGGTTTTGTCTCGTTCCATCGCTGAGCTGGGTATTTACCCGGCTGTTGACCCGCTGGAGTCCACGTCTCGCGCGTTGGATCCCGCAATCGTGGGCGAGGAGCACTATCGCGTAGCTACCGGCATCCAGGAGCTGCTGCAGAACTACAAGGACCTGCAGGACATCATTGCTATTCTGGGTATGGACGAGCTGTCCGAAGAGCAGAAGCTTACCGTAAGCCGTGCTCGTAAGGCGCAGCAGTTCTTCGGCCAGTGCTTCCACGTGGCAACGCAGTTCACCGGTTTGCCGGGTAAGTACGTTAAGATGGAGGATACCGTTCGTTCCTTCGCCGCTATTCTTGACGGCGAGTGCGACGAGATTCCCGAGCAGTGCTTCCGCCTGAAGGGCGGCATCGACGACGTATACGCTGCCTACGAGGAAATGAAGAAGGAAGAAGCGTAGTATGGCTAGCTTCAAGTGCGACATCGTTACGCCTGCCGAGAAGCTGCTGACTACCGAAGCTGAAATGGTTGTTGTGCCGGGCGTTGAAGGTGAGATGGGCTTTTTGGCCGGTCATGCACCTTTGGTTTCCGCCTTGGCTGACGGCGAGATTCGCTTGACTCCTGCTGGCGGCGGTGCCGTTCAGCGTTTTGAGGTCAAGGGCGGCTATGTGCAGGTTACCGGCGACAAGGTTATTATCCTTGCCGACAGTGCGCAGCCTGTTGCTGCATAGTTTGGGCGTCGGCTTGAGCATATAACCCGCGGCCGCTGGTGCGACTGCTGGCAACGCGACGGTCGTACCCAATCGGCTGGCATTTTGATAGCCCCCCGCAGTGAGCGGGGGGTTATTTTTATGCCTACAAAATCCATCGTTTGTTCGAACACGCGTGCGTCCGAGGCTGCTATGATGGGGAACCGGAATAAGGAACCCTACGGCTTTAGGCAGCCCAAAGGCTTCAAGCCGAAGGCGAGCACATCAGTTTGCGAGTAGATTTGAGGCGCATTTATGGCGTTCGTTCATTTGCACAATCATACTGAATATTCGCTGCTTGACGGATTGACCCATGTCAAAGACATGGTGCGTCGCGCTGCGGAACTTGACATGCCTGCGGTAGCTATTACTGACCACGGTGTTATGTCTGGCGTGCCGGAGCTTTGCGATGCATGCGATGCCATTGAGAAGGAAACAGGCAAGCGCGTAAAGCCAATTTACGGCTGCGAGGTGTATTTCACAACCGATGAAGAGCTACGCAAAGATGTGAAGCCGAAGCTGTACCATCTTTTGCTGCTTGCGAAAACAAATGAAGGCTATCATAACCTGTTACACCTGGTCAGCGAGTCGCACGTAGACAATTTCTATTATAAACCGCGTACTACGTTTAGCATGCTTCAGAAGTATGGCAAGGGTATCATTGGCTCTTCCGCTTGCATCGCAGGTATTATTCCCAAGTTGCTTGATAACCGTCAGTTTGATGACGCGGTTGAATGGGCGAACAAATTTGCAAGCTGCTTTGAGCCGGGCGACTTTTATATCGAGCTCCAAAATCAGGGCATTCGCACTGATGGCGGCTTAACGCAAACAGAGCTGAATCATCAGCTTACCGAGGTTGCGCACCGTGCGGGCCTGAAAACCATTGCAACGAACGACTTCCACTATCTGTTGCAAGAGGACGCTCGGGCGCAGGATATTATGCTGTGCATTGGCACGGGCTCTGCTGTTAACGATACAAATCGCATGAAGTTTGCCAATGACCAGTTCTATATGAAAACCGAAGAGGAAATGCGCGAGGCGCTGCGTGATTTCCCCGAGGCGTGCGACACCACCGTAGAGGTTGCTGAAAAGTGCAACGTGGTATTGGAACGCGATTCTATTTTGCCTAAGTTTCCCTTGCCTGAGGGTGAAACCGACGAAAGCTGGTTCCGCCATCAGGTTATGGTTGGTATGAAGAAGCGCTACGGCGATCCTATCCCGAAAGAGCCGCTTGATCGCGCCGAATACGAGATGAGCGTTATTATCCAGCAGGGCTTCCCGGCGTACTTCTTGATTGTGCAGGAATATCTGAACTGGGCTCGTAGCCAGGGCATTGGCGTTGGACCGGGTCGTGGATCGGCTGCAGGTTCCATTGTTGCATACGCTATGGGCATTACCGACCTTGAGCCGCTTTCGAACGGCTTGCTGTTCGAGCGCTTCTTGTCTCCTGAGCGCGTTGAGATGCCTGATATCGACTGCGACTTCGAGGATGAACGTCGCCAGGAAGTTATCGAGCATATTCGTGAAGTATATGGCGCTGACCATGTTACGGGCGTTATCACGTTTGGTAAGCTGCAGGCTAAAAACGCCGTGCGCGATG
This sequence comes from Eggerthellaceae bacterium UBA5906, assembly GCA_002431805.1. Classification (GTDB taxonomy): domain Bacteria; phylum Actinomycetota; class Coriobacteriia; order Coriobacteriales; family Eggerthellaceae; genus Senegalimassilia. Next base: position 4,892 of record DJEE01000140.1, read on the forward strand.
CTGCCCGCGTGCTTGACTACCCGTACAGCGTAGGCGACCGCATTTGCAAGATGATTGGTGATGAGCTGGGCATTACCATTCAAAAGGCGCTTGACACTAACCCCGATTTGAAAAAGGCCTACGACACCGAAGAAGACGTTAAGGCTGTTGTTGACGCTGCGCAGTCCATTGAAGGGCATGTGCGTGGCGAAGGCGTACATGCATGTGCAACCATCATTTGCCGCGACCCCATGGCCGACCACGTACCGGTAAAGCGCGACACCAAAGGTGGCGGCATCATTACGCAGTACGATGGTCATTACACGCCTGACCTGGGCTTGTTGAAGATGGACTTCCTTGGCTTGCGTACGTTGGGCGTGCTTTCGCGCGCGTGCCGTAATGTGGAGATGACAACGGGCCGCAAGATTGTTCCCGAGGAAATCCCCACAGACGACGAGGCGGCGTTTGCGTTGATGCGCTCCGGCAACATGGACGGTTTGTTCCAGGTTGAAGGCGGCTTGTACGTAAGCTTGTTCGCGCGACTCCCACCGCATAGGTTCAGCGACATTGTTGCTTCTATCGCTCTGAACCGACCGGGCCCGTTGGAGTCTGGCATGGTTGAGGACTACATTAAGGTAGCAAGCGGTAAAACGCCTGTTCACTACTATGATGAGCGCCTGCGTCCTGTGCTTGAGGAAACGTATGGCACCATGGTGTACCAAGAGCAGATCATGCAGGTGTCCATGGTCATGAGCGGCTTTTCTGCCGGCAAGGCAGACAAGCTGCGTAAGGCAATGGGCAAGAAAAAGCTCGACATCATGCGCATGTTGCAGGAAGACTGGAACAACGGCGCGGTAGAGAACGGCTATTCGCTGGAAATTGCGAAGAAGATTTGGGACGACGCTGAGAAGTTCGCTAAGTACGCGTTCAACAAATCGCACTCGGCCGCATACTCCATTTTGGTTATGCGCACGGCGTACCTGAAGGCGCATTACCCCAATGAGTACATGGCTGCTGTGCTGTCCAGCTATATGGGCAACACTGACCGTCTGATTCGCTATATTTCCAGCTGCAACCACAATGGCACACCCGTGTTGCCGCCTGACATTAACTCGTCGAATGCGGAATTCACGCCGGTTGAAAACGGCATTCGCTTTGGCTTGGTTGGTGTGCGCGGCGTGGGTCGCAACGTTGCGGATGAGATTATCGAAGAGCGCGAGAAGAATGGTCCGTTCACCAGCTTACACGACTTCGTGAACCGCGTGGATGCGAAGTGCTACAACCGCAAAACGCTTGAAGCCCTTATCAAGGGCGGTGCGTTCGACTCTACGGGGTACACGCGTAAGCAGCTTATGTACTTCATTGAAGAAACGCCGCTGCTAGAAGGGGCGGCGAAGCGCCAGAAAGACCGCGACCGCGGTCAGGTGAGCATGTTCGACTTATTTGCTGACGATGCGGACTCGGGCTTCCAGGAGGACGTGCCTGCGCCTGATGGCGTGGAGTGGCCGAAGCGGCAGCTGCTTGCCTACGAGAAAGAGATCATGAAGATTTATGTCTCGGATCACCCGCTTACGCCGTACGAGAACTACATCTCGCACATTACGAAGTGGCAGCTGGGTGATTTGGCGGAGCGCACGAAGGAGATTAAGTCTGCGGTGTTCGTGGGCATGGTGTCTAACGTGGTTACGAAGCTGACGAAGCGCGGCACGAAGATGGCAACGTTTGACCTTGAGGACACAACGGGCCATGTGGCGTGCATTTGCTTCAAGTATGAGGAAAACGCCGAGGCTATACAAGAAGATGCCATTGTGAAAATCAAGGGCAAGTTTGAACATTCTGACCGTGGCAACCAGATCATGGTGTTCGAGATGGAGACGCTGGAGCTGAACGAAGAGGACGCAAAGCCGCGGCAGCTGCAGCTGAGCGTGCCTATGTCGGATTTCGATCAGTCGAAGTCTATGCGTTTGAGCCGTATTTTGAAGTCATACCCCGGCCGCGATGGCGTAGTGTTGTTCGTACGCCAAAATGATGGGCATAAGTTCCGCGCGGAGCTGCCAATAACGGTAGATGCGGAAAGCCCCATCATGAAAAGCGAGCTAACAGACCTGTTTGGCTACAACGTGCTGAGCGCATAACTGTCTGATTGAGGGCGATGCGTCGAAAGCTGCAGAGCAATGTCATGGGACTCGGATGTGAATCCGGGTCCCATTTCTTTTACGGGGCAATGTCGCGTATCATGATGCGCATGGAGAAAATGAATGAACATACTAAGACAGCCTTGCGGCCTGCGACAGGCGTGTATAAAGACGCCTCGCGTGTAAGCGATGCGGCTGACTTCCAGCGAAGCGCGGTGGAGCGCACGCTTTCGCTGACGGTGTCATATGATGGTGCCCCGTTTCGCGGGTTTGCGCGTCAACCAAAACAACTGACGGTGCAAGGTGAGCTTGAGCAGGCGCTTTCGCTGGTGTTTCGCCGGCCTATTGAAGTGGTGTGCTCGGGTCGTACCGACGCTGGTGTGCACGCGCTTGGGCAAGTGGTGAGCTTTGACGTAACAAACGATGAGCTTCAAGGGCGAAACCTGTACAGTTTGCGCCGCAGCTTGAACGCGCTTACGCACAAGGATATTACCGTACGCGCAGTTGAAGAGCGTGAACCGGGGTTCAGCGCGCGCTTCGATGCGCAGTGGCGCGAATACCACTATCACATCTGCATTGACGAAACGCCGCCGTTGTTCATGAGGAACTTTAGCTGGTTTGTGCACGGTGCGCTTGATGTTGAGGCTATGCGGCAAGCTGCGCGCTATTTGGAAGGCGAGCACGATTTCAAAAGCTTTTGCATGGCGGCAAGCGCGGTGGGAAAACCAACGTGCAGGAACGTGCACGAGATTTCGCTTTCGCATGAAACGGTTATGGGTGAAAACATCCTCACTATCAAAGTGGTGGGCAACGCTTTTTTGCATTCTATGGTGCGTACTATCGTGGGGACGCTGGTGATGGTAGGCCGTGGGCAACGCAAACCCGAATGGGTGCAACAGGTGCTTGAGGCGCGCAATCGCACCGCAGCAGGCGAGAACGCCCCTGCTGCCGGTTTAGTGTTTTGGCGGGTGCAGTACTAATGGAACGCAAACAGGGAAAACCCGGCGGCGGGAAAAAGGCCGCGCGCAAAAAGCAGCTTGCTACGTTTAGCCATCTGTACGAAAGCCGCGACAAGAAACTATGCGTGTTCGAGGATGAGCATGGGCATCTAACAAGCGTGCGGGCATCGCGCTTAGCGTAGAAGGCTGGCTGATTCCCGCATGGTTGCGAGTTGGCAAGCGGCTCGGAAGACGCGCGCGTCAGGCAAGCTGCCCAGACTCCCGCTCCCGCTGCTTACGCAAGTGCAAGAAAAACGCCGTCGCATGTGCTGCGACGGCGTTTTGCGTTAGCGTGCCTTTGGTTTCTCGGGCGCGGTTTTGTCTACGAAGTAGATTTTGTACCACATGAGGAACATGTACACGATCCAGATTTTGCGGCTGCGGTCGGCACCGGCTTTGTGCTCGTCAAGCAAGCGCACCAGCTCGTCGGTGTTGAAGAACTCGCGGGCGATATCGCCGGTAAACCATTCCTTAACTTGGTTGTAGTAGCGATCTTCGCGCAGCCAATTCACCACAGGGACAGGGAAGCCCAGCTTTTCCTTTTGCGCCCAATCTTTGGGGATGGCACGTTCAGATGCTTCGCGCAGGGTGAGCTTTGTTTGCGACTCGTTGGCCTTCAGCGGCGTGGGGATGGTGGCCGACACGTCGAACACGCGGCGGTCCAGGAAGGGAACGCGCGATTCAAGCGAGTGCGCCATGGACATCTTGTCCGTTTTCAGCAGGATGTCGCCAACAAGCCAGAAGTACAGGTCGACGTACTGCATACGCGTGGTTTCATCAAGGTCTTTGACCTCGGCATAAACCGGCGCCGTAAGTTGTTGCGGGGTAGGGGCGTTACAGCCGCCGCGCAGTAGCTTGGAGCGTTCCTCAACAGTGAAAGCCACGCCGTTTGCGTTGGTGTAATACCAGTCTTCCGGGGTTTCGCTTGCGCGCTCAAGGTAGTTGGCGCCGCGGATGCCCAGCTTGCGCATAGCGCTAGACGCGCCGCGCAGCAGGCCCTTCGGAGCCCACGACAGCTTGGCGTTGGAAAACGGCGTTTGGTAAATGCGGTAGCCGCCAAAGAACTCGTCGGCGCCTTCGCCGGAAAGCACGGCTTTAACCTGCGTTGCGGCAATTTGGTCAACAAAATACAGCGCAACGGCAGAAGGGTCGGCCGAAGGCTCGTCCATGTGCCACTGCACGCGGGGGAGGCTTTCCCAATACTCTTCTTCGCTAATGTATTTGTCGGTGTTGGCAATGTGCAGCTCATCGGCAAGTTCGCGCGCCCAGGAAATCTCGTCGCGCATCATGCCGCCGGCGCCCTCAACGTTGTTGGCGGCTGCGTTTTTGTAGCAGTCAAAACCCACGGTGAACGTTTTGATATCGGGGTTTTCTTTAGCCAAGCACGCAGCCATGTAGCTGGAGTCGATGCCGGAAGAAAGGAAGCTGCCAACCTCAACATCGGCAACGTTGTGGTAACGCACGCTGTCGCGTAGCACCTCATCGATGGCCTCAACGGTGTCTTGGCGGCTACGCTGGGTGTCGAAATGGTACTCCGGGCGCCAGTAACGACGCTGCGTGATGGAGCCATCGGCGTGAACGGTCATGCAATGTGCCGGTGCCAGCTTGAAGATGCCCTTGAAGAACGTTTCGGGCAGCGCGCTGAATTGGAAGCACAGATACTGTTCAAGCGCTTCGCGGTTAAGCTCGCGCGTGTAGGCGGGGTGCTCGAGGATGCACTTAATTTCCGAGGCGAAAATGAACTGCCCGTTTTGCTGCGTATAGTAAAACGGCTTGATGCCGAAAAAGTCACGTGCGCAGAAAAGCTCGCGTGTTTCGCGGTTCCAAATGGCAAACGCGAACATGCCGCGCAGGCGGTCGAGCACGCCTTCGCCCCAATGCAGGTAGCCGGTAAGCAGCACTTCGGTGTCCGAATTCGTTTGGAATTCCCAGCCTGCGGCCTCAAGCTCGCCGCGCAGGTTGCGGTAGTTGTAAATCTCGCCGTTGAACACGATGGCGAATGCGCCTTTTGCGGCAGCCTGCTCGCGCGTGCCGCACGGAGTGCCGTCAAGGTGCAGGGCTGGCGACGTGATAGCGGCGGCGTGGTTGCCCGTGGCGCGCACCATGGGCTGGTTGCCGTTTGCCAGGTCGATAAGCGACAAGCGGCGGTGGCCAAGCGCAATGCCGCTTTCGGCATCGATGTATTGGCCTTCGCCGTCGGGCCCGCGGTGGGCCATGACGTCGCACATGGCTTTCAGGGTTGGCAGGCTTGCGTCCGTTGCCTGCGTGAATCCGCAGATACCGCACATAGTGAGGCATCCCTCCAATCGTATATATAGGTAGGCTTCATCATAACGAATGGGCGCGTTGCTGGCACGCCCCGCGCGAAAAGCGCAGATTTCAGCTGCGGGCCTAAGCGTCGCAAAAGCAATATGCGAGCGTGCTACACTGCGAGAAACGCAAAGAGAAAGGAAGCGGCATGCAAATTCACGTTGAGCTGGAAAACGGCCTGTTGGCTGACAAGTTCGGTAAGTATGCACCGGAACAGGACCGCCTTGAGGGCTTTCCCGTGCGGTCGTTTCCTATCGAGATACACGATGTGCCGCAGGGCGCGAAAACGCTTGCAGTGGAGTTCGTCGACTTCGACGCCATTCCCGTGGGTGGCTTTTGCTGGATTCACTGGACGGCATGCAATGTGCCTGCTGACACAGCGGTTATTCCCGAAGACGCAAGCCGCACCGGGGCGGTGCCTATGGTGCAGGGGCGCAACAGCAACTGGTCGCCTATGGCGCACGGCAGCGCAAACCCGCTGGTGCATTCGCGCTATTGCGGCCCGCAGCCGCCCGATGCCACGCACAGCTACACGCTGAACGTGTATGCGCTTGATTGCGAGCTTGGCCTGTCCGAGGGGTTCTACGCAAACGAGCTGCGCCGTGCCATAAAAGGCCATGTGCTGGCGAAGGCAACGGCGGAGCTGCCCAGTCGCGCATAAATTTTGTTACAGGAATGCAACGGATTCTGTGGTTTGCGGGCGTGCGAAGTCGTTCCACAGGTGGGGTATTTTACAATGGCTGGTGCGAAAAATATCTCCTGCCGTTTGATGCTCGTGCGAAACGGCAGGGGCTGATGACATGATGCCGCGCCGACGGGCGCTTGTGCAAGGAAGAGGTACTGCCTGCTATGAAAAACGTCCTGCGCGTACTCGGACGTGATTTTAAGCGCCTGCTGAAAGCGCCGGCTGCTTTGGTTGTTGTGTTCGTTTTGGTTGTGCTGCCGTCTACCTATACGTGGTTTAACGTGATTGGCTTTTGGAACCCCTACGACAATACCGGCAACATGCGCGTATGCGTGGTAAACGAGGATACCGGCGGCAGCAACGACATAATGGGGGACATGAACCTGGGTAACCAGATTGTGGACCAGCTGCATGAAAACAACCAGTTGAAGTGGGAATTCACCGATTATGAAGACGCAATGGAAAAGGTGAATTCCGGTGAGGTGTACGCGGCGTTCGTTATTCCCAGCAACTTCACTGAGGATTTGTTCACCATTTTGACCGGCGATTTCCAGCAGCCGAACTTGCAGTATTACGTGAACGAGAAGAAAAACCCCGTTTCCCCGAAGGTAACCGATGCGGGTTCCACCACGCTTGACGACACCATTAACAGCCAGTTTGTGTCTACCGTGAGTTCGGTGGTTGCCGACACGCTCAACGAAAAGGTTGCGGAAGCTGAGCAAAACCTTGATGTTGCGCAATCGGATACGATCAAGCAGCTTAACCGCGCAGTGGATGCCATTTCCGACGCACGTGCGACGGTGACGGATTTGACCGCCAGCACTACAGAGGCGCAGGGCAAGGCTCAATCGGCGAAAAGCCAGCTTTCCCAGGCGCGCAGCGATGCGAAGACGGTGCAAGACCAGTTGCAGCAGGTGTACGACCTGTCGAACACGCTGCAGAAGAGCATTGGCGATTTTTCCGCGGCAGCCTCGCCAGCGCTTTCGGATGCTTCCGTTGCCCTGTCCCAGGTATCAAGCAGCGTAACTACCGCCGCATCGAACGCGTCAAGCGGCATTACGGGAGCTCAAGGCACGGTTGACGCATCGGTTGAGCGCGCACAGGGCGTTATTGACATGAACAGCTCCATCATCGAAGAGCTGACGGTGGTATATAACGGCATCGATGATGCCAGCCCGTATAAAGCGCAACTCAAGTTGGCCATCGATTCCATGACGTCGCGCAATCAGGAGCTGCAGCGCGATTTGAACGACCTGAAGCAGCTGTACGACGATACTGAGGCCACGGCATCGCAGCTTTCCAGCGCGGCAACCACGCTAAACACCGCGGTGCAGCAGTCCATCGGGTATGCGGGAGATTACCAATCGCAGCTGTTCGGCACGGCATTGCCGCAGGTAAATAGCGGAATCTCTCAAGTTGGCAGTGCGGCTATCAGCCTTAAGGCCGCCATCACGAACCAAGGCTACCTGATCGATCAAACCAGCAATGTTATAGACCAGCTTACAAGCACGCTTGGTGTTGCGGCCGACGCGCTGTCGCAAACCGACGGCGTGTTGGCCGACCTGCAGAAAACCATGAGCACGGCGCGCAACGACGTGTCTATGCTGGGGACGTCTACCGCAGTGGACGAGCTGATTGATAACGGGCGCATCGACCCCGAGAAAATCGCGGAGTTCATGGCATCGCCCACGCAAGTAACCACTGAAAAGCTGTATCCGCTTAACGCGTACGGCTCTGCCATGGCGCCGCTGTTCATCAGCCTGAGCTTGTGGATTGGCACGCTGATGCTGTGCGTCATTCTTAAGTTGGAAGTTGATAAAGAAGGCGTGCCGGGGTTGACGGTGGTGCAGGGTTATCTTGCACGCTGGCTGTTCTTCGCCGTGCTGGTAACGCTGCAGGCCATCGTGTGCGTTACGGGCTGTTTGGCCATTGGCGTGCAAACGGTATCGGTGCCGGCGTTCTACGCCACCGCTATAGCGCTTTCCCTAGCGTACTTGTGCATTACGTACACGCTGTCATCGTCGTTCCAGCATATTGGCATTGGCCTGTGCATCATCATGGTGTTCGTGCAAATCCCGGGCGGCACCGGTTTGTACCCGGTTGAGATGACCGATGCGTTTTTCCGCATTGTGTACCCGCTGTTCCCCTTCACGTACGGCATCAACGCGCTGCGTGAAGCCATCGGCGGCTTCTACGGCACGCAGTGGCTGGGCTACATGGGCGTGCTTGTGCTCATTGGGCTGAGCATGGCGGTGGTGGGCCTGTTCGTGCGCCCGCATCTGACGAACTTGAACCGCCTGGTGGCGAAAGAGATTCAGAAGAGCGACCTGTTGAACGTGGAAGAGGCGCTGGTGCCCGAGCGCCGCTACCGCATCGGCCAGCTTATCCGCGCGTTGGCGGACCACGATGAATTCCACAACACCATGCAGCAGCAGGCCGACCGCTTTATGAAGCTGTATCCGCGCCTGAAGCGTGGCGCGCTTATCGTGGGCATTTTGGTGCCGGTGGCGTTCACGGCTATTTTCGCCGTTACCACCACGGAAAAAGTTGTGACGCTTACGGGCTGGCTGATTTGGCTCGTGTTCGTCATCGTGTTCTTGCTGGGCGTGGAAATGGTGCGCGACAACATTCAGCGCCAGGCCTACATTGACACCATGAGCGACGACGAGCTGCGCGAGCATTTGGCCGATCGCGGTAAAAAGGTGGTGAAGGAGCTGGTACCCGCCGCTATGTCCACTGCGCGTGTGTCGGTGCCCGTTGACCGCACGGCGCGCTCGTCGGGCGTGACGGTGCCGCTGCCCCCGGTGGGCAAAGTGTCCGATGATCTGCACGACAAGCCCGAACAGGGCAAAGACGGTGCCGCCACCCGCGCTGATAAGAAGGATGTGCCCGACGCCTCAAACGCAAAGGCCGAAAAGCCGCGAGCGAAGTCGCTTATGGATTTGGCTGCGGCGAACAAGCCGGCGTACTTCGACGGCCCGTTTTTGTCCGACGAAGACGTGCACGGGAAACACTCCGATGACGAGGATTCGCTGGCGGTTGAGTCTCCCGCGTTAGAGCTGACGAAAGCCGATTTGGAAACGCTTTCCGCGAAGTGCGAGCAAACAGGCGATGCCGCTGAAAAGCGCGGCAAGCACGCCAAGAAGGCGAAGCCAGCGGATGGCGAAAAGCACGAAAAGCACGGTAAGCATCACAAGGGCCACCAAAAGCCCAAGGATACGGGTGGGCATAAGCATCACGACAAGCACGACAAGAAACATGGCAGCAAGAAGCAGGAGGGCAACCATGCGTAATATCTGGAAGCTGTTCTGCTACGACTTCAAGCACCTGTTCGGCAACGTGGTCACCGTGGTCATTATCTTGGGCCTGGTGTTTTTACCGTCGCTGTTCACGTGGTACAACGTCATTGCCTGCTGGAACGTGTTCGATAACACGGGCAACCTGAAAGTGGCGGTGGCAAATTCCGACGAAGGCTATGAAAGCGACTTGCTGCCCACAAAGGTGAACGTAGGCGATAGCGTTGAATCGGCGCTACGGGCGAACGACCAGCTGGACTGGGTGTTTACCAGCGAAGACGACGCTATTGACGGCGCGAAGTCGGGCAAGTACTACGCTGCCGTGGTTATCCCGCAGAACTTCAGCGAAGACATGATGAGCTTCTACTCCAGCGATGCGGAGCATGCGCAGATCATCTATTACGAAAACGAGAAGAAAAACGCCGTGGCCCCGCGCGTGACCGATCAGGCGTCAAGCAAGGTGTCGTCGCAGGTGAACGCAACGTTTGCCGAAACTATATCCGATGTTGCGCTGGGGTTGATTGATTCGCTGGGCAACCTTGCCGACCAGGGCGATGCAAGCGGCTACATTTCGAAGCTTTCCGGCACGCTTTCTGACTCGGCGAAGCAGATGGGAAACACTGCCGACGTGCTGGATTCGTATGCGGCGCTTACGGGGTCGGCGCAATCGCTGGTGAATAATTCCACCGACTTGCTGAACAGCGCACAGGCTGCGGTGAAGGACGCCGAGGGCCAGGCAAGCGATGCGAAGGACGGTGCTATCACCATTGGCGATGCCATGAAAACCTCGGTTTCGGCGTTGTCGGATGCGCTTGCGCAAAGCAGCGACAGCTTCAAAGATGTGCCAGGCGCAATAGACAACGTGTATACCCAGATAGACACCGACAAGGGCAACGCTTCGCAAAGCCTGCGCGACCAAGCCGCAGACGTGAAAAACCAGCGCGACCGTTACGAGGAAATTGCCGAGCAGCTAGCGGAGCTGAGCCCGAGCATCGACGAGCAATATCAGCCGGCGCTCGATGCCGTTATCAGCCAGTTGAATACGTCCATTAAGTCCTTGGACAAACTCTACGATTCGCTGAACAGCGCGGCAAGCAAGCTTGAGCAGGGCACCGACCCCGAAGGCACGTCGCGCGCCGAAGTGACGCAAAAGCTTAACGAGGTGCAAGCGAGCATCAACACGCTGAAGGCCGATTACGAAAGCGGTTTGAAGCCCGGGCTCGATCAGCTGGCGGATTCGGTATCAACGGCGGCGCAATCGCTCAGCGCGCGCGCTTCCCAGCTGTCTGGCGTTGGCGGCGACCTGGAAAGCTCTGCAGGTTTGGTCGCGGGCAAGCTTGGCAGCGCACAGGGAACCATCAAGGGTATGGCAGACGAGCTGCGCGCTTCGTCCAATAAGCTTTCCACGTTGTCAACCCGCATAGACGAAGCGCTTGCCAGCGGCAGCGTTGAGCAGCTGAAACAGGTTATTGGATCCGACCCCGAAGCGTTGGCTAAGGCGGTTTCCGCGCCGGTGGGCGTTGAGCGCATTGCAGTGTTTCCGGCAGAGGACTTCGGTTCAGCCATGGCTCCGCTGTACACCACGCTGGCGCTGTGGGTGGGGTCGTTGCTCATCATGGTACTGTTAAATCCGGTGCCTTCCGAGCGCGCGAAAAAGGAAGCGGGCTTGATTAACCCGAAGTCATGGCAGCTGTTCTTTGGCCGCTACGGTGCGGCGTTTGTGCTTGCGTTCATGCAGAGCACGGTGGTGTGTTTGGGCAATATGCTGTTTGTGGGCGTGCAGGTTGCCAACCCGCTGCTGTACTTGCTGTGCTTCTGGGTGGCGGGTTTCGTGTTCAGCTTCATCATCTACACGTTAGTGTCGCTGTTCGCCAACCTGGGCAAGGCATTGGCGGTGCTGCTGCTTATCATTTACGTAACGGGCGGCGGGGGCAGCTTCCCGCTGCAGCTGCTGCCGCAGTTCTTCCAGGACGTGAGCCCCATTTTACCGGCAACGCACGTGATCAACGCCATGCGCGCGGCAAGCATGGGCGTATACCAAAACGATTTCTGGGTGGAAATCATCTGGGTGCTTATGTTCCTTATCCCGTTTATTGTCATGGGTATTTTGCGTGAGCCGCTTTCGAAGTTGACGTATTGGTTCGTGGAGCAGGTAGAGAAATCGAAGCTGGTGGCGTGACGCTACTGCAAGTTGAAGCGCGGTCCTTACGACCGCGCTTTTCTTTACCCAAAGGTTAGGCATGGTGAATTGTGAAGAACTTGTATGCTGCCGCTAACACTGTTGCACAAGGCTAACGGTTAGCGTATTCTAACCCATGTCGAAAGGGTTGCGAACAGGAGTTACTTGAAATCTGAAGCTGCCATGCGCAAGGCTTCGTGAACTTTCAACACCTGTCCCGCACCTACGAACAACGCTGACACGGCGGTGAAAGCTCTTCTCGTCTGGCTCTTCACCGCACCTGCTTAAAGCAGAGGGAAGACTCCCCCTTCTTCCCTCTGCTTCTTTATGTGCAAAGCCGAATGGGGGATGGGGGTTCGTGTGGAAAAGCTCACCACGTCAAGCGAAGACTATCTTGAGGCAATCGTCAATTTGGGCGGTACGCTTACGAATCCGGTGCGCAACGTTGATATTGCCAATGAGCTGGGCGTTACCAAAGCGTCGGTAAGCAAAGCCATTCAGGTGCTTCGCGATGAGGGCATGATCAGCCAGGAGCCCTATGGCGGTGTGCGGCTGACGCCAAACGGCCTGGCGCGTGGCATGGCGGTGCTGTGTCGCCATCGCTTGCTCTTTGCGTTTTTGACGCAGGAGCTTGGCATCGACCCCGAAACCGCCGAGCGTGAGGCGTGCGGCATCGAGCACGCCATAAGCGACGCGTCGTTTGAACGCTGGCTGGCGTATGCCTCGAAAATCGGATTGCGGGTTAAGGGCCTCCCGCGCTTTTACATGGAGTATAATCAGCAGTAGGTTCAGACGCTGCGCAAAGCTTGTGTGAACAGCACTAACGTAACGGTTTTGAACCTGCAAGCGGGTTTGCGTATGGGGCGTGCCCGCTGTGCTCGGCGCTAAGCAAGCGCCGGTGTAGTCATGTCAATTTTGGTGGCATGCACACGAAGGAAAGGAGCCCGTTATGAAGTTCCGTCATGTTATGGTCCCCTACGATGGGTCCGATCACGCAAAGAATGCCTTGCAATACGCAAAAGATCTGGTGTCTACGTGCCCTGAGGCGCGCATCACCGTGGTACATGCCGTGCCTTCTAGCTACGTGGGCATGGATCGCATGGGCACGGACGGCGCGCTTGATGGCGTTCCGTACGGCATGCTTGATTACGAAGAGTACCAGGGCGTGGTGAAGCACGTGCTTGATGAGGCTCAAAAACGCGTTACTGAAGATTTAGGCGATGCTCTTGCCGATTTTGGCGACCGCGCCGACGTGGTGGCGATTGCGGGAGCTTCGCCGGCAGATGCGTTGGCGCGTTATGCTGACGAGCACGACTGCGACCTTATTGTTATGGGCCGCCGTGGCCTAGGCGCAATCCGCGGCATGCTGGGTAGCGTAAGCTTTGGCGTGCTGCGCGCAACCGATGTGCCGGTGCTTACCGTAAAGTAGCGTTAGTTTTGCCTGTTCGGGCCGTTCGCATTGTGCGGGCGGCCCTTTTTGTGCTTTGGGCTAAGGGAAAACGCAGCGGCAGCGCGGTTGCTAGACTGGTTGTAAAAGAAAGGAGCGCGCTATGAGCCAAACGAATGAGCGGGCACGTGAAGTTACATGTGCCACCATGCCGGAAGCTGACGTAAACGCTGCGCAAGATATGATTGAGTTTGTGAGCGAATGTCCAAGTATGTTCCATACGGCGGCAGCGGTGCGTGCGCGGCTTGACGCTGCGGGTTTTACGTACTTGCCGGAAGGTGAACCGTGGCGTGCAGAGCCTGGCGGGGCGTATTACACCACGCGCAACAACTCGAGCATTATTGCTTTTAAGGTTGGTGGTAAGCTTGATGACTATCATTTTCAGCTTACGGCCGCGCATTCCGATTCCCCTACGTACAAAGTGAAAGCGGTGCCCGAGCTGGCGGGGCCGGGGGAATACGTGCGTTTGAACGTGGAAGCGTATGGCGGCGTGATGGACCACACATGGTTCGACAAACCGCTTTCCGTGGCTGGGCGCGTGCTGGTGCGAAACGGCGCATGCGTGGAAAGCCGCTTGTTTGCGCCCGATGCCGATGTGCTGCTGATACCGCGTGTGCCCATCCATCTTGATCACCAGGCAAATTCCGGCTTTGCGCCGAATCGTGCGGTTGACGTGTGCCCGCTTTTCTCTGCGGGCAAGCTTAAGCGTGGAGCGTTTGACGCCATGGTGGCACAGGAGCTTGGCGTTGCGCCCGAGACCGTTTTGGCGCGTGACTTGTTCCTGGTCAACCGCCAGCAACCGCGCGTGTGGGGTTGGGCGAAGGAATTTGTGAGTGCGCCACGCTTGGACGACTTGGGGTGCGTGTATATTTCGCTGAAGGCGTTTTTGGCGTCGGACAACAAACATGATGTGTCGGTGTTCTGCTGCTTCGACAACGAAGAAGTGGGGTCGAACACCAAGCAGGGCGCCATGTCCACGTTTTTGCGTGATGCGCTTGCACGATTGAACGGCGCACTTGGCTTTACCCCCGAGGATTTGCGCTGTGCAGTGGCAAAAAGCATGCTGGTGAGCTGCGATAACGCGCATGCGGTGCACCCGAACCATCCCGAGCGCTATGACGAGGGCAATCGCGTGTGGCTAAACTGCGGCTTGGTAGTAAAAGAGGCGGCGAACCAGAAGTACTGCACGGATGCGTTTAGCGCGGCGGTGTTCAGCGCCGTATGCGAAGACGCTGGGGTGCCGCTGCAGCGTTTTGCGAACCGCAGCGACATGCCGGGCGGTTCTACGCTGGGCAACTTGTCGAACACGCAAGTAAGCATGCACGGCGTGGACGTGGGCTTGCCGCAGCTTGCCATGCACTCTAGCTATGAGACGGCGGGTACAGCTGACGTACGTTTGGGCATGCAGGCGCTGCAGGCGTTCTTTAACGCGAATGTGCGCATGGATGAAGCGGATGCCGCAACGCTTGGGTAGCGTGCGTTGCGGTGGTGGCCAGGGCGCAGGGGCTTCAGAGTTGCGGTCGCCTCGCTAAGTTTCACGTGCGTAGCAATTCGTGTTCTCGCATGGAATTGAAGCTGATATGGTTGCGTTTCTGGACACATTGTTACAATATGGGGTGTTGCCGTCTTGCTGTATGGCGCGGTAGGGCGGCACGGTATTCCTGTTGTGATTGGAGTGTTGTGCAGCAAGTTGCAGCTCAAGGCGATGGCTCTCGTCGCGTTCATATTATTACCGATTCCGCATCTGACCTGAGTAAAGGTGAAATCCCGGGCGTTGACGAGATTATTCCGCTGACCATTTCCTTTGGCGGCGACGTGTTCGAAGACGGCGTGAACCTTACGCACCAGCAGTTTTACGAGAAGCTGGTGGAATCCGACGAACTTCCGCGCACCAGCCAAGCAACACCGTTTGCGTTTGCACAGGTTTTCGAGCGGCGTTTGGGAAAGCCGGAAGACGGCGGCACCGACGAAGCAATTGTTATCACGCTTTCCGCAAAGCTTTCGGGCACCTATGAAAGTGCGCTTACGGCAGCGCAGCCTTGGGGAGCGCGCGTGCGTGTTGTTGATAGCACGAACGTGACTGTGGGAGAAAAAGCGCTGGTTGCCTATGCCGCACGCTTGGTTGAGCAAGGGCTTTCCGCGGCTCAAGTTGCCGCTAAGCTTGATGGGGAAAAGTCGCGGATTCGCTTGGTTGCGCTGCTAGACACGCTTGAGTATCTGCAAAAAGGCGGACGCATTTCCAAGACGGTTGCCATTGCGGGCGGCATGCTGTCCATTAAGCCGGTTGTTGCCATTCAAGATGGGCTTGTGGCCATGCTGGGCAAGGCTCGTGGCAGCAAGCGGGGCAATAACCTGCTGATTCAACAGGTGCAACAAGCGGGCGGCATTGATTTTGCCATGCCGTTTTACCTGGGCTATACGGGTCTTGGCGACGAGCTGATAAAAAAGTACATCGAAGACAGCCGCTGCATTTGGACAGATAACGTAGAACAGGTTGGTTACGCTTCTGTGGGCGGCACCATTGGCACGCATGTGGGGCCCGGAGCCATTGCGTTGGCGTTCTTTGCAAAGGAATGCTAGCGGGCTTGTGTGCGAAGCGCGCAGCATTGGCGCGCCCGCTGCACGAAAACGTAACGGCAGCGTTACGTTCAACGCGCTGCAACAATTCGCTTGCCGAAGTATATGCTTCATGCGTATATATGCGTAATGCCGGTATGATTCCTATGCTATGTTATGGGGTAAACACGCGTTTGACCTGCGTTTATTTGCGTGTCTTACCAGGTAACCCATAGCAAAGGGATTGGTATGTATCCAACGTTTACGCAACTGGAGCGCGTTGTTGCCACGGCGCAGTACGGATCGTTTAGCGCGGCTGCAAGCGAACTTTGCATTTCAGCGCAGGCGGTTTCGCGTTCCGTTCATGAATTGGAGCAAACGCTAAACGTTCAGCTGTTCGAATCGCGGGGCAAGCGTCTGCAAACAACGTGGGCGGGCGCTGCAGTGTGTCGCTATGCCGTGGATGCCCTTGAGGCGAAAAGCGGGATTAAACAAGTTGCATTGAACACGGTGACCCGTGCGGACATTCCGTGCGGGTCGCTTGCTGTAGCGGTGGCAAATTCGCCGTTTCGGGGAAGGATGTTTCGCCAGGAGGACTTTGCGGCGTTTCGGCGGTTGTATCCGCGCGTTAGGTTGAAGGTGCTGTTTTTCGCGGGAAGCGGGTGTCTTGCGGCGTTGCATGAGGGCATGGCTGCCGCGGCTTTGGTTACGGGAAAGCCCGATTATGAAGGCTTGCGCAGCGTGAAAATAAGAACGGTTACGCCGCAGTTGCTGGTTTCGTCGCGCCATGAGCTGGCGGGCAAAAGTGCCGCCACATTTGCCGACCTGCATGGCAGAAAGCTTGCAGTGCCGCATGATTTCAGGTGTTGTAAGGCCGTGGTGGAAAAACGCCTGGCCGAGCAGGGGATTCGCCCGCGTTTTGTTGCGGTTGAAATGAGCGAAGCGCGCCATCGGGCGTTTCTGGACCAAGGCGGGGCGCTTTTGGTCAGCAACGACGAGCGCCTGCTTGGGGTGTTTTCCGGTACGACCATGATTCCGTTCGTGCCGCAGGATCGCATTGCGCTGCCGTGCTATTTCGTGTGGCGTAAAAGTGCCGAAACGCCGGAAGTCGCATTGCTGCGTCAGTGCTTGCGCAATGCGGGATAACATGCGTTGTGCAACGGTTTGGACGTCGTGCAAACGGCGGGCGAACAGGGGGTCCCACGTGAGCAGCCTCTTGTTCGCCCGCTGTTCGTTTTGCCCGTGAATCGCGTAGGGTAAAACCCTACGCGCAAGCCGTATGGCGGCTGTTGGTTCTGCGCGCGTTTTACCATGCGCCTAAAAGCGTATGAGGAAGCGCTTGCATGGGAAACAGTGAACGGGGGACTCATGGACATCACAAGACGTGCGTTCGTGAAGACGACGGCGGTGGCGCTTGCGTCGGCTGCGGCGGCGGGCACGCTCTCAACGTTTGCCGGGTGCGCGCAGGCGGCGGAGGGCGAAAGTGTGAAAACGCAGGCCGTGTGCCGCTTTTGCGGTTGCGGCTGCGGCGTTATCTGCGAGGTGAAAAACGGCAAGCTCGTAAGCGTTACCGGCGACCCGGACAACGGATCGAACAAGGGCCTGAACTGCGTGAAGGGCTATTACCTGGCGAAAATTCTGTACGGCCCCGATCGCTTAACGCATCCGCTTATCCGCGACGACAAATCCACGAAGGGCACAACGGAGGGCCTGCGCGAGGCGTCGTGGGACGAGGCGCTTGACCTGGTGGCGGCTAAGCTGCGCAAGGAGTGGCTTGCCGATAAAAGCCGTATCGCGTTTTGGGGCAGTGGTCAGCAGCCCATTGTGGAGGGCTACTGCACGTCGAAGTTTTGGAAGGCGGGCTTGCTGTCAAACAACATCGAGTGCAACGCGCGCTTGTGCATGGCCAGCGCCGTGGTGGCGTTCATGAACGTGTTCCAAACCGATGAGCCGGCGGGGTGTTACACCGATCTTGACGAGGCCGACGTGTTCGTGACCTGGGGCGCGAATATGGCCGAGGCGCATCCGATGCTGTTCAGCCGTTTGGTAGCGCGCAAGGCGTCCGACCCCAACGTGCGCTTTTACGATCTGACCACGCTTACCACGCGCACTTCGGCTCAGGCCGATAAGGTGATGATATTCAACAACAACGGGGACTTGGCCATTGCAAACGCCATCGCAAACTACCTGGTGCAAAACGGCCTGTACAACGCCGATTTCGTGCGCGACCATTTGCAGTTCAAGCAGGGCACGGAAAACATCGGCAACCCTACCGAGGACGGCTACGACAAGTCCGACATCGGCAAAAAGGTTGACGCGGTCAGCCCCATCACGTTTGAAGAGTACGCCGAGCGTTTGAAGACCTATACGTTTGAGTACGCTGAGAAGATATCCGGCGTACCGGCGGCGGATATTGAGGAGCTAGCGCGCGTGTACGCCGACCCGAACGTGAAGGTGCTGTCGTTGTGGACGATGGGCGTGAACCAGCACAACCGCGGCACGTGGATGAACCACTTGCTGTACAACATCCATTTGCTTACGGGCAAGATTGCGCAGCCGGGTAACGGGCCGTTTAGCCTAACGGGTCAGCCTACGGCGTGCGGGACTGCGCGCGAGGTGGGCACGTTCAGCCATCGCTTGCCGGCCGATTTGCTGGTGGCGAACGCTCAGCATCGCCGTTACACCGAAGCTGTTTGGAACTTGCCGGAAGGCTACCTAGAGCCGCTGACCACGGCAGGGTATCACACCGTGAAAATGTTCCGCGAGCTTTCCAACGGCAACATCGGCTTTTTGTGGAGCGCGCACAACAACTGGGCGTCGTCTATGCCCAACCTTACGCGCTTTTTAGGGCAAGGCGAAAAGCGCGGCATCATGGATGCGTTTATCTGCGTGTCCGAGGTGTATCCCACTATGAGCTGTCGTTATGCCGACGTGGTGCTGCCTGCGGCCATGTGGGTGGAGCGCGAGGGCATGTTCGGCAACGGCGAGCGCCGCACAGCGGTGTTCGAGAAGGCCGTTGACCCGCCGGGCGAGGCGAAGTGGGATTTATGGCAGCTTATGGAAGTTGCGCGCCGCGTGCTTGACGGGCAGCAGATTGGCGGGGCGGACGCGTTCGACACGCTGTTCGGCGCTATTTACGACAAAGATGCGGCCGATTTCCGCGGTTCGCAGCGCGAGGTGTGCCGTGAGGTGTTCAGCGAGTACCGCACGTTCAGTAACCCCAGCCTTAACGACCGCGCCAACGCCATCAACACCGATGCTGATGGGAAGTTCGGCGCAAAGCTGAAGATGGAGGCCAAGCAGCTGGCTCCCTACGACGTGTATCTGGAGCGTCACGGCTTGACCTGGCCTGTTCGCGAAGTGAACGGCCAGTGGCTTGAGACGAAGTGGCGTTTTTGCGACGGGCATCAGGAAGACGGCTTCGATGAAGTGGGCGTGGAAAAGTTCGGCGCGCACGATTTGGCCGGTGGCGTGAGCTTCTACAAGTCGGCGAACATGAAACCCTCGGTGGTGTTCCGCCCGTGGGAGCCGCCGGCGGAAGTGCCCGACGAGCAGTATCCGTTCGTGTTTTGCACGGGGCGTTTGCTGGAGCACTGGCATACGGGCACCATGACGCGCCGCGTGCCGCAGCTGCACAACGCCCTGCCCGAGGCGGTGCTTGACATGAACCGCGCCGATTGCGAGCGGCTTGGCATCGAACACGGCGACAAGGTGCGCGTGAAGTCGCGGTTTGGGCAGGTGGACATTCGCGTGTCCACGCACGGGCGCACCAAGCCGCCTGCAGGCACGGTGTTTGCGGCGTTTTTCGCCGAGGAAACGCTGGTGAATTTGGCGGTGCAGGACACGTATTGCCCGCTTTCGAAAGAGCCCGATTTCAAGAAAACGTGCGTGCGCATCGAGAAGCTGGAGGGATAGCCATGAAACGGAAGATTCTGGTGCATGCGGCGCTTGCGTGCGCATTGGCTTCGATGGTGCTTGCAGGCTGCGCGGGCGCGGGCGGCCAGGTGGACGAAAGTACGCAGGCAGGCGCGTCGCCTGATGCGGCACCGGTGATGCCGGCAAGCCACTCATCTGCGCGTTTCGACAACATGGGCGCGGCAGGCTGCTATGGCTGCCATGGCGCGGGCGACAAGGCCAACCCCATGCTTACCGGTGCGGTGGCGCTGCCCGATGACCACTACGAAGGCGGCAGCGCCGATAGCCGCGCAATTGAAGGGCGTCACTTGCTGTGCAACACCTGCCATGTGGTGGCCGACGGCAGCGAGTTCGACGATTAAGGGGGCTGCCGTGGTTATCTCAAGTTTGGTGGTGGAATGCGCTGGCGACGCCGTTGATGCGGTGGCGGCTGCGCTGGTAAAGCGCCCAGGCGTTGAAGTGCACGAGCGCAACGACTATAAGCTGGTGGTTACCATTGAGGCCGAAACGGTGGACGCTTCAAGCGATACCGCCAACGCGTTCGTGGCCATCCCGGGTGTGCTGGGCGTGAACTTGGTGTACTGCAATTTCGAGGACGATCCAACGCTGCAATAACGTTGGGGTTTGTAGCAAAGGGAGCGAGACGCTCTGTGCGCTTCGCCCCCCTTGCTGGTGATGTAATGCAGCAGGTACGCGGTTGTCTTGCGGCCGTCTTATAGCTCGAGCAGCTTGTGCCGCAACGCATAATCAACGGCATCAGCGCGGGTTTTCAGGCGCAGCTTCTTGTATATCTTGCTGCGATGCGCTTCGACGGTTTTCACGGACAGGAACATTTTTTCGCCGATTTCCTTGTTGGTGTGTCCGCGGGCGATAAGCTGCAGGATTTCCAGTTCGCGGCTGGACAGCTGTTGGATGGATGGGTCGCTTGAAGCGTCCGCGGCATGTTTTGCCAAAAGCGTGGCCATGGTGGGATGAATATAGCTGCCGCCGTTGGCAACGTCGTGCACGGCTTGGCGTAGCTGCTCGGGCGTGGAATTCTTCAGTACGTAGCCCGCCGCACCGCCGCGCAGGGTGTACAGCAGGTATTCCGGTTCGGCGAACATGGTGAGGATAACCACTTTGGTATCCGGGAAGTCTTTCGCCACTTTTTCGCAGGCAACAAGGCCGCTTTGCCCGGGCGGCATGGATATATCCAGCAGCAGCACATCGGGTTTTTCGCGTGCCACCAGGGAATATGCTTCTGTCCCTTCAGCGGCTTCCGCCACAACGGCAATATCGGGGTCGGCGTCTAGCAACAACTTGATGCCGGTTCGCACCACTTCGTGATCGTCGGCAAGCACTACGCGAATCATTGCGCACCGCCTTCTGTTGCCGTATGCATGGGCGTGACCAGCGTGACGCACGTGCCGTGATTCCCCGATTCAATGGAAAGCGTAGCGCCTACCTGGCTTGCGCGCTCTTGCATGCCGAGCAGTCCGCAGCCGCTGCCTTTGATGGTGGGGTGGGCCACGTTAAAGCCGCAGCCCTCGTCGGTGACGCTGATGTGCAGCCAGTCGCCGGCTGCTTCCACGTTAACCGTCACAACATCGGAGCCGGAGTACTTGCAGGCGTTCGTCATGGCCTCTTGGCAGATGCGATACGCCTGCGTTTCCAAGGCGCGATCGAAGCGGGGCAGGGTAAGCGTGCCTTGGAAACGGATGGCCGAGCCGTAGGTTTTCTCAAGCAGCAGGGCCTGGCTGCGCAGGGCGGGCACGAACCCTAAGTGGTCAAGTGAGCTGGGGCGCAGCATCACGGATATGTTGTGCAGCTCGTCAAGCACGCCGTTGATGCCGCCGTGCGCCTGTTCCAAAATGGCTGTGCCTTCGGCGTCAACGTGGCCGGCAAGGCGCTGCAGCGTGAACGTGACGGTAAGCAGTTCTTGTGCCACGCCGTCGTGCAGCTCGCGCGAAATGCGGCGGCGTTCCTCTTCCTGCGCGCCTATGGCGCGGGCAAGGTCGCCGCGCAAAAGCTTTGGTGCGCCCGTTTCATCGGTGTCGCGCATGCCGGCAAACGAGGTGTCGGCTGCCGTGCCGATGGGTGCCTCTTGGGCTTGGCTGCTGGTTTCCCCTAGCCCCATGAACCCCTCCGACACCACGTCAAGACCGCAAAACGTTCCACGCAGCTCTTCGGCTATAAGGGTTCGGAACGTTTCTGCGTGCGAGGGGTCAACGTTGCGAAACGCGCACAACAACACCGCCACCACGTGGTTGCCTCGTTTCAACGGCAGGGCGCAAAAGCTGCGCAAGTCTTCAGCGAACACGATGGGGTAGGACGAGTACTCGCGCGGGTCCATTTCTGAATCAATGTCGGTGAACAGCATGGGCTTGCCCGCTTTCAACACGATGCCCCCGATGCCGTGGCCGGGTGCAAGCGCGATGCGCCGATGTCGATTGCTGGTTTCGCCGGCGCTGTATACCCACTTCAATGGGGCCCCTACAAACGCCGTGATGCCCATGGACGTGAAGTCGAAATGAAAGCGCTCGCGCAGGTTATCGACGGCGTTTTGGAACAAGACGTTTTTGCCGGCAAGCGTTTCCTGGCTGAAATTAGATGCCCCCATGCTAGCCCCTTTCCCTTTAGCGCGCATTATAGGACGTTTCGCGGTTTGCCGGGCTTGCAAAAGGGGCAAAACCCCAGGCCAATGGGCGCTCTGGGCAAAATTGTAGGGTTTTCCCCGCCGGTTTTGCCTGGGCTTTCCCCATAAGGAGGCGTTCTGCGCGCGCCTGCGCGCTTTGGGCGCGTAAGGTGCGTGGCGGAGAGAGACCCTCAAGAAGGGAGGAAAACGGAAATGAAGAAAGCGAAAGGGAACAAACCGATTGTTTGGACCGCTGCGTTGTGCGCTTTCGGTCTGGTAGTTGGTTTGTCGGCCTGCGCGCCGAACGCCGACAAGGCTGGCCGCGCCGATCAAAAGGCGACGGACAAGCCGGTAGCGCAGCAGGTTGAGCAAACGCCCGAGGCTGACGAGTACGGCGTGGTGCATGCCGACCAGTGGGCGCAGGACTATCCGAACCAGTACGCCACGTACAAGGAAAACGACGCCAACGGCACCGAGGGCAAGCACAACTATCTGGAGCTGTACCCGGCGCTCAACACCATGTACAAAGGCTACGCGTTTGCGCTGGGCTACGACGAGGCGCACGGGCACACCCATGCGCTTGAAACGGTGAAGGAAACACCGCGTACGCAGAAAAAGGAGCAGCTGGCAAACTGCATCTCGTGTAAAACGCCGCAGTACACCGCGCTGGTCAACGCCGAGGGTGACACGGCTTACCAGGCAAAGTTCAACGACATGATCGACCAGTTTGACGAACCGATCAGCTGCTATAACTGCCACGAGAACGACCCCACCCAGCTGGTGGTTGGCAACAAGTTCTTCCTGCGCGCGCTTGGTGACGACGTGAACAACGAGAAGAAGGCCCCGCTGGCAAGCCAAACGTGCGGCCAGTGCCACAACGAGTACTACTTCGACCCCGAAACGAAAGCCACGACGAACCCCTACACGGGCACGGACCAGATGACGCCGGATGCCATCTTGGCCTACTACGACGAGCGTGGATTTTCGGATTGGAACCACGCTGACACTATGGCGCCTATGATTAAAGTGCAGCATCCCGAGTTTGAAACCATATACGGCGGCGAGTCAACCACCATGGCGCGCATTGGCTACACGTGCGCCGACTGCCATATGGGCACGCAAACTTCCGAAGACGGTGAGGCGTACACATCGCACAATTGGATTAGCCCGCTGGAAAACGAGGACATGCTGGCAAACGACTGCAACAACTGCCACGCCGATTTGAAGAGCGAAGTGGCGGCAACGCAGGCCAAGGAAGAGCAGCGCGTCACTTCCATTAGCGAGAAGATTGAAAACCTGACGAACAAGATTGCCGCGCAGTACGCAGACGAGATTGCAGCTATTAAGGCCGCGAAGGACTCCGGCGGCAAGCAAGATCCCTCCGACGGCCTGGCCGCCTTGTGGAAGTTGCAGCGCAATGCGCAGTTCTACTGGGATTTCGTGATGGTTGAAAACAGCGAGGGTGCGCACAACCCCGATTTGACGTTCGAAACCCTGGACAAGGCCGAGGCGGCGGCCGACCAGGCTTTGTCGATGCTTGCGTAAAAGGCAAGCGCGGCCTCTCTCCATTGGCCGAGGTTGCGCAAGCGGCCTTGGCGTAAAACCGCTGGCAAGTTCGAACCTTTGTTGGGAAGGGGGTTTGCAAATATGAGTGAGCAAAACGAAGCGGCCTCGTCTGCGGCCAAACGCAAGCGCAATCGCAAATGGCCGATCACGGCGGCTGTTGTTGCCGTGGTGGTTGCCGTGGCCGGCGCGGGTTTTTGGGTGTGGCACGAGCAGCCTAGCTTCTGCAACGCCATATGCCATACGCCCATGGACCCCTATGTTGCCGCGTTTGAGCAGCAGCCGGGCGTTGAAGGCGTAGACAAATGGGGCAACACCGTGGAGAACACCAGCTCCATGCTTGCGGTGGTGCATGCGGTGCCTGCCGAGCAGGGTGGTGCGGATGCGAATTGCTTGAGCTGCCATAAGCCCACCATCAACCAGCAGTTAAGCGAGGTTGCTGAGTGGTCCACCGGCAACATGCCACTGTTTGAGAACGAAGCGTACGGGCTGGTGCTTGGCGAGCGCGATACCGAGCAGCTGGGAGAGTGGCTTAACCAGGACGGCGACGCGTTCTGCTTGAACAGCGCGTGCCACAACATCACGCGCCAGGACTTGGTGAAGGCAACGGCGCAGTATGGTGTGCGCAACCCGCATATGGCCATGCACGGGCAGCAGCTTGATTGCGGCGACTGTCACAAAGCGCACCGCGCATCGGTGAACGCGTGCAGCCAGTGCCATGACGACGCTCCGATTCCGGATGGCTGGTTGACGTACGACCAAGCGCAAGCGGTTGCATCTGCTGCGTAGGCGTAAATGCAGGCGTTTGCGCAAAGGACAAAGCGCGTGCGCGCATACGTGTATGGGAAAGGGCTGCATTTGCGGCCCTTTCTTCGGTAAAAGGGCGCATTTGGGCGTAAATTACACTATCTGGGTGATGGCATACCCCTGGTGTTTTCGATAAGGTTAGCATTCGGAGAAACCGGAGGAACGCGCAAAAGTTAGTGAGTCGAAAACCATCCGGAGCCATTGACTCATTAAAGAATACGGAAAAGGGAGGGCCTGTGAACACGAAGACGAAGCGTCGCATGATGGCGGTTACCGGCATCATCGTTATCGTGCTGATTGTTATTTTGGCGGTTGTCGGCAGCTCGGGTGCTGCGAAGTCGGCCACGATTGCCGATGCGCTTGCGGGCAAGTACGCAGACCAGAAGATTCAGGTGACCGGCAACGTGGTGGAGAACTCTTACTCCACGGATAACAACGTGCTCACCTTTGCCATTTACGACAAGGACGGCAACCCTACCGACCAGCTGAACGTTCGCTATGAAGGCGGCGTGTCCGCCACGTTCGGCAACGACGTGACGGCTATCTGCACGGGCAAGATTGCAAACGACGGCGTGCTGCATGCCACCGAACTGGTAACGAAGTGCCCCTCGAAGTACGAGAACGCCACGAACGCGCTTTCGGTTGCCCGCTTGCTTGAATACGGCGATTCGGTGTACGACAAGCCAGTGAAGGTGTCGGGCAAGGTGCAGGCCGGTTCGCTGAAGGCGGCAGGCGCAGGTGATCGCTTCGTGCTGGCCGACGCCGACTCTAACGAGACGCTGCCCGTTGCGTTCGACGGTGCGCTGTCCGACGAGATCGTGGAAGGCAGCTCGCTGGTGGTTACCGGCAGCCTGTCGGCCGATGGCAAGTTCACCGCCACCGACGTGGCGCTTGAGGGCTAGGAAGAGGTTTAACGCATGTCGACTATCGGCCTTATGGGCCTGCTGGTGGCGTTCGCCGGCGTGGCCGTTTCGGTGCTGTGCCTGCTGGCGGGTGCCATTTTGGGACGCAAAAAGGGAAGCTCGCTTGCCGAGACGCTTACGTGGGGCGGGCATATCGCTTCCATTTTGACCACGGTGGCGCTTACCGTGTGCTGCGGTGTGCTGGTGTACTGCTTCTTCGCGGGCGACTATTCCATCGAGTACGTGCTCAAGCAGCACAGCAATGCCGACGGCACGCTTGGCTGGCTGTTCAAGCTGTCGGGGCTGTGGGCTGGTCGCGAAGGCTCGCTGTTGTTTTGGGCATGGCTTATCAGCGTGTTCAACTCGGTGGTGGCCATCCGCGACCTGAAAAACCCGCGCAAGCTTGATTCCATGGCGCTTATGGTTTCGCAGCTGGTGCTGGCCGCGTTTGTGGGCGTGCTGCTGTTCAGTGAATCGAACATGCCGTTTACGGTGACGCCGCAGAAGTACTACAACTCCAACGGCACGCTCACCAATGCTGCCTCCATGCTGGGCATGAACTCGCTGCTGGAGCACTGGGCCATGGCCATCCATCCGCCTACATTGTTTGTGGGCTATGCGGGCCTGACCATTCCGTTTGCCTACGCCATTGCAGCGCTTATCGTGAACGACCCGTCGAAGGAATGGGTGGTGCGCAGCCAGCGCTACGCCCTGTTCGCATGGCTGTTCCTGGGCATTGGCATTGGCCTGGGCAGCGTGTGGGCCTACGTGGTGCTTGGCTGGGGCGGCTACTGGGGCTGGGATGCCGTGGAAAACGCCAGCTTGCTTTCGTGGCTGGTGGGCGTGGCGCTTATCCACAGCTTCACCGTGTACCGCCAACGCGGCGCGTTCAAACGCTGGAGCGTCATGTGCGCTTGCATTACGTTCGCGTTTGTGATCGTGGGCACGTTCATCTCGCGTTCCGGCTTGGTGCAGTCGGTGCACGCGTTTGAGGGCGACCCGGTTTCGCTTGTGCTGTTCGGTGCGCTTATTGCCGTGGCGCTTTTGGCGGGCATCGTGGGCCTGGTGGTTCGTTGGAAGAGCTTCGGCCCGGCGGCCGACGGCTCAGATGAGGTGGAAAATCTGCTTTCCAAGGAAGGCGCCTACTACTTCAACAACGTCATCATGGTGGTGTTCGCTACTTTGCTGGCGTACCTGACCATTTCCTCTGCGCTGCCCGACTTCCTGCCGTTTGGCGGCCAGACGGTGTCCTCGGGCACGTTTAACGCCATCGCTCGCCCGCTTGGTGTGGTGTACCTGGCCATTTTGGCGCTGTGCCCGCTTTTGGCGTGGGGCAAAACGCTTAAGGCGAAGTTCTTGAAGCAGGCGCGCATCCCTGCCATTTGCGCAGTTGTGCTGTTCGTGGTGTTGGCCGTGTACTGGGGCACGTATTTGGTTCCCAGCTACAACGACATCATCGCGGCGGGCGGTACTGCGGCCGAAGAGCTGGCAAGCGACGGTCCGGCGTGGTACTACAACGGTTTGGCGCTCGTGGGCTTTTTCGTGGCAAGCGTGCTGTTCTTCAACTCGCTGTTCATGCTGGGTCGCACCATCCGCGCGTATAAGAATGCGCACGACTGCGGCGCGCTGGCGGCGTTTGGCGGATGCCTGCGCAACAACGCTTCGCGTTTCGGCGGCTTTTTGTCGCACACTGCCATGGCCGTTATCCTGGTGGGCCTTATCGGTTCGTCCATGTACGTGACGGAAAAAGTTGAGTACGTGCCCTACGACGAGTCCACCGACACCGCGTCCGAAACGATGCAGGTTAAGGATTACACGCTGGAATACACCTCGAACTCCGTAAGCGAGATTAACAGCGGCGACGACATCATGTACACGGTGAACTACAACGTGTACAAAGATGGTAACTACCTGGGTCAGGTAAGCCCAAGCGTGCAGCTGGCGCAGAAAACCCAGCAGCAAAAGCTGGTGGCAAGCGTTATCTCGCTGCCTGGCGAGGACCTGTTCGTGGTGTACCGCGGCGTGAACAACGACGGCGCGTTTTCCATGGACGTGCGCGTGAACCCGCTCATCTCGTTTGTGTGGGTAGGTTTTGGCTTGTTGATGGTGGGCGTGTGCGTGGCCACGGTGGGCCGCCGCCGCGCGAGCCGCAAACTTTCCGACGCGCAGCGCGCAACCGCCGATGCGGCAGCGGGCGAATCGGCTGCCGTGGATGCTGCATAAGCGATGAAGTAAGGCGCGGCTGTCGGTTTCGGCGGCCGCGTTTGCGCTAGACTAGCGGTTGCGCATGATTCGCGCAGCAAGTGGAAGTGGGGCAGTGCACCGGGTGCCGTGTCCCAGTTTTCGGGGAAGGGAAGGCTATGGGCGAACCAGCAGCCATTCGCACGAAGAAGCTGTCGAAGGTGTTCGGCACGCGCAAAGCGGTGGACAAGGTGTCCATTGAAGTGCCCCAAGGGGCGTTCCTTTCCATCTTCGGCCCGAACGGTGCAGGCAAGACCACGCTGCTGCGCATGCTTTCCACGCTAGCGCGCCCCACAGATGGTTCGGCACAGCTTCTGGGCATCGACCTGAAGGAAGAGCCCGACCGTGCTCGCCAGCACATTGGGCTTATCTCGCACAACGCCATGCTGTACCCTGACCTTACGGCTGAGCAGAACTTGCTGCTGTACGCAAAACTCTACGGCATTGCCAACCCCGAGGCGCGTGTGACGGAGCTGCTGGAAGCGGTGGAACTGAAACATCGTCGGCTTGATGTGGTGCGCACGTTCTCGCGCGGCATGACGCAGCGCCTGTGCATTGCCCGTGCGCTTATCCACGATCCTGACGTGGTGTTTTTGGATGAGCCGTATTCAGGCTTAGACCCGCATGCCGTTGACATTTTCGATCAGCTTATTGCGAAACACCGCGAAGGGCGCACGTTTGTGATGGTAAGCCACGATTTGCAGAAAGGCTTCGACATGTGCACGCACGCGCTGGTGCTTGCGCGCGGCCGCGTTGTGGCGTTCGGCCCCAAAGACCAGTTTGATTTTGCGGAGTTCTCCGAGCTGTATCGCTCCACGGTTGGAATGGGGGTGGCCTAAATGGCACGCAAATCTGCCGACGCGCCCGCCGTGCAGCGCACACGAGCGGTGGAGCTTTCCATGCCCAGCACGTTCGCTCAGTACAAAACCCTGCTGGTAAAAGACTTGCAGCAGGAGTTCCGCACGAAGGAAATGCTCACGTCCATGGGCATTTACGCCCTGCTGGTGCTTATCGTGTACGGTGCCTCGCTGGGGCAAACGGCCCAGGCAACCGATGTGCTGCAGCTTTCCGGTGGCCTTTTGTGGGCGCTTATCGTGTTCACGTCGCTTTTGGGCTTGAACCGCTCGTTCGGACACGAAAAAGAGCAGGGCTGCATGGAGGGCATTTTGCTGGTGCCTATGGACCGCAGCGTTATCTTTTTGGCAAAAGCCACGTCCAACCTGCTGTTTTTGCTGGTGGTTGAAGTGATTGCCGTGCCGCTGTTCTGGTTCTTCTTCCTAACCACGGCACAGCCTGGGCCTGATTTCATGCTTATGGTGGTGCCGCTGTTGGTGGGTACCATTGGCGTGGCGGGCATCGGCACGCTGCTTTCCACCATTACCGTGAACACGCGCGGCAAAGACGTCATGCTTGCAGTGCTGTTCGTTCCGCTTATCTTCCCGCTGCTGTATGCATGCGCGTCGGCCACTACCGCGGTGGTGGTGGGCACGGAAGGTTACTTCGACGTGTTCGTGCAGTCGCTGGCGCTTGCCGGCGGCTACGACGTCATCATGCTGCTGCTCAGTTGGGTGCTATACGATTTCGTAATTTCCGCATAGGAGGAAAGGAAACCAATGACCAACAAACCGGTGAAATTGCCCGAGGCGGGGCAGTGGCCTGACAAGGTGGCGCCGTGGGCGCTGCTGGCGGGCATCGTGCTGTCTACGCTGGGCTTTCTCATGGCGTTTTTGTACGCCGGGCCCGTTAACGGCGCGGCGGTAGACGGCGTGGAGCTGATTGGCGGGCAGATGGTGGCGAACAAGTTGCTGCTGTCTCAGAAGATCTTCTACTTCCATATGCCCGTTGCCGTGGTGTCGTTCATCGCGCTGGCGTTCGCGTGCTACTACTGCATTCGCTTCCTTGCCACGAAAAACCAGCGCTTCGACACGTGCGCGAAAGTGGCCATGGAAATTGCGCTCGTGTTCGTTATTTGCACCATGATCACCGGCGATTTGTGGACGCGCTTCGAGTGGGGCGTGTGGTGGACGTGGGAGCCGCGCCTGACTACGTACCTCATCCTCATGCTTATTGTTATCGCGTACTTTGTGCTTCGCAACGCCATCGACGAGCCCGAGCGCCGCGGCGTGTACTCGGCGGTAATCGGTATCATCGCAACGGTTGACGTGCCCATCTGCTTTATGGTTACCCGTCTGATTCCCTCGAGTGTGCATCCGGTGGTGCTGCGCGAAGGCGGCATGTCGTCCGACATGGGCATGACCGTGGGCGTGTGCATGATCGGCTTGCTGCTGGTGGGCTTTGCCCTGTATCGCCTGCGTTTTCGCCAGGTTCGCGCACAAGAGCGCTTGCAAGCTTTGAAAGACGAAGTCGAAATCTTAGAGGAAGATCGGTAGAGAACGGGTTGCAAACCCAGTTGACTTGCTATAACCGCGCCGCGTGCGCATTCGCCTGAAGGAGAAACCTATGAATCCTGTGCTTGCTGAGATTTACAGCACCGTTATCCCGTCCATGCCGTTCATCATCGCTGCTTATGCGCTGCTGTGGACTGTGCTGCTCATCTACGTGTTCGTGTCCATGCGCGGCATGAAGAAAACCGAGCAGCAGATTGCCGTGCTTGAAGAGGCTGTGGCG
Organism: Eggerthellaceae bacterium UBA5906; assembly: GCA_002431805.1. Lineage (GTDB taxonomy): Bacteria > Actinomycetota > Coriobacteriia > Coriobacteriales > Eggerthellaceae > Senegalimassilia. Next base: position 35,147 of record DJEE01000140.1, read on the forward strand.
GAACTGAAGGCCAAATAGCCAGCGTGCTACAATTGCGAAAGCGAATCGATGAGGCGTCGCGTTTTGCGGCGCCTCGCGTCTATTCCCCCGAAGAAAGGTAATGTACACATGAAGGCTATCATCCCTGCCGCTGGTTTGGGTTCGCGCTTTTTGCCTGCAACGAAGGCACAGCCGAAGGAAATGCTGCTTGTTGTTGACCGCCCCGTTATCCAGTACATCGTGGAAGAGGGCTTGGCGTCTGCCGCCGATGAAGTGGTTATCGTGAACAGCCATGATAAGAAGTCCATTGAGGAGCACTTCTCTCCGAACCCCGAGCTGGTTGCCATGCTGCGCGAGCGCGGCAAGGACAAGTATGCCGACGCCGTAGAGCATGCGGGCAACTTGAACGTCAGCTACGTATACCAGGAAGAGCCGCTGGGCCTGGGCCATGCCGTGCACTGTGCTGCGGAAAAAACGAGCAACGAGCCGTTTTACGTGTTGCTGGGCGACGTACTGGTGCCTGACAACAACATGCTGCCGGCCATGCAGAAGGTGTCCGACGAGCACAACGGTGCGTCGGTTATCGCGGTTATGCCCGTGCCCGACGACCAGGTGAACCGTTTCGGCGTTATTGCCGGTTCTGCCATCTCCGACGATGTGTGGAAAATCGACAGCCTGGTGGAGAAGCCGGCGCTTGAAGACGCGCCGTCGAACTTGGCCGTGTTCGGCCGCTACCTGCTGTCGCCCCGCGTGATGGAGCTTTTGGCTGAGGTTAAACCCGGCGTGGGTGGCGAGATTCAGCTGACCGATGCGCTGGATGCGGTGCTGAAGGAAGAGGAAATGTACGCGCTGATTATCGACCCGCAGGACGGTTTTGACACCGGCACCGTGGAAAGCTGGTTGGAGACGAACAACATCCTTTACGAGCGCAAGTACGGTCACAAGGCGTAACACGCGCATACAACAAAGCAAGAACAGCAAGGCCGCTCGGTTTCCGGGCGGCCTTGCTGCGTATTGAGCGGGGAAAGCGTTGGCATGCATACTGAAGAAGCCGTGCGCCTTGGGTCTTTCGCGCAGTACGTTGCGTTTTTCGCTAGAAAAAGGATTGACCCCGGCGGGAGGGGAACCTGCCGGGGTCACAAGGAGGGGATGGACGGTACCACTTCGGATGGGTACCGATTCTGCTTAAGGGAAAAGCAGATCGAACGTTCAAGGAGGGGAACCTTTCGTTCGACAAGACGTAGTATAAGGGTTGACATTGAAGGCAATATGTGAGCGAGGTGCGCGTTTTGTGAACCAAGGCTTATGTTTCGTTACAGCTTTGTAAATATCCACGCACAAAGTAGGGATTTGCCTTATTTCGATTGCGTCTCGCTCGAACCCGTAAAGCCTTCCACGTAGGAACTTGGCACCACAACAGAGCCCCGTGAATCGCGGAGCGTGTCGCTGACCAGGTGCATCTGGCGTAGCTTAAACGCCAGCTCGTTGTTTTGGTATACGGCGGTTGCGTCGTCGAGCATGCCTGCAATATCTTGCTCCACTTCCGCAAGCACGATACGGGCGTCTTTCTCGCGCTCGGCACGGGCGCTGGCGGCCATGTCTTCCTGCAGGTTTTTAGGGATGACGATGTCGCGGATCTCAACCGACATGATCGATACGCCCCACGTGCTTGATTTTTCCTCGATCTTGTCGCGCAGCTCTTGGTCAAGTTTGTCGCGATGCACCGTGATGTCCGAGATGCTTTTGCGGCCGATGGCATCGCGCAGGGCCGTTTGCGCGGCCATGGAGACGGCATCGTAGTAGTTCTCAACTTCCAAGCAGGCTTTCTCGGCATCCCAAACCATCCAGAACACCGCGGCGTCCACATTGACGGGAACTAAATCGCTTGTAGGCGTTTCCTCGGCGCTGAAGCACGACAGCATAATGCGTTGGTCGGCGCGCAGCGCAATATGGTCAACAAATGGAATGGTGAAAAAGATGCCCGGGCCTGCAACGCGGTTGAACGTGCCGAATCGCAGGATGATGACGCGTTCCCACTGCGCCGCAATGCGGACGGTGAGCGTTGCCAAAATAGCCACGGCGAACGCAATGCACAGCACCCAGATATTCACCGTGCGCGCTGCAGCAAAACCGATGCCCGCCACAATAAGGAACGCAGCTATGAACACGAATGCGGCAAACGTTTGCGAGGCGTTGTCGTCAACGTGCCGCGTGCGCGGCGAGTTCATCGCTTCGATTTCCGCGGGCTTTGCGCGGCCGAACCTCTCGTCTCTGCTGTTCGCGCTTGGACCTGCGCCTGTCGCTTTTCTAATTCGTGCCATAGTCTTGCTTCTCCTCCTCGGCCGTGCGTGCCTTGCTTTCAAGTTCGTCAATGATGCTTTCCGCTCGCTGGCGGATATCGGCGTATGTCATGCCGCGTGCTCGATACTGCCCGATGCAGTTTTCCAGCAAGGCGTCGATTGCCGCATCTTCGGAATTGTCGGGAACAATGTTTTTCTGCACGAACATGCCGCGCCCGCGTATGGACACAATGAGCCCCTCAAGCTCAAGGTCGCGGTACGCTTTAGACACGGTGTTGTAGTTGATCTTCGCTTCGGTGGCAAGGCAGCGCACGCTTGGCAGCTGCTCGCCTGCTTTGAAGTGGCCGGTGCGTATGAGGTAGGCTATGCGGCTGCGTAACTGTGCCCAAATGGGTAGGTCAGACGATTCGTCAACGCGAAATATGGTGATATCTGGATTTGACATGGGCCCTTTGCTTCAATCGAATTCGGACAATGCGTGTTGTTGTCATGCTACGCATATGACAATGCAGTAGCGCAAAAGCAAGCTGCCGCATAGACATAAGGCATCAGAGGCGGGAATGGCGCGGCTGCTCCTGAAAAGGAGTGAGTATGTTTCAAGCGCAGCGGGGATGAAAACGCCGAAGCCAAGCACGCCGATGCAGGCAAGTGGGAAAACATCGGCAGAAAGAAGCGTTTTGCAAGACGCCGCTGCAGCAGGATTGGAAAACGCGGCGTGGACGAACAACGCAAGGAAAATAAGCTCGGCTGCTAGCACGGCAAGGTGGAACAGCTGCAAAGGCTTCGCGCCGCGCAGCAACAGCGATTGATCGGGGATAAGATAATCAACCAGCAGCATGATGGAAAGGCCCGAGGAAAGCGACGAGCACACAAACAAGGGCATAAGCAGCCACGTGTCCCAAAACGCAACAGCTTTCGTGCTGGCAAGAAACGCGCCCGTGTACGCCATGACGGCAAGCGAGCAGACGCAGCAGAGCGCTTCAACGAAGCGCCGGCTTGAACCCTTTGCCGGGTATTGCCCGGAGGACGAGGCAATAAGCAACACCGCAAGCGCCGCTTCGATTGACAAGCTAAAGGCACCAAACGTGATGGGCGTGGGGTGCGGGCGAAGGAATACCAGCAACACGCGGTCGGGGCGTTCAAGGTCCCAAAACAGCATGACGATGGCGAACACCAGTAAAAGGAAGCAAAGTGGATAGACGCGGCCGCGCAAATAGTTAAACGCTTGGGCGTGGCGCAGGCTGGCACAGGCGATGCCACCAGGTCGTGCGGACGCAAGGCTCCAGGCGCTCATGACGAACATACCGCCAGCGGCGGCGCCCCCAAGAAACAAATACGCTATGACAAGCGGTCCGTACAAACATCCTCCGAATAATCCGGCAGTCTTCTAACTTGCGGCAGCGCGGATTCGTTGGCGCTTGCACAAAGCGCATTATCCCCCATTTCGCAAATAAGTGGAATACCTATTGACTGTGCTACTGTACCACAGTAGTATGACACTACGACGGATGGGGTGGCCTACGGCCGAAGGCGCATCGCATGCCGTTTCGGGTTTGACGAGGCCCGGTTTGCATAACGTCTGTCCGGGGGAGGGCAACATATCGCGCGATTGGGCGCTTCCTTCGGCACCAAAGCAGATTGCGAGGTGTTGCAATGATTTCTGAATTTCCATTGTTCGTGTTCACAACGCTAGCGGGGCTTTCCGCCGGCGCGTATGTTGTCGGGGCAGTGCTTGAGCCGGGCAAGGGCTCTAAACGTCCCTGGTTGTTCCCGGTGGTATGCCTGACGCTTTTGGGCGTTGGTCTTCTGGGAGTGCTGTTCCATTTGGGTCGTCCGGCGCTGTTCATAAACGGCCTGGCAAATCCAAGCGCAGGCATTGCCCAGGAAGCGTATTGGTCCATTGCCTTTGGCATGTTGCTGTTGGCGGTTGCGGCTCTGACGTGGAAGAAGGGCTCGGCTCCAGCTGCGCTGCGTGCCGTTTGCGCGCTTGCCGCGTTCGGGCTGCTTGTAACGATGGGCGCAACCTACTATGGGTACGAATCGGTGGCAGCTTGGCATGAGCCCACCACCATTTTGCTGTTCGTGGTTGGCGGCCTTGCTGCTGGGGCGGCGCTTGTGTGGGCATTGGGCTGCGAAAACGCGGCCAGCCATGTGACGTGCAGCTTGATTGTTGCGTTTGCGGCGCTGGTGTTTGCCGTTGAGTGCGTTGCTTTGCGGGGTATGGCGCGGCTGATATGCTGCTTGCGTTTGGCGCCGTCGCCGGTGTTGTTGCCGCAGTGCTTGTTGCTGTTCGGGAGAAGAATACGCTGCAGTACGCATGGGTGACGTTCGCAATCGCCTTTGTCGCTGTTGCCGTTGCTCGCTATGGCTTTTACTGTGCTATGTAGCTGAGGGGTGGAGGAATAGCATGAATATCAAATTGAACGATGCGAACATCGATCGACGTTCGTTTTTGAAGGCAAGCGCTGCATGTGCGGCAACGCTTGGCGCATCATCTGCTCTGTTCGGGTGCGACGGCCGTGTGGCACCTGCTGACGGTGCCCTAGCGGCACCCGAGGGCGCGGAGTGGAAAACCGTCGCATGCCTGCATGGCTGCGGCACGCGCTGCATGAACCAGGTGCTGGTGAAAGACGGTGTGGTCATTCGTCAGAAAACCGATGATACGCATCCTGACTCGGTTGAATTTCCGCAACAACGCGGGTGCTTGCGCGGCCGCACGCTCATGGAATTCGAAATGGGCACCGATCGTTTGAAATACCCCATGAAGCGCATCAGCTGGACAGAGGAGGACCCGCACGGAGAGCTGCGCGGCAAAGAGGACTACGAGCGCATCAGCTGGGACGAGGCGCTTGACATCGTGGCTGGTCAGCTGAAGAAAGCGTATAGCGAGCATGGCCCGAAATCGGTGTTTCTGCCCATGAACATGTCGGGTTGCCGCGCTGCGTGCGGCGCGTTGCTTGATGCGTGCGGCGGCTACCTGACCACAAGCGATACCATTTCTTACGGTACGTACACAGGCAACACCGATGCTCTTGGCCTTTCCTGGGGCGGCGAGTGCAAAGTAAACGACCGTCTTGACGTTATCGAAAACGCCGATGTTGTGGTGATGCTTGGTCAGAACCCCGGCTGGGGCGCAAACGGCAACCCGTCGTTTTTCTTCCGCGCGGCACGCGACCGTGGCGCTCAATTTGTGTGCATCAGCCCAACGTACAACGTTACCGCAAGTATGCTTGACGCTCATTGGATTCCCGTGAACCCGGGCGGCGACACGGCGCTGCTCATTGGCGTGGCGGGTGAGATGCTGCGGTTAGACGAAGAGCGCGGCAACATCATCGACTGGGATTTCCTTCACAAGTATTGCGTGGGCTTTGATGCCGAATCCATGCCCGAGGGTGCTGCGACGTCTGAAAATTATAAAGGGTACCTTAAGGGCGAGTACGACGGCGTGGTCAAGAACGCTGCATGGGCTTCGAAGCTATGTGGCACGCCGGAGGATGAGATTGTTTGGCTGGCGGAAACGGTAGGCAGGCAGGCAAACGTCATCTTGTCCCATGGCTATGCTGCCGCTCGTTGCAACGGGGCAGAGGATTTACCTCAGGCGTATATGGCCATCGCCTGCATGGGCGGGCATTTCGGCAAACCGGGCAATGCGTGCGGCAACTACTACGTTGACCGCCAAGGGCCTGGTGGCGTGCAGATTGTCTCAACCGGCAAAGATGGCACGGCAAACGTCAAATTACCGAAGCTCAAGCCCTTGTACGATACTAATAAGTTCGAGGCAATCGAAGAAGACGATCTCGTCAATGGCCTTCAGGCTTGGGATGCCGTTTTGGATGGTTCGTACCAAAGCGCTGGCTACTGCTGGGATGGAAGTTTCACCAAGCCGAAGGATCGCACGTGCGATGTGCGCTTCATTTACGGCGGACGTGACGGTTCGGCTCGTTCTCTTCCAAATAGTGTCAAGATGGTCGATGCGTTGCGTAAGGTTGATTTTGTGGTCATGCAACACTTCGCTGTTACGGCTTCCACACCGTATGCTGACGTTATCTTGCCGGTGACATCGGACGTTGAGCGCGACGAGATTGTGAAAAATGGCGATCGCGATCGAGAGATGGTGCTGGTGTACTCGCAGGTGCGCGAAACGCCCTACGATGTGAAAAGCGACCAATGGGTGTGTGAGCAGTTGCTTGAGCGCTTGGGCTACAACCCCAAAGACGTGTTCCCATTTACGGAAAAGCAGGCATACTTCAACAAGCTGGCTGCTACAACCGTCCTCGATCCCGACGAGAGCGAAACGCCGCTGGTGACCATCACCGAACAAGATATCAAGAATTGGGACGTAGAGGGTAAGCCGCAGCAGGGCCTTATCGGCCTTGAGGAACTTCGCAAGAAGGGCATTTACCAGGTTGAGCGTTCCTTTGGCGACGGCTACACACACATCGCGTACAAGGATTTCATCGACGACCCGCAAGCTAATCCCCTGGACAGCAAAAGCGGCAAGTTCGAGCTGTACTGCCAGGCTAAGGCTGACACCTTCAATGAGCTGGCGTTTGCAGGTGAGCAGTATAAGCCGTACCCGACGTATCACGAGCAGCCTTCGGATTCCGAGTGGCCACTGCTGATGGTTAACTCCCATTACCCGCGCAGCGCATGCTCGGATTTCGACAACGTAGCTACGTTAAGGGAAACGTTTGGGGCTCCCGTCACCATCAGCCGCGCCGATGCGCAAGCGCGTGGCATCAAACCCGGCGATGTGGTGCTTGTGAGCAGCCCGTATGGCAAGGTGGTTCGTCCGGTAAGCGTAAGCTCGCTGATCATCCCTGGAGCCATTGACGTTCCAAACGGCACTTGGCCGCGTTTCGGCTCCGACGGCATCGATCGCGGCGGCTGCCCGAACGTGCTGTACGGCGGCTCTCCGCGTGGCATGGGCGTGTCGGGGTACAACAACACGCCGGTGCAAGTGGAGAAATGGACGGGCGAGGCGCCTGAGCCCGATTCGGCAACTCAGCTGACCATCGAGCGCAACGAGTAAGGGGACGATTATGATGAGATACGCATTTTATTTCGACAGCACGCGTTGTGTGGCGTGCAAGACGTGCCAAGTTGCCTGCAAGGTGAAAAACGGTCTGCCTTCTGGGGTTACATTTCGTCGCGTGAATAGCTTCGAGGTGGGCGAGTACCCCGCTGCAAGGATGTACCACGTTTCCCATGGTTGCAACCATTGCGAAAACCCCGCGTGCGTGCGCACGTGCCCGACCGGTGCTATGTACAAAGCGGACGACGGCACCGTTCAGCACAACGATGACGTGTGCATCGGCTGCAAGTCGTGCATTATCGCTTGCCCCTATGAGGCTCCGGTGCTCATTCCCGATTTGGGTATCGTAAGGAAATGCGACGCGTGCGCCGCAACGCGCGATGAGGACGGCGCGCCAACGTGCGTAGCCGCCTGCGGCATGCGTGCGTTGGACTTCGGCCCGTACGATGAGCTGGCTGCAAAGCATCCGAACGCGGTAAGCGAGCTGGCGTGTATGCCCGAAGCGTCCATTACCACCCCGAACGTGCTCATGGACGCAAACGGATGTGCGTTCAATCCCGACTACGAGCTTTTGGAGTTATAGCGCTGAGTGTTCTCGAGCGTTTTTTTGCAGGAAAACGGCCCCATGTGCGTATGCGTGGGGCATCAATGAAAGGTGGGCCGACGTGGATACGGAAACGATGAGCTTGGTGCTGTCAAACCGCAGCTTTTTGTGGAACCTTGTTGCGCGCGGCTTTGCGGAAGAGCCTGAGCAGGCGTTTCTTGGCATTGTTTTGAGCGAGCATGCCAAGCAAGAGGTCGCATTGCTTGACGATGGCTTTGCGGACGAGATGCTTGCCGCGCTTGATGGCATGGCCTCGTTTGCTTCGGGCGAAAACGCTCTTCCGCAGCTGCGAGATGAGTATGTCCGATTCTTCGTTGGCCCGGAAGAGCTTGCCGTTGCTCCATGGGAAAGCGTTGCACGCAGCGGTAGTAAGGCGCTTTTTAGCTGTGGCGTTTTGCAGGTGCGCGAGGCGTATCGCGAGGCAGGATTCTTGCCGGCGAGCTATCCGCACGTTGCGGACGACTTTATCGGCATCGAGTGTGATTTCATGGCAAAGCTTGCATTGCTGATGTGCTCAGATGCACAGGCGGCTGAGTGGGAATTGTTGCAACGTCGCATTAGCCAGTCGCTGGAGTTTGCGGAAAACCACCTGGGCGTCTGGCTGCCTATGCTGGCAAGTTCTATGCATGAGGCGTATGGGAGCTGCTTCTATACATTGCTTTGCGATTTCGCAAGCGGTGCGGTTCGCCGAGATAGTGCAGTGCTTCGGTCCTTACGGGAAACGTTGCGGTAAGTTACCAGCCGCATTTACAGTGAAGGCCCTTCTGCGTGTATGCAGAAGGGCCTTCGTGTGTTTTCTTGCTCGAAAAAAGGAGCGGGCCGCAAGCGAGGGGAAAGGGAATGCTTGCGGCCCTAAAGAGGAGGGGAGGAGCGATGCCCTGTTGGCATCGCGAACTGCTATGGGAAGCAGGCAAACGGTGGAAAGGGAATATCCCGTTTGCAAGGCCTAGTATAACCGCGGGTCTTGAAGCAAACGTGTCGCATGGGTGACTTTGGGATGGTTCGCCCGTGAATGGTTCGTGAAGCCCCAGGTCGCAACGTTACCTGTTCGTTGCCAAACCTGTCGGTAAGCGGCATTTCCGCAGTTCATACGCGTGTTTTCGAACGTTGGGAACATGTGCGTACGGACGAATAAGCGTATTTTGGCGGCTCGTCTTTTGTGTGCGGGCGCGGCGTGTGGCCTTTGTGCGCAGGGCTCTTTGGTATGATGAAGACCGTCGAAAGGATATTCCCATGCCTGATATTCAGCTGCGGTTTCACCGCGATATGCTTGTGCTTTCCAGCCCCGTTGCTTCCGTGCTTGCCCGCCAGGGTTTCACGGAACCGGGCGATATCGAATACGCAACGCTCATGGAGCCTGAGGCCGCCAAAGACGCGCTGCGTCTGAACTTGTTGGCCGGCGCGCAATGCCTGGTTACCGAAACCGCCGGCATGACGCCGGCGCACCTGGCACATTACGGCATGGAAGATCGCATGGCCGAGCTGGCGCACGCGGCGCTTGACGCTGCGAACGAGCTGCGTCCGCAGCATGTGCTGGTGGAACTAGGGCCGTGCGGCCTGCCGCTTGACCCTTCCAGCAAGGCGTCGCTAAACGAGAACCGCGACCAATATGCGCGCGCGGCACGTGCATGCGAGGGGATGCAGCTTGACGGCTTTTACTTGAACGGGTTTGCCAACTCTGTTGACCTTAAGTGCGCGCTTATGGGTGTGCGCCAGGTAAGTGGTTTGCCGGTGTTTGCGTCCGTCGACGTTTCTGCCGATGGAACGCTTGCCGATGGACGCTCCTCGTTTGCAGAGGCGCTGGCGGTTATGACGGAATTCGAGGCCAGTGTGGCGGGCTTTTCCACAAAGGCTCCCATTGATGTTGCATGCGCATTGGCAAAGCAGGCGGCAAAAACGCCGTTGCCGGTGTTGGCGCAGCTTGACGTGGCGGAGCACAACCCTAAGCAAGGCCAAGCTACGCAAGAAAATCCTTACTATTGCCCCGATGTGGTTGTTGACGATGCGTTGAAACTGCGTGCCGCGGGCGCTCAATTCTTGCGAGCCGTCGGTGCGGCAACCCCTGCCTATGCCGGTGCGCTGGCCGCTGCGGTTGAGGGCACCGATGCGTATCGTCCCGACGTGGAGCTGTAGGCCATGGCCCAAACCTTGCAGGCAAACACGAAGCGCAGCGAGCATTATGGGCAGCTGCAACGCGTGATCGACTACGTGTTCGTTGACGGGCGCAAGTTCGTGCGGCGCCTTGACGTGGTAGTGGCGGCGGAGTCGTTCGATTTGCCTGAAGACTTGAACGAGATTATCAGGCTTCTGCCGCCTAGCACGTTCACGCGGCAGCGCTTGTGCGATCAGCTCAATTCCGCTATAGGCGGGCACGCGTGGGGTCAGGTGTACGGAACGGTTGAATAGCAGGTGAAAGGCCGCGCTGCAAGGCGCGGCCTTCGGTTTGCGCGGCGCGGCGCTACAGAAAGGTACTGCATGGAAGATTTGGAATACAGCATCATCGGCTTTGTGGGCGGCAATGCCTGGCTTGGAAAAGCCATCACGGCGGTTATCATTTTGGGCCTTACCGCGTTTGTGGGACATTTGCTTACGAAGTTTTTGCGCAAGGTGCTGAATTACTCCGAAGAGCTTCCCTCGTCGTCCATCTTCATCAACATCGGCCGTGCGGTTGTGTGGATCGTTGGCGGTTCGGTAACGCTTTCCACCTGTTTCGGCATCGACGTTTCGGCAGCCATCACGGCGCTGGGCATTGGCGGTATTGCCATCTCGCTGGGCTTTCAAGACACCATTTCAAACCTTATCGGCGGCGTGCAGGTAAGCTTGCTGGGTATTGTTGCGCCCGGCGACAACATTTCCGTTGGTGGGGCTGTTGGCGTGGTGAAAGACGTGAACTGGCGTCATACCACCATCACGAACAGCAAAGGCGAAACGGTGGTCATCCCAAATTCCATCATCAACAAAACGTCGCTGACGCATTTGCCGCCTACGGGTAAGGTTACGTTGGCGCTGGTGGTGGAAGGAACGGGCGAGGGCCTTGATGAGCGTGCCGCGCGCATAGAGCAGGCGGCGCTTGGGGCGGCGCAACGCGTGGGCGTGGTTGAAAACCCGCCGCGCATGTGGTTTTCCGAGGCCATTGACGCAGGCTTCGCCGGTTCGCTTATTTTCACCATGGAAGACGGCGCAACGGCCACAGCGGCCAAAGATGCGGTGCTGCGCGCAGTAGCGCCGCTTACCAGGGGTTAGCCTGCAAAGAGCCACCGTTAACAGAGATGCGACTCGCGGGGAGATGTCGTGAACACGGGGACGGAGGTGGTGTTCACGGTCGCCCTTCGCATTCCCGAACGGTCATTGTGAACACCACCTCCGTCCCCGTGTTCACGCAAACGCTAACCACATAGCAGGCAGTCAGAAAGCGCGCCAAAGCCTTTTGCAAGCTTTGGCGCGCTTTCCTAGTTCTCGTCTACGCCAACGAGGATGTCGGAGGCTTTGATGACGGCGTAGGCTTTTTGCCCTACGCGTAAGTCCAGGTCATGCAGCGCTTCCATGGAAATGGACGAGGTGACCAGTTGTCCATCGGGCAGCTCTATCTTCACAATAGCGTTCACGGCGCCGGGCTGAATGGCTATAACGGTGCCTTGAAGCGAGTTCCGGGCGGAAAGTTTCATATCGATATCCCCTTTATGCGTTTTCGCTTGATGCTTTGTGGCCGGTGTGCCGCAACAAGCCGGCGGTCCCTCATTCCCGCCGCGGCAGGCACATCAGCTGTGCGCAACGTTTTTATTGTATCGCAACAGGCATGCGGACCGTTTGTAAAGGCGCGCACGGCGTGATAAGCGCGTGTAAAGCAATGCGGGCTGTTTTGTAAGCGCGCAGTAAAACCTTGTCACGCTTCGGTCATAGACGGCTATTGCCGCGCAGCTGCGTTCTTCGGCCGCGTAGTATCCCCTTCGCAAGCTCACATGATTTAAGAGAGAAATCATCCGAAGGGAGAACACGTATCATGCAGGGTTCTTACATCAGCCGCCGCAGCTTCATCGGCATTGCGGGCATGTCCGCGCTGGCCGTTGCGGGTTTTGGCCTGGCAGGCTGCGGAAGCTCGAACAGCGCTTCTGAGGGTACGTCCGCAAGCTCGTCTAGCACCACGGCTGAGAAGAAGGCGCTTTCCGGCACCATCACGGCGGTTGGTTCTACCGCGCTGCAGCCGCTGTGCGAGGCGGCCGCCGAGCAGTTCATGCAGGAAAACCCTGGCGTTCAGATTACCGTTCAGGGCGGCGGCTCGGGTCAGGGCGTCACGCAGATTGCCCAGGGTGCCGTGCAAATTGGAAACTCCGACGTGTTCGCCGAGTCGAAGTTGAAGGATTCTTCCGACATTTCCAAGATCGCCGACAACAAGGTATGCATCGTTGGCATGGGCCCCATTGTGAACAACGACGTCACGGTAAGCGACATCAAGCTTGAGGACCTGAAGAAGATCTTCATGGGCGAGATTACCAACTGGAGCGAAGTGGGCGGCGCTGACGAGCCGATTACCGTCATCAACCGTGCATCCGGCTCCGGCACGCGCGCCACGTTCGAGGACGCGGTGCTGGCCGGCACGAAGGTGCCCGATTCCTTTAAGCCGCAGGAGCAGGATTCCTCGGGCACGGCCGCCAAGATGGTTGCCAGCACGCCCGGCGCCATTTCCTATGTGGCGTTCTCCTATTACGACAGCAGCTTCAAGGCGCTAAAGGTTGACGGCGTTGAGCCTACTTCCAAGAACGTGGAGGACAACTCCTGGAAGATCTGGTCCTACGAGCACATGTACACCGCCGCAAGCCCCGACGAGGCCACGAAGGCGTTCATCGAGTACATGATGGGCGACGAAGTGCAGGGCGGCCTGGTTGAGCAGCAGGGCTATATCCCCATGTCTGGCATGAAGGTGGAGAAAGACGCAAGCGGCAAGGTTTCTAACAAGTAATGAAGAAAGACTCGCAGATTCAACGAAAGTCAGCGAGGGCAGTTGAGGTGCCCCGAATTGTGGGGAAGGCGGAGGCGCCGCGTACTTCGGTACGCAAGCCTTCGACTTCGCCGCAAGGCGGGGTGCCTCAACTGGCCGCAGTGTCGAGAGGTTCGTCAGCCGGTAGGCTGACGAAACAGATGATTGAGCGGGTTGGCAGGGGCGTCACGGGCGCGTGCATTGTGCTCGTGGCGCTTCTTGTTGTCACGCTCGTGGCCATGGTTGCCGGGCGCGGCATTGCAACGTTTACCGCCGACGGCATAGATTTGGGGTCGTTTTTGACGGGAACTACGTGGAACCCGCATCAGGACGACGTGAACGGCATGCCCACGGTAGGCGCGCTGCCCATGATTGCCGGCTCGTTTTCCGTAACGTTGCTGTCAACCTTGTTCGCGCTGCCCATTGCGTTTGGTAGCGCTATTTTCGTGGTGGAAGTGGCGCCGCGCTTTGGGCGCCGCGTGTTCCAACCGCTCGTGGAGCTGCTGGTGGGCATTCCGTCGGTGGTCTATGGCCTGATCGGCCTAACGGTTATCGTTGCGTGGGTGCGCGGCGCGGCCGATGCCATGGGGCAAACCATCACCGGCTTCGGCATATTCTCAAGCGCAATCGTGCTTGCCGTCATGATCTTGCCCACCATCACCAGCTTGTCCATTGATGCGCTGGCCGCCGTGCCGCAGGAATATCGCGAAGGCAGCTATGCGCTGGGATGCACGCGGTGGCAAACCATTTGGAACGTGGTGCTGAAAAGCTCCGCGCCCTCGCTTATGACGGCCGTGATTTTGGGCATGACGCGCGCCTTTGGCGAGGCGTTGGCTGTGCAAATGGTTATCGGCAACGCCATTCAAATGCCATCGGGCCTGTTCACGCCCGCGTCTACGCTTACAAGCGTGCTTACCATGGGCATGGGCAACGAGGCTATGGGCACGGTGTACAACGATGTGCTGTGGTCGTTGGCGCTGCTGCTGCTGGTCATGTCGCTTGTGTTCATCATGATCATTCACCTTATCGGGCGCAAGGGGGCGGCAAAGCGTGGCTAACTTCAACATGGCGGCGCACGTGCGCCGCATCAACCGGCAAGACCGCATTGCTACCGGCATCCTAACCGCTATCGTGGCGTTCGTCATGATTATGCTGGCGGCTATCGTGGTGTACATCTTGGTAGCCGGAGCGCCGAAGCTGTTCGACGTGAGCTTCCTTACGGGCAAGCCGCAGCAGTTCAAAGAGGGCGGCGGCATTGGCCCCGAGCTGTTCAACAGCTTCTATCTACTGGTGCTCACGCTGCTTATCAGCGTGCCGCTTTCGCTGGGCGCGGCCATTTTCCTGTCGCAGTACGCGCCGGACAACGCGGCAACGGCGGTGGCGAAAACGGCCATCGAAACGCTGTCGAGTTTGCCGTCTATCGTGGTGGGCCTGTTCGGTTTTCTGTTCTTTGTGCTGTATATGGGATGGGGCTTTTCCATCATCGCCGGCGCGGTGGCGCTCACCATGTTCAACATCCCCATTTTGGTGCGCGTTATCCAGCAAGCGCTTGAAGATGTGCCGCGCAGCCAGCGCGACGCGGGCCTGGCAATGGGTCTGACACGTTGGGAAACCACCATCCACGTGCTGCTTCCTGCCGCAATGCCCGCCATCGTCACCGGCGTGGTGCTGTCTGCTGGCCGCGTGTTCGGTGAAGCTGCAGCGCTTATCTTCACGGCAGGGCAATCGGCCCCCGTGCTTGATTTCACGAACTTCGACCTTACCAGCCCGGCATGTCCGTGGAACGTGTTCCGCCCGGCAGAAACGCTGGCGGTGCATATTTGGAAGATCAACAGCGAAGGCGTGGTGCCTGACCTGACGGCCATCTCAAACGGCACGGCTGCCGTGCTGATGGTGTGCATTCTGCTGTTCAACATTTTGGCACGCGTGATCGGCAAGTATCTGGAAAGGAGGCTGACAAGCGAATGACAAGGGAAAACGAAGGTGCGGCGCAGGCTGCGCCAACCGCAGGGCCGCTGGTGCAAACGCATGGGTTAACTGTGTCCTACGCGGGCAACGAAGCGCTGCATCCCACCGATCTTGCGTTTGCGGCAGGTGAAGTCGCGGCGCTTATCGGCCCTTCCGGTTGCGGCAAGTCAACGTTTTTGCGCTGCCTGAACCTTATGAACCGCGAAATCCCCAAGTGCAAAATAGGCGGCGAGGTGCACTATCACGGGCGCAACATCAACACGCGCAAGGAAAACCTGTTCGAGCTGCGCAAGTCCATCGGCATGGTGTTCCAGCAGCCTACGCCGTTTCGCAAGTCCATCCGCGACAACATTCTGTTCGCTCCGAAACGCCACGGCTTGGTGCGCGGGCGCGACGAGGCGGATGCGCTTGTTGAGGAAAGCTTGCGTGCCGGCGCGCTGTGGGACGAGGTGAAGGACAAGCTTGACCACAGCGCCATGGCGCTGTCCGGTGGCCAGCAGCAGCGCTTGTGCATTGCGCGCACGCTTGCCATGCACCCTGACGTGGTGCTGTTCGACGAGCCGTGCAGCGCTCTTGACCCCATTTCCACGTTCACGGTGGAAGAAACCATCCGCTCCATTGCCCAGGCGGGCATTTGCGCCATCATCGTGACGCACAACATGGAGCAGGCCACGCGCGTATCGGACAGGACGGCGTTTTTCTACGTGGGCGATATGGTGGAAACTGGGCCGACGAAGCAGCTGTTCAGCCAGCCGAAAGACAAGCGTTTGCAAGACTACCTGACGGGAAGGTTCGGCTGATCGTATGGCGAACACGATAATCAACGATGCCGTGGCGAAGGATGAGCCCATGATCTCCATCCGCGATTTCAACCTGTGGTACGACGACTTCCAGGCGTTGAAGGACATCACGCTCGACATCCCGAAAAATCGCGCCACGGCCTTTATCGGCCCTTCGGGTTGCGGTAAGTCAACGCTGCTGCGCACGTTCAACCGCATGTGCGATTTTGTGCCAAGCGTGCGTACGCAGGGCTCCATCGAAGTGGCTGGGCAGGATATTTTCGCCGGCGATGCCTATGCGTTGCGCGTGCGGGTGGGCATGGTGTTTCAGCATCCCAACCCGTTTCCCATGTCTATCCGCGACAACGTTTTGTACGGTCCGCGCCGCATGGGCAAGTTGCCGAAGGTCGATGCCGACGAGCTGGTGGAGCGGTGTTTGCGCGACGCGGGCTTATGGGATGAGGTGCGCGATAAGCTGGGCGAAAGCGGGCTGGGGCTTTCCGGCGGCCAGCAGCAGCGCTTGTGCATTGCGCGTGCGCTGGCAACAAAGCCCGAGGTGCTGCTTATGGATGAGCCCACCAGCGCGCTTGACCCTATTTCCACGGCGCTGATCGAAGAGCTGATGGTACAGCTGGCGCGTGAGCACACGGTGGTGGTTGTGACGCACAACATGCAGCAAGCCACGCGCGTTGCGGACAAAACCGCGTTTTTCTACCTGGGCGAGCTTATTGAGGCTGGCCCCACCAAGCAGCTGTTCAGCAACCCTGCGCAGCAGAAAACGAAGGATTACCTGACGGGAAGGTTCAGCTAATGCAAACTCGCACGAAATATATCGAGAAGCTGGAGGACTTAAGCGCGCTTATCAACCAGCTTGGTGAGAAATCGGTGCTTGATGTGCGTGCCGCCGGTCGTGCGCTTGCCGGCGATGCCGAGGCGGGCGAGCGGGTGATTGCGGGCGGCAAGATGAGCCGTCGTTTGCGCGCGTCCATTGAGGACAGGTGCCTTGACATCATGCTGATGCAGCAGCCCTTGGTGGCCGATGACCTGCGAGAGGTTACAGGTGCGTTCCGCATCGTAAGCGACCTTACGCACATCGACGAGATGACGCGCGACGTGGCGTATCTGTCGCAGCAGCTTACGCCGAAGGCCGTCTCTCATCTGTCTGACGAGTTCAGGCAGGCAACGGATGCGGTGTCGAACATGGTTGCCCTGGCGGCGAAGGCGTTTGCCGATGCGGATGTGGCTCTGGCGCAGCGCGTGTACGCCATGGACGATACGGTGGACGACCTGTATGATCGCTGTGAGCAGGTGGTTGTGGATTTGATTCGCAGCGAGAACGCGGGCGCGCGTCATCTTACGGAGCTTTTGATGGTTGCGAAGTACTTCGAGCGCATGGGCGACGACGCGCAGCGTATTGCAAGCTGGGCAGTTTTCCGCGCAACAGGCGAGCATACGCTGCCCGACGCAGGCAGGGAAGAAGTATAAAGCCCGTATTGTAAAGGGAGCGTAAAACCTTGCAGGCGGATATATGCACCTGGGCAGCAACGGGTAAAGCGTGCTATGGTGACCTGGGTATATTGCGCGAAGAGAAGCGCAGGCCCTGCGAGTGGCCGGGACTTTCAGAGCGGGTAAGGGCGGAAGCGATGATTTACTATTTGGAAGATGACACCAACATTCGTGATTTAACGGTGTACGCGTTGCGTCAAGCTGGCTTGAGCGCCACCGGGTTTGCGAATGCTCGCGAGTTTTTCGCCGCCTGCCGTGAAAACGTTCCCGACCTGGTGCTGCTTGACATCATGCTGCCCGAAATGGACGGCCTTGAGGTGCTGCGCCGGTTGCGCGTCGATCATTCCACGAAGCATCTGCCCATCATGATGCTTACGGCAAAGGGCACGGAATTCGATAAAGTAGTAGGCCTTGACGCTGGTGCCGATGATTACTTGGCAAAGCCGTTTGGCATGATGGAACTGGTCAGCCGCGTGAACGCGCTGCTGCGTCGCGCCGCCGCGCCGGTGGCTGCGCCGGGTGACGATCTTGTGTGCGGGCCCATTGAGCTGAGCGTAATGGCGCACACCGTTACCGCAGGTGGTACTACCGTTGAGCTTACGCTCAAAGAGTTCGATTTGCTGCGCGCGCTTATGAAAAACGAGGGGCGCGTGTTGTCGCGCGGCCAGCTGCTTGAAGACGTGTGGGGCATGACGTTTGTGGGCGAGACGCGCACGGTGGACGTGCACATTCAAACGCTGCGCCAGAAACTGTCCAATGCGTGTTCGGGTGCTGACGGCTACATTAAAACCGTTCGCGGCGTAGGCTACTGCATGAAGCAGGCGGAATAGGGTTGACGCATGAGCCCTACAAGCAATCACGTTAAAAACCTTTCGGGTCGCATCTTCAATAGCGTTTTAGCGTTCACGCTTGGCATTGTGCTGGCATTTGCGGTGGTCATCACCAGCATTTTCTACTTCTCGTACGAGCACGATGCCGAGCGTGCTCTTTCCGATGCGGCAAGCCGTGCGGCGTCGTATCTTAACGATGCGCCGTCCACCGATGCCACTACCATGCTGTCGCAGCAGTTCAGCGGGGCAACGCGCTACACGCTTATCAGCGAAAGCGGCCTGGTGCTGTACGACAGTCAAGCCGATGCCAACCTTATGGACAACCACGCCACGCGGCCTGAAGTGCAAGAAGCTGCGCGCGCGGGCGGAGCTGTGAGCATGCGCTATTCCGACACGCTTGGCACCGACACCGTGTATGCGGCCGAAAAGCTTTCCGATGGGCGCATTGTGCGCTTGTCGGAAACGCGCCATTCGCTGTTCGCGTTTCTAGGCGAGATGCTCATTCCCGTGCTTGTTGCGCTGGTGGTTGCGGCGGGGCTGGTGTTTTTGCTGTCCCGCGCGCTCACAAAGCACATCATGAAACCCATTGACGCGCTTGACATGGCCGAACCGCTGGAAAATGAGATCTACGAGGAAATGGTGCCCTTGCTGCGTCGCATCGACGACCAGCAGGTGCTGCTTAAAAAGCAGAACAAAGAGCTTGCCGAAGCGGAAAGTATGCGCCGCGACTTCTCAAGCAACGTAAGTCACGAGATGAAAACGCCCTTGCAGGTTATCTCGGGCTACGCGGAGCTTATGAAAAACGATATGGTGTTGCCCGGCGACCGTCAGAAATTCGCAGGCCTTATTTACGACGAGGCGCAAGCGATGCGTGGCCTTATCAACGACGTGCTCACGCTGTCGAAGCTTGACGAAAGCGCGTTTACGCGCGAGGAGCTGCCCATTGATGCGAAGGCCGTTGCTGAGCGCATGGCGGGGCGTTTGACGTCGTTTGCGGCTGACCAGGGCGTTTCCATCCAAGTTATGGGAGATGAAGCGCTCATTCGCGGCAGCGAGACGCTTGCCGAGGAAATGCTGTACAACCTTATCGAAAACGGCGTGCGCTACAACCACGAAGGCGGAAGCGTTACCGTAAGCGTGTCGCAGGATTCGGCATCGCAACAAGATATTGCCACGTTGCGCGAAGCGGGCGCCGAGGGCGACATAAACTCGGTGGTAACGGTGCGCGTTGCCGACACGGGCCCGGGCATTCCCGTTGAGGCGCGTGAGAAGGTGTTTCAGCGCTTTTTCCGCTTGGATAAAAGCCGTTCGAAGGAAACGGGTGGCACGGGGCTTGGCCTGGCCATCGTGAAGCATGCGGTGCAGTACCACCGTGGCGTTATCAGCGTGGAAGGTGCGCCGGGCGAGGGCACCACGTTTGTGCTGAAATTTCCCGGGGCATAAAAAAGTCCCGCCCCTGGCCGGAAGGATGAACCCACCTCAGTCAAGGTGGGTGCTCGCAGCATGCTTCCCGGCTTTCGTGCCAACGGGCGCGAATCTCCGTTTCACAGGCTATCTTGAGCTCCCTCATAAATAGCATCGGTCCATCGCAAAAGTACGGCTACAAGGGCGGAACCTGTCTTTGAGTATATGGGGCTTCAAATCAAAGTAAAGTCTTGACAGGTTCCCCGAAACGTTGCAGAGCGTAACCTGAATGTTTGCAAGGGGCGCGCTGGCGTGCGCATAAGGATTTTTCGTTGGCAAAGCACGCCTGATTTTTCTTCTAGGCAAACAAACGTTCGCATGTTATGATGGGTGCCTAGCAATCAAGCAAGGGGCGCGTATGGACACACTTTTCACCGCAATGGAAAACGAACGTAAGCAGCAGGTAGCACCGCTGGCGGTGCGCATGCGCCCGCGCACGCTTGAGGACGTGGTAGGGCAGGTTGACGCGGTGGGGCCGGGCAGCTGGCTGCGCACGGCAATCGAGCAGGACAACGTAAGCTCCGTTATTTTATACGGCCCTGCAGGAACAGGGAAAACGTCCATTGCGCACGTTATCGCCGAAACCACGAAAGCCGCGTTCGTGGAAGTGTCGGCCATTGGCGGCACCGTGTCTGATTTGCGGCGCGAAATAGACGCTGCCGAAAAGCGCTTGGCGCTCAACGGTTCGCGCACCATTTTGTTCGTAGACGAAATTCACCGCTTTAACCGCAGCCAACAGGACGCGTTGCTACATGCGGTTGAAAACCGCGTGGTGGTGTTGGTGGGTGCTACCACGGAAAACCCGTTTTTCGAGGTGAATTCCGCGCTTATCAGCCGTTCGCGCGTGGTCGAGCTGCACGGGCTGTCCGACGGGGATATCGCCCGCTTGGTTGATCGTGCGGTGCAAGACGAGCGCGGCTTGGCGGGCCGTTATCGGTTGCAGCCCGATGCGCGCAGCGCAATTGTGCTGCTGGCGGGCGGTGATGGCCGTGCGTCGCTTACCACGCTTGAGCTTGCGGCGGGCATGCAAAAGCCCGGTACGCGGGAAAACCCTGCAGTAATCACGAAGGCGCAGGTTGAAAGCGCAACGCCGCATCGCGCTTTGCCTTACGACAAGAACAAAGACATGCATTACGACATCATATCCGCGTTCATCAAATCGATGCGCGGGTCTGACCCTGACGCCGCGCTGTACTGGTTGGCGCGCATGATCGACGGCGGCGAAGATCCGAAGTACATTGCGCGGCGCATGTTCATTCACGCGTCTGAAGACGTGGGCAACGCCGATCCGCAGGCGCTGCTGGTGGCAGAGGCGGCGTTTAAGGCCGCCGAGGTTATCGGCTATCCGGAATGCCGCATCAATCTAGCGCAGGCGGCGGTGTACATTGCGCTTGCTCCGAAAAGCAACGCCGCCGAAGCGGGCATAGACGCCGCGCTTGCCGAAGTGCGCCATGGGCCAAAACGCGACGTGCCCGATTACCTGCGCGACCGTCATCGCCCCGGCTCGGAAAACTATGGCGAGTACAAATACCCGCACAACTACCCAGGTGGCTGGGTAGATCAGCGCTACTTGCCTGAGGGTTTGGAGCGTGGGTGCTTCTATCATCCGTCCGAGCGCGGGTGGGAAGCGTATCGCGTTGAAGCCACCGCGCGTGATCGCGCCCAGGCTGCCCATGCCGCGGCGTTGCGCGCGCAACAACAGGCGGGTGGGAAGGCTCCCGCGTCCGGCAATGAAAGCGCTGGAGCGTCGGATAATAACCCCACGTCTAAGTGAAGGTAACCGCTGCGCAACCGCTATGAATGGCGGGTGTAAACCGCTGCGCGCATTGGTTACTATTTTGCCGGGCGTGCTATAGTGGCCCAAGACTGTGGCATATAAAGGAGGCGTTTGGTGGAATTCGGCGAGATTATGGGCGTGGTGTTGCCCGTTGTGTACGTTGTGGTTGGCATTGCGCTTGTGTGGTTTGTGGTTGAGCTCATCATGACGGTTCGAAAAACGCGCACCACGGTTGACGAGATGAAGCAACAGCTTGATCCGGCGCTTGAGAGCGTGCAGCGCATCACGAAATCGCTCGAGCCTGTGGCCGACAAAGTCGACCCGCTGGTTGATCGCGTCTCTTTGACGGTTGATGCTGCAAATCTTGAGATTATGCGTGTAGACCAAATTCTTGAAGACGTAAGCGAAATCACCGATTCCGCCTCTAATGCCGTTGGTGCAGTTGAAACCGTCACGAACGCGCCTGTGGAAATTATGAACAACGTTACAGCCAAAGTGCGCGACAAGCTAAAAGCAAAGCGTGCCAGCGATGAGTCCATCGCGTTGGGCGAGGCAAAGGCAAAGGCTCAGGCAGCAGCTTTGGCTGGTGCTGCCGACGATGCTGCTGGGGAAGCTCAGCAGTCCGCAGCGGCCCAAACTTCCGCAACGATAGAGGCCGACGCTGACGACCAGCCCGCCTATTTCACGTACGGCGAAACCAAGCCCAAAGAATAAGTTGGCATTGCGTGGCAAGGGGTCGATGTAGGTGTCAGACAACGTAGACCAACGTATGGAAAGAACCAAGCACTGGTTTTTGCTTGTGTGGACTATCGTAGGCGGCATTTTGCTTACGGGCGTTGTCGTGTATCTCATAAACATCTTAAGCGTGCCCGTTGGAATAATGCTGTGGACGCTTGTCATCGTGTTCTGCCTGCGTGGCACGGTGAACAAGCTGGAGGCTAAAGGGGTTCCGCGCGTTGTGGGAACCGGCATCGCCTATGTGCTGATGGTGGTTGTCTTGGCGTTGGTGTTCTTCTTGATGTTCTCTCCGGCGTTTGGTTTTGGCGGCCAGTTTTCAAACCTCATCCAAAGCGTCCCGGGTTATATCAACGACCTGATGAACTCGGCCAACGGCCTGTATGCGCAGTATTCCGATGTGTTTCAGAACGACTCGGTGCAGCGGTATCTCAACGAAGCTCTATCTGCCTTGGGCTCCGCAGCGTCCGATGTTGCGCGCCAAAGCGCCACGGGCATGGTGGCGTTTGGCACCGGTTTGGTAAACACGGGTATGGCCATAGGCTTTGCCCTGGTCATTGCGTTCTGGGTTTTAATCGAGCTGCCGGCAATCGGCCGTGAAACCATGCGCTTAGCCGGCCCGCGCCATGCCGAAACCATGACCATGCTGCACGTAACGTTCACGCGCGTTATGGGCGGCTACATCAAAGGCACGCTTATCCAGTGCGCCATCATCGGTTTGGGTTGCGGCGTTTTGTTTGCAATCGCAGGCGTTCCCAACTACGCGGCGCTTGGCGTTATTACGGGCATCTTGAACATCATTCCCATTGTGGGTCCCTGGCTTGGCGGCGGCTTGGCTGCCATCGTCGGCGTGTTCGTAAGCCCCTGGATTGCGCTGGTTGCCCTGGTGGGCACCATCGCCATCCAACAGGTGGTGTACACCTTCATCTCGCCGAAAATCATGGCATCGTCCGTTGACATCCACCCGGCGCTCACGCTTATCGCGTTGATGGCGGGCAGCGCTATCGGCGGCGCAATGAGCGGGTTTACGGGTTCGCTTGTGGGCATGCTGGCATCTATTCCTGCCGTGGCCGTTATGAAGTCCGTTTTCGTGTATTATTTCGAGAAGCATACGGGGCGTCAGCTGGTTGCCGAAGACGGCGTGTTCTTCCAAGGAACC
>DJEE01000117.1 GCA_002431805.1 Eggerthellaceae bacterium UBA5906
TAGTGGGTAAGCGAGCCCATCAGGTTGCCGAAGAAACCCAGCACCAGCGCGGTGAGCATCGGCGGCGCGCCTGCGGCTATGGCCACGGTTAAAAACGCGGCGTACATGGCGGTCACGTGCGCAGTTGCCGAAGCGAACAGGTAGTGGCTGAAGAAATAGGCCAGCGCCAGGATAAGCAGGGCAACCACCCAGTTCATGCCGCCGACGCTGCCGGCCATCAGGTTGCCGAACCACGGGATAAGGCCTAGGGTGTTCAGCTGGCCGGCCATCATCACCAGCGCGGAAAACCACACAAGCGTGTCCCACGCGCCTTTCTCGTTTTTCACATCGTCCCAGGTGAGCACATTGGTAAGCAGCAGCACGGACAGGCCGATGAAACCGGTGGTGGTAGCAGAGAGGTTGATGGAGCTGCCGACAATCCACAGCACCAAGATCAGCGCGAACACGAAGATCATCTTCTTCTCGGCGCTGGTCACCGGGCCCATTTCCGCAAGCTTGGCGCGGGCTACCACGGCGGCGTCGGGCGTTTCCTTTACCTCAGGCGGGTTCAGCTTGTACAACACCAACGGTACAACTATGAGCGCCACCAGGCCGGGAACCAACGCGGCGATGCACCAGCCCACCCACGTGATCTCGATGCCGGCAGTATCGGCGGCAAGCTGCACGGCCAAGGGGTTGGCCGCCATAGCGGTAACAAACATGGCCGAGGTGATCATGTCGCCCTGGAAGGCGGTTAGGTGCAAAAACGAGCCGATGCGGTTTTGCGTGCCGTCGTCGGCGCGGCTGCCGAACGTGTGCGACAGCGACTGCACGATAGGCCACACAATGCCGCCGGCACGCGCCGTGTTCGACGGCATGGCCGGGGAAAGCACCAGGTCAGTGGCAATAAGCGAGTACGCAAGCCCCAGCGTTTTCTTGCCGAAGCGCTCCACGAACAGGTACGCCACGCGGTTGCCCAACCCCGTTTTAATGAAACCGCGGCTGATGAAAAACGCAATGACGATCAGCCAGATGGTGGTGTTCGAAAAACCCGCCAAGCCATCTTTAAGCCCCACCGTGCCGGTAAGCACGCTCACGGTAATGGCCATGATGGCGATGGCTCCCATGGGCAAAGGCTTGATGATCAGGCCCACGATGGTGGCGGCGAAGATGGCAAACATGTGCCAGGCTTTCACTTCAAGCCCCGCCGGAACCGGGCAGAACCACAGCGCCAAGCCGACTGCAACCGTAATGGCCAGCATAGGCCAGTTGACGCCGGTCTTCGCGCCCCCTTTCTGTTTGGCGCGCGCCGCTTGCGTGCGCGGCCTAAACGATGCAACTGCTTCCACGTGTCTTCCTTTCCTTGTTCCCCTTTGCGCGCCGCCGTGGTGGCGATACGACGACAGCGCGCATGATGGTGCTAGCGCGCCGGGAGGAAGATGCCCACTTGGCATGGGCAGCCCGTTGCGCCCGACCGCGCTCCTTGGCGGCCGATCGATGAGTTGCATGATGGATTGCACCGCAGCTAACTTCCGACACCCGCCAGGGGTGTACTTCTGTATTTCACCAGGTGATGTAGCGAAAAACACCCACCACCCCACCCATCGCGGGCTTTTGCGCATATGCGCGAACACCCACCATAAAGACGTGCGGAAAACAGCTTTGACGTAAGGAATTACGTGAAATTCGCCCGTGACGCAGGGTTCATGGCAGAAAATAAGGGGCATCCCACAACAAGCGAAAGGACTACCGTGGAAGACGAGAACACCACCGTTTGCAAGGCGGCGGAAAACAAACCAGGCACCGCTGGCAGCGCCCCGAGCGCAGCGCCCGCAGGCGCGCTCACGGCCAGCGCCGTGGCCGACGCCGTGTACCGCGCCGTGCGGCAGTGCGCCACGCACCTGCGGCCCGACGTGCTGGCCGCGCTTGAGGCAACGCGCGCCGAAGAGACGCAGCCCCGCGCACAAAGCGTGCTGGATTGCTTGCTGGAAAACGCCCGGATCGGACGCGAGGATGGCGTGCCCATCTGCCAAGACACCGGCACGTGCTGGGTGCGCCTGGAAATCGGCGAACAGCTAAGCGTCCCCGGCAACATCCTCTCCGGCGTCAACGATGCCGTAGCGCGCGCCTACACCGATGGTAAGCTGCGCATGAGCGTGGTTGCCGATGCGCTGCTTGACCGTACGAACACCGGCAACAACACGCCGGCGTTTACCGAGGTTGCCTTCCGCCCCGGCCACGGTGCCACGCTGCACGTGCTGCTCAAAGGCGGCGGCTCGGACAACGCCAGCCGCGTGGTCATGCTTGCCCCCGGTGCCGGCTGGGAAGGCGTGAAACAGGTCGTGCTTAACTGCGTGCACGAAAAAGCCGCCAACGCCTGCCCGCCGCTTATCGTGGGCGTGGGCGTGGGCGCTACGTTCGACAAGGTGGCTGGCCTGGCAAAACATGCGCTTTTGCGCACGGTGGGAAGCCCCGCCGCCAACCCACAGGCAGCGGCGCGCGAGGCCGAGCTGCTTGACGCCATCAACGCCACCGGCATCGGACCTGCGGCCCTCGGCGGTACGGCCACCGCGCTTGCCGTGCACCTGGAAACCGCGCCCTGCCATATCGCCGCGCTTCCCGTTGCCGTGAACATGGGGTGCTCGGCCATGCGCAGCGCTTCTGTTGACTTGATTCCCTGGGGTGATGAGAAATGAGCGAACCCGTACGTTTGACGCTGCCGCTTGATAAGGCGCAGCTGGCAGGCCTTCACGCTGGCCAAGAGGTGCGTTTGAGTGGGCCCGCCTTCACCATGCGCGATGCCGGCCACGCCCGCGCGCTTCAAGCCCTTGAGGCCACGGGCACGCTGCCTTTCGACCTTGCGGGCCAAACGCTATTC
This sequence comes from Eggerthellaceae bacterium UBA5906, assembly GCA_002431805.1. Lineage (GTDB taxonomy): Bacteria > Actinomycetota > Coriobacteriia > Coriobacteriales > Eggerthellaceae > Senegalimassilia. The sequence goes on from DJEE01000117.1 coordinate 2,858, forward strand.
TACGCCGGCCCCACCCCCGCCGCCGCAGGTCGTCCGCTTGGCAGCGTGGGCCCCACCACTGCAAGCCGCATGGATTTTGCCACGCCGCAGCTTATGGACGCCGGCATTGTGGCGTGCATCGGCAAAGGCAAGCGCAACCAGGCCGTCATCGACGCCTGCGTGCGCAACGGCGCCGTGTACTTCGCAGCCGTCGGCGGCATCGCGGCACTGCTGGCCAAGCACGTCACCGTCAGCGAAACCGTGGCCTGGGACGATTTGGGCACCGAAGCCCTGCGCCGCATCATGCTCGACGACTTTCCCGTGTTCGTGGCCGTCGACACGCAAGGCCGCGACCTCTACCGCGCCATCGAAGCCGGCGAGACGCTCTAGCGCAGCACCCTTTCTCTGGCACCGCGCCCTCATTGATACCATGCTTAATAGGCCCTGCAAACCACATGCATTGCAGGGCCTATCAAGAGGTCGCTGCCAAAAATTTCGATAATGTGCATCAAAGCACGCTGACAATCATCGATTTTGAGCAAACGAGCACGGCGGACAATCGTTCATACCAAGCAACCTATCGTTTGCTACGTTGCTTTTCCTTTTCGGCCAAGGATTGCCTATCGCCAGCACACATAACCGAAATTTTTGGCAGCAGCTTCATCAAAACGTCAGCAACAACGCCGTTTCAACCCTAACACCTACGTGCGCAACACCCAAAAACGCGAAAGGCGGCGTCCCGTGGGGGACGCCGCCTTTCTTGCGCATGCGTTTGTAGCTTGCAGCTACGCTATGTGCAGCTTAATTGTTGCCGCGCATCGTTTGGCCGCCGTTGTCATGGCACTGACCACACGTGTCCACCTGAGCAGTGTGGCCCTTGTGGCACTCATTGCAGTTCAGGTTGCCATGCGGGCTTTGATGCGGGTTGTACTCGCCCAGGTCAGCCGTCTGCTTTGCCAGCTCCTCGTAGGAGCCGCCGTGGCAGGACAGGCATTTCTCGTTGTCCACGTAATAGCGATCGCCTAAGCCCAGGTTGTCCGTGTCGCCAGCCAGCTGCGACTGCAGCTCGGCCACCTGCACGTCAAGCTCGGCGGTGTGGCAATCCAGGCACGTGGTGCCCTCGTGCTGGCCATGCCATGCGGCAAGACCCGCGCCGTTCGACTCGTCGGTACCCTCGTAGTTCGCCAAGTGGTTGCCCATGGAATCATGGCACACCGTGCCGCAGAAGCTCGGCGTGTTATGCCACGCCCAGCCGCCGCAACCAGCAACGATCAGCACAGCAGCGACGATGCCCACAACGATAGGCCAGCGCTTCTTACCGGCGTTCTTTTTCTCTTCTGCCATCAGTTACTTCACCCCCTGCGCGGCGGTCTGACCAGCCACGTAACCGAACGTGACGCAACGGCCGACCGACGGGCCGAAAATATGACGCGGATAGTTGCCGGAGAAGAAACCGCCCGAAGCGCCACCGGCGGCAAACAGGCCCTCAATCGGCTTGTTGTCGTAGTCCAGCACGTTGCAGTTGTAGTCAACCACCAGGCCGGACACGGTTGCCAGGATAGAAGACTGATGCTTGACGGCGTAGTAGGTGTCGCCCTCGATCTTAGTGGCCTTCTCCATAGGACGGTTGAAGTCCTCGTCCTTCTTGTTATCGCAGAACGTGTTGAAGCGCGCGATTTCAGACTCCAGCGTATCGGCGGGCACGCCCATCATGCCAGCAAGCTCTTTAATGGAGGAAGCCTTGAAGCCCCAACCCTTGTCGATGAACGACTGGAACGCTGCCTCAACCTTTTCCTTGTCCTTGCCAACCTGGGTGGAAGACGCCACGCGCCAGGTGTCGGTACCGTAGTGCGCCTGCGCCGTAATGGCGTTGGAACGCGCCTGGAACGGCAGACCCTCGCTGGCAAAACGACGGCCCTGTTCGTTAATCATGATGCCGCCAACGATGGTGCGAATGCCCAGGCAGGCCGAGTAGAACGCCTCGGGGCTACCGTAGTCGAAGTTCATGATAGCGGCAGGCAGCGGGTCCATCTGACCGCCCACGGCCAAACCCATGAGTTGGCCGTCGCCCGTGGTGCCTTC
>DJEE01000152.1 GCA_002431805.1 Eggerthellaceae bacterium UBA5906
ATGTGGGATGCGCCCGTGGGGCACACGCGCACGCACTCGGGGTTCTTGCAGTGCTGGCACTGAACCGGAAGGAAGTACATCTCCACGTCCGGGTAATCGCCCGAGCCGCCCTCGATGGGATGCGGACCGATGCGCAGTGTCTTGATCCAGAAGTTGCCGACGTCGACGCCGTTGATCGCCTTGCAGGCAACCGTGCAGGCCAGGCAACCGGTGCAGCGGTTCAGGTCGGTGATGATCGCATAATTAGCCATGGGTTGTTACCTCCTTTCCTTATTTGTAAGAGCCGAGCTTGTCGCTCAGCGAACCTTTATTGACGTATTCGCCCAGAGCGTCGTTGCCACGCTCGCCCATGGGCAACTTGCCGGAAGCCAGGGCATCCGGAGACTGGATGGACGGCTGGCAGCCCTTCGCGTTCATGTCAGCAAAGGTCAGGTCCACCTTGGCGTCGGCCAGGCGCGGGTCGTTGGACAGCCATTCCTTCAAACGCGGGTCGTTGGCGTTGGTGATGGCGGGGTTGCCCTGCGGGTCGCACGGCACCGGGTTCTTGAACGGAGAGTTCTCAGCCGTTGCCGGGTAGATCAGCGCCGGGATACCGCGCAGCTGCGAGGCGCCGCACACCCAGCACTGGGCGTACTTGTCCATGGTGCAGTTGATGCCAACCAACTCGAAGCCGTGGCTTGCGGTGTCCATCTCGGGGTACCACCAGGCGTGGTTGGCGTTGATGGTGCCTTCCTTGATGCCGTAGTACAGGTCGGCAACCTCACGCACAGCGCCCCAAGGAGTGCGAATCCATACCCAATCGCCCTGCTCGATGCCCATGCGCGCGGCGTCCTTCGGGTTGATCTCAACACGCGGGGACGGCCACAGCTCGCGGCACCAAGGCAGCTGACGGTGCTCGGAGTGGAAGTACACAGGCTGGCGGGAACCGGTGGTCATGATGAACGCGTGGTCGTCGCCGTACTTCTGCAGGTTCTCCTTGTACTCTTCCATCAAATGATCGCCCTTGTAGTTGTCATTGATGTAGGAGTCCGTCGTGGTGATCTGGTCGGCCTGATCCTTGTGGTAGTAGCGCGGAGCCTCAACCTTGGAGTTCTTCGGCTCGAACCAGTGCGGGAACTTGTCGATGTCCGGAATCTTGCCGTCGTAGGCGGCGCGGTCCGGGCTGCAGGTTTCCGCGAACGTCTTGGTGGTGTCCGGGATGTACGTCTCGGCGATGGTGGACCACACCTCAACCTTGGCGGTCGGGGTCATGAAGCCGCACTTCTCGTCGACGGCGGCGTACAGGTTGTAGCCACCCTGCTGACGACGGTAACCCATCTCCCAGCGGCGGTACGTACCCCAACGCTCGGGATGCCACTTGCGGCAGTCGAACCAGCCTTCTTCCTGGAACTTCGCGGCGTACTCGGGGAAGTCCGGGCCGGCCACGTCGTTGATGACCTGGGCAGGCTGCTCGGCGGCTGCATAGCTCGGGAACGGCGGGATAACAGGCTCGGGCTTGTTCTCCTTGTCCTTGAACTCTTCGATGCGCCACCAGTCGGTTGCGTCCTTGAGCACGCGGTACTCCTGCTGCTCGTAGGTAACGTCGCCGCCCATCTGCACGAAGTTGTTGTAGTCCAGGTTGTTCCAGCCGTCGTAGTTCATGTCGCGGTCGTTCCAGATAACAGCCGTGCGGTCTGCCGGGATGTCGGCGCGCGTCGGGTGTTCCTTGCCGGAAACGGCCTTGGCCATTGCCAGGTGCAGGCAGATAACGGCAACCGGGTCGTAGATGCAGTCGCCCATCGGCTCAACGGTGCGCTGACCAGCACCGAACAGGCCGCCAGCGCCCTGAGACACGCGGCCGGTGTTGCACTCCAGCCAATGCAGGACGGGGATGACGATGTCGGCGCAGCCGTTGTTCGGGCAGCTCCACAGGTTGAAGTCCATCCAGAAGTCCAGGCGGGTCAGAGCCTCCCAGGCCTCAAGCAGGTTGGACTCGTTCATGAAGTCGCCGGACATGCACACGCCGCCGTGGATCTGATACGGGGTGTCGATGCCGTTGATGGAGTCCCAAATGGTTGCGGAGTCAGCCCAGCGGTTCCAGTAACGAAGCAGCGGGAAGCGCTCTGCGGAGATTTGCTTAGCGTTGCTGTCGAAGCTGGTCTTCAGGCCAGGCCATGCGCGAGAGCTCTTGTACGCGCCACCCTTGCGCTCTGCAATCCAGCGAGCCTCTTCGGCGGTAGGCACGTGGTTGCCGTAGCGCTCGGCCAGCGGGGACTTCTCGTCGATAAGGTACTGCACGAAGTTTTGGATCAGCGGAATCTGATCGTCGATGGACAGGTCGCGCGGGGTGTTGCCCAGTTCCATGGTGCCAACGCCGTTGCGGATGCCCCAGTCGTGCGGCTCGTGGTCGGTAACCTTCATGTTCGCGCGGCCGCAGCAGCCGTCAACCTCGGCCTTAGAGGAACCGCGGTTACCTGCGGGCTCGTCGGAGTTGCCGGTGATGCAGGCAATCAGCTGCAGGGCGCGGGAGTTCTGCACCGCGTGGCCCGTTTGGTCGGGAGCCAGCTGGTAGTGGATGCCGCCGTTGCCGTGCAGCGGGTTCAGGCGCGTGGTGTAGATCTTCACGGCCTCGACGATCTTCTCAGCCGGAACCTCGGTCACGCTCTCGCAGTACTCGGGCGTGTACTCGGACAGGCTGTCGGAGAAAGACTCCCAAACGGTGCCAGCCTTGATGGTGGAACCGTTCTTCAGCTTGATCTCAACGCCGCCGGGGAACAGCGCAGGGTTCTTCGGCAGGCCCATGGGGTTGGACTTCTTGCCGCCCTCGTTGCCCTCGTTCCAGTATGCATCGTAGGTCGGATCGGCCGGGTCGGCGAAGTGCGACGGATCGGGCAACCATGCATCGGCCACGATGGGCTTGTAGGGGTGCTCGATCCACGTACCGGTGGTCGGGATCTTATGCTTCTCGCCCTCCCACTGGCAGGCCTCGGCGTCCCAGTAGGTCGGCTTGTTGTTGTTCTCATCCCAGCAGATGAAGCGGCGGTAGCTGTACTTCTCGTCTGCGGGCTCCCACCACTGGCTGATCCACTCGCGGTCGACGTCGGCCTCGGTCAGGATACGGGACTCCATGTCGATGCCGCCGTTCATCTCCTGGAACCAGCCCTTCTTCGTGCGGCCGTCCTTCTCAGGATTCCACAAGAACGGGGCGTTGGTCCAGCGACGCACGAACAGGTCGTCGTAGGCTTCGTTATCGAGGATCCACTTCAGCCACGTCAGCGACAGGCACAGGTCGGTGCCAACGCGCAGCGGCAGCCACAGGTCGGCTTCCTTTCCCAGCGGCGTCATACGCGGATCGATGAGGATGTGCTTGTAAGCGCGCTGCGAGCAGTCAACAACGGTACGGTTCGTGGAGTCGTAGTTGGAGTACTCAGCTGCGGTGCCCCACTGCACGTACACCAACGGACCCTGCTCGACTTCCATCCAGGGCGAGCCGATTTCGTCGGTCAGAATGCCGGCGAAGTGACGCGGGCCCTTGCAAATCTCGTACGCCAGGTGGGCGTTGGGGGTCGGGAAGATGGACTTCAGCGTGCCGTACGGGGGCTGTGCCCACACGCGGGACGTGCCGCCCATGGCGAAGTTGGCCTCTCCGCCGTACTTCTCCACAATCTCGTTGAGCTTGGCGCCGGCTTCGTCGAACGCGTCGGCCAGGCTGATGCGCACCCAACCGGGGTCGTCCTCGCCCTTGGGGTTCGTGCGCTTCAAGCAGTAGCGCAAACGATCGGGGTGGTACAGTGCGAGCATCGACGACTGAGACTTCGCGCAGCAGTGACCACGGCTGTGAGCGTTGGATTCGTCACCCTCAACCTTGATCACCTTGTTGTCCTGGACGGTAACCCACGTACCGCATTCAACCTTGCCGCATGCACGGCAGCAAGAACGGATACGCTTGATTTCACCGGCCGTCGGATCAGCACCCTCGGCTAAAGCCGCGGAAGGCGCTGCTGCGAACCCCACGGTTGCGGCAGCACCCGCCATAGCGGACGCCTTCAGGAAGCTGCGGCGAGTCAAAGAAAGTTTCGCCATATGCCCCTCCTCTCCTTTACTTACTCGTTTACTCGTCTTCCCATTGGAGACGCGGCGCGGCGCCTGCACCTCGGCCCTGCCGCCTGCAAGGGGGGAGGGAGGAGGGTGGCGGCAAGGCCGAATGCGGCGCGGCGCGGCGTCTCCAATGGGGTGATTCGATACTACGGCGGTGGGCTTGGCGGGAATCATAAGGGTGGGATGTATGACTGCCGCCCATATCATCCTTGCGGGATGATTTTGCTCTGAACAGGGCATTTATACTTTCAGTAGCGAAGAGGAGCCAGGCGGATGACCAGGCGTTGGCCCTTTTAGGGCACCAACACCGGCGCACCGCCGCACAACGAATCGAGGGAAATGACATGGCACAACCAAGACCTTCCATGACGCTGATCCTAGACGTAGACGAGCGCATCGACTCCGAAGAGCTACGCTTGGAAGTCGGCCGCAGCTACACGTACGTGGCATCCACGCTGGTGCGCACGCACGCGGCCGCAAGCGAAAATGCGCCTGCGGAAAACACCATGCGCATGTTGGTGAAGCTGGGAACGCGCCAGTATTTGAATGCGGGCGAAGAAGGCTCCGATGATCTGTGGAACAGCGTGATGCGTGATTGGTTCCGCAACCAGTTCCGCAAAATCGGCAACCAAACGCTCATTTATAACAAGCGCCAGCGCGAGATTGACAACGGCCAAGAGCTTGCGTTCACGTGGCTTGAGATCGACCTGCAAAACGGCCAGCTGCCTGTGCGCCTGCGCATGAACGATGTGAGCAGCATCGACGAGAGCGCCGCAGATATGTTGAACGTTGTACGAGATGCGTACAACTCCGGTAAGCTGGGAGAGAAGGCGTCCGTGGCGCGCATTAGCATGCCCACCGACGAGTCGTGGGCCGCGCAGGCCGCAGCAGGTGCCGTGGCCGCAGCCGAGCGCGCAAAAGCCGAAGAGGCCGCTGCGAAGGCTGCCGAAGAGGCCGCCGAAGCCGAACGTCAGGCCGCCGAAGCCGCGGCCGATGAGGCGTTTTTGGAGTCACCCGAACTAGTTGCCGCCGAAACCGAGGACGAGACACCCGTAGACGGCGGCGGCGTTGAGCCACCCGAGCTTGTGTTCGAACTTGATGAGCCTACGTTTACCGTGGACTACAGCGCATGGACGGTAGAGTATACTGACGGCACAAGCAAGACGTTCGAAGCCTAAATGAGTCAAAAGAAGCCGGGCTGTTTCGACTCATGAACTTTTAGGCCAGCGCCGGCCGCATAGGTTAACGTTGTCGCTAACTTTTGAAAACCGCCCCGCCGCTGTGTTATGCGCAGCGGCGGTGCCACAGATAGCCGCTACTGAAGGGAGTTTTACATGATCGATACCATTGCTGCATTCGACGGTCGCCTCGCAAAGATTGAAGGCGCTGCTCGCAGTGGAAAAACGCAGGCGCTTGTTGCGCGTTGCGCCCACCTTATCCAAAACGGGCAGGCTCCCGACTCTATATTAGTAGCGGTTACGAACGCGTTCGCCGCGCAGGCTTTCCGCAACCGCCTGCGTCACGCGCTTCCCGCCAACAACGCTGGCGCTGCCGAAAACGTGCGCGTATGCACCGCGCTTGAGGCCGCCGTTGCCGTGCTTGACACCCCCGTCGCCCGCGAGGCCACCGGTCGCGTGCCGCGAATCCTCAACGACGCCGAGTACAACTTCTTCCTGGAGGATTTGAAGACCACCGGCGAGCAGCCGCGCAAGCTGCGCAGCATGTTGAACTACCTTGAGCGTAAGATGGCCAGCTACGAGATGAGCGACGGCTTTGAGGGCCGTTCCGAAACCGGCAAGCTGCTGAACTTCTCCACGCGCATCCTGAAGCTGCGCGGAGCCATGCTTTCCACCGAGGCGCCTATGCTTGCGGCAAACTACCTGAAAAGCAACGCGGGCGAAGCTGCGCGCGCGCAATTCGCCTACGTGCTGTGCGACGACTTCCAGAACATCTCGCACTCCGAGCAAACGCTGCTGTGCCTGCTTGCCGACAAGCAAATTATGGTTGCAGGCAACCCCAACGAGAAAATCTCCGCGCGCGGTGCGCACCCCTACGTTGACGGCTTCGTGAAGTTCGACGTTGTTCGCCACGACGTTGAGGTGTTCCACTTGCAGGAGTCGTTCGGAAACCCGCAGGTCATCGGCTTGGCAAACGCGCTATGCGGCGCCGGGGAAATGGATGCGGCTTACGTTTCCGACAGCGTGACCGCCATTGAGCGCGCGCCCGAGGCGGCGGGGCTGCCTGCCGGCGTGCAATCCATCAAGTGGAACACGCCCGAAGACGAGCTCAACGGCCTAACCAAGTACCTGCGCCATTTGCTGAGCAACCAGCAGGACGTGCGGGAGTCGCACACGTGCGTCGTGGTTGCGAACCGTCGCTGGGCTGTGATGGTGGAAAAGCTGCTGCGCCGCCGCGGCTTCAACGTGTCCACCGCCGGTGCCGCCGGCACGCTTTCGGGTGACCCGCGCGTTTCCTCGCGTGCGCGTGCGCTGGTGGCGTACACGAAGCTGAACCTGCTGGCCGACCCCACCGACATGACGGCGTGGCGCAGCTGGTGCGGTTTCGACAACGCGCTTACGAACTCCGACGCGTGGATGGGCCTGCAGGACTTCGCCGAAGCCGAGGGCGTTTCGCTGTACAAGGCGCTTGAGCAGGTGGGCAACGCCGGCTTCGGCGCAAAGGAGCCGTTCCTGCGCGCTCGCACACTGGCGGAAAAATGGCGTTCTGGCCAGGAGTTTATCCAGAAGAACTCAACGCGCCGCGGCTTTGGCCTTATGAAGGCAATCGACGCCGAGGGCATCAGCGAGTTTGAAGCCGTGGCCGCTGACATGCTGGGCGACGAGACGCCGGCGCGCCTGTTTGAGATGGAGCGCGCAAGCGTGACGAACCCCGCATGGACCGAGGATCCGCACGTGCTGCACATCAGCACGCTGGAAAACCTGTGCGGCACCGAATACGACAACGTGTTCGTGGTGGGCGCCATCGACGGCTTCTTCCCCGTGCGCGGCGCGTTCGAGGTGGTCAGCACCGACGGCGAGCGCAACCGCGTGATGGACGCCGAGCGCCGCGACTTCATGAGCGGCGTTGCGAAGGCCAAGCACCTGCTGGTGCTGTCGCACTTTAGCAAGTCCGAGCTTGAGCTGGCCGAACGCACGAAAATGCAGGTTGTGCGCGTGAAGAGCGAAAACGGCAAGCGCATGGCCATCGTGCGCCCCACCATGTTCCTCTCCGAGGCAGGCGACGCCGCCCCCACCACCATCGGCGGCCAAGCGCTGCTGTCGGAATACGGCCTGAACTAACCAGCGAATACCTACACGATGAAGAGGGGGTGCGGCTCATTGAGCAGCACCCCCTCTTCTGTGCACGGAAACCGAAAGCTACCCCCCTAGCTTCGCAACGGCGCGCTCCAGGCGATCGCATGCTTCCTGCACCATCGCCTTGGGGCTTGCCAGGTTCATACGCACAAAGCCGCTGCCCTCGGGGCCGAACATGGTGCCCAAGTCAAGCCACAGCTTCGCATCCTTTTCCACCAGCTGCTTGATGCCGGCGTCGTCAAGCCCCAGGCCACGGCAGTCAAGCCACGGCAGGTACGTGCTCTCAAGCGGCACCAGCGTTACACCAGGCATGCGGTCAACCGCCGCCTGTAGCACGGCGTAGTTCTCGTTCAGCACGCCTTTCAGCTCGTCAAGCCATTCTTCGCCCTGCTCATAGCATGCCTGCGTGGCCGTTACGCCGAACACGCTTGGCTCATCGTAGCCCGTGCGACCCAAGGTGCGCTTGAACGCAGCGCGCAAATCGGCGTTGGGAATGAAGATGTTCGACAGCTGCAGGCCTGCCAGGTTGAACGTTTTGCTGGGTGCCGTGCAAATGACGGCGTTGTTTGCGTAGCGCTCCCCCAACGATGCGTACGGCACGTGCTTGTAGCCGGCGCGCGCGAAATCGGCGTGAATCTCGTCGGCCACTACCACCACGTTGTGCGCCAGACAAATGTCGCCGATGCGGCGCAGTTCCTCTTCGGTCCAGGCGCGCCCAACAGGGTTGTGCGGGTTGCACAGGATGAACAGCTTCGCGCCCGTTTTCTCAAGCTGGCGTTCAAAGCCCTCGAAGTCCATGGTGTAGCGACCGTTTTCATAGATGAGCGGGCTGGTTGCCATTTTGCGGCCGTTGTCCTGAATCATCAGGCGGAACGGGTAGTACACCGGCGGCTGGATAATCACGCTGTCGCCCGGCTGCGTGAACGAGGTCACGGCCATAGCCAGGGCAAACACCACGCCCGGCGTCATCACGAACCACTCGCGCTCGGGACGCCAGCCGTGACGACGCTCGAACCAGTTTTGCACCGCCTCGTAGTAACCGTCCTGCGCCATGGTGTAGCCGTACACGCCGTGCTGCACGCGCTCGGTAAGCGCGTCGATTGCGGCGGGCACGGTTTTGAAGTCCATGTCGGCAACCCAAAGCGGCAGGTCGTCGGCCTCATGTCCGCGACGGCTCCACGCGTCCCACTTCAAGCAGCCGGTGTTACGGCGGTCGATGATGGTTTCAAAATCGTATTTCGTCATGCGATAGCTCCACTTCGTTCTGTGTTGTACTACTGCTGTTGTACGTACAGTCACATTCATCCAGCCGGGGCACCGCACCCGGTGCAGTGCCCCGGCTGCGGTCCGAGCCCGCCTAGCGGCACCCGCTTGGCCACTTGGCGGCGTTACGCCAACGCCTGCTCCAGGTCAGCCAGCAAATCTTCCACGTCCTCGATGCCCACGGACAAGCGCAGCAGGCGATCGTCGATGCCCAGCTTGTCCAGCATAGGCTTCGGAATGGAACCGTGCGTCTGAACCAACGGGTACGTTACCAGGCTTTCCGTGCCGCCTAAGCTTTCTGCGAACAAAATCAGCTTCGTGCGCTCCAGAACATCCAGGGCGCGTTGGTGCGTGTCGGTCTTGAACGAGATCATCGCGCCGAAGCCGCTGGTTTGACGCTTCGAAAGCTCGTAGTTGGGATGGTCGGGGTCACCCACATAGAACACGTCCGTGACGTGCGGGTTTGCCTTCAGCGCCGCAGCGATGCGCTTGGCGTTGCTTTCTTGTTGGCGCATGCGCACGCCCAGCGTTTTAAGGCTGCGCAGCATCAACCAGCTATCGAACGGGCTCAGCTGGTTACCCTCGCTCATGGTTGCGTTGAACAACGGCTCAAGCAGCGTGCTGTCGCGCAGCACCAAAAAGCCCGAAAGCACATCGTTATGACCGCACAAATACTTCGTGCCGCTGTAAATCACCACGTCAGCACCCAATTCGAACGGCTTTTGGAAATACATGGTCAAAAACGTGTTGTCCACGGCAAAAATCGCGTTGTGCTCATGCGCCGCCTTTGCCACGGCGGCAATGTCGGCTACCTTCATAGTGGGGTTTGTGGGCGTCTCCAAAAACACCAGCTTCGTGTTGGGCTTAAACGACGCCTCCAACACGTCGGCATCGGTCAGGTCAACGTAGTCGAACTCCAAACCGTATTGCGTGTATATGTTGCTGAACAGGCGATACGTGCCACCATACAAGTCGTCGCTCACCAGCACGTGGTCACCGGAGCGCAAAACCTTCAGCAGCGTGGTAATGGCCGCCATGCCGCTTGAAAACGCTAGCGCCTTCTTGCCGCCCTCCAACAGCGCGATAGTATTCTCCAGCTCCAAGCGCGTAGGGTTGCCACAACGCGAGTAGCAATAACCTGTCGACTGCCCCCACGCGGGATGGGCAAACGTAGCGGATTGGTACAGCGGGTAGCTGATAGCGCCCGTGCGCTCATCGATGCCCTCATAACCGCGAACCGCAATGGAATCGGCATGCCAACCGGCATGTTTCTCCTGGTCAATCCCAAGAAGTCCGTCGATTTCCTCGGCCATCGCTTCGAAACTGGAGTCGTTCATTGCGGCAGCATTCCTTTCCTGCGATATCGTTCTACAGCCGCCGGGCAAATCCCTAGCGTATTTGTAAGGTTATGTTTCCGAATGGGTAGTGTACCGGAGAACAACACGTAGTGAGTTAGAAACCAGATAGCCCAGATATACGATTTTTCGAACATCGGTTATCAGGGCAGCTCTCTCGCACCGCCCTCAATCAGCCTTTCCCGCCCCATTCGATTCAAACGGCAACCGTCAGGTGCGCCTTAAACGCCCTCGCGCCAACTCGGGCCCGCCAAACCGCGAGCTCTACTTGCGCCTGACGCACAGCCGCAATCCCTTCGTAAGGCCATTTTGACCGGTGCAAGCAAACCGTTCGCGCCGTACAATCGAAACATTCTACGAGCAAGGAGCTTTCATGGCTGTTATCGATGCGCACGCGCACATTTACCCCGACAAAATCGCTGCCGCCGCAGTTGATGCCGTTGGCGACTTTTACCAGGTCAACATGTTCGGAGACGGCACGGCAGCCGGCCTGCTTTCCGCAAAGGACCGCTCCCCCATCACGCACTTTCTAGTGCACTCCGTCGCCACCAGCGTGCATGCCGTCACGGCCATCAACAACGCAATCGCCCAAGCGTGCCAGCAGCACCCTGAGTTCATCGGCTTTGCCGCCATGCATCAGGATTTCCAGGACCCCGCAACCGAACTGCAACGCGCAGTTGACCTGGGACTTCATGGCGTAAAGCTGCATCCCGACACGCAAAAGGTGAATATGGACGACCCCCGGCTTATGGAGGTGTACGCCATTTGCGAGGAAATGGGGCTGCCCGTTGTCATCCACACCGGCGACTATCGCTACGACTACTCGCACCCACGCCGGCTGGTGAACATCCTGAAAGCCTTTCCCGACTTGGTGGTTGATGCCGCGCACTTCGGTTACTGGTCGTGCTTTGACGTGGGCTACGACATCCTGCACGAAGTTGCGCGCCACGACCGCGTGTTTTTGGACCAGTCCAGCACGCAGAAGTTCTTAGGCCCGCGTCGCACCGTCGAGCTTGCACGCATGTGGGGCACCGACCGCATCATGTTCGGCAGCGATTTTCCCATGTGGGACCCGGCGGAAGAATGCAACAAACTTATCGCCGCCGGCTTCAACGAGGACGAGCTGGAAAATATCTTGTGGCACAACGCTGAGCGCTTCTCCGGAGTGAAAGTTGACTAGGCGTTTGCAACGGGGGTTTGTGACGGGATTGTGTCTTATTCCCTAGCCCTACGGTAGGTTGAAGCTTGCCGCAAGGCTAAAGAGTATGATTTCAGCCGTTGTTTTAGGAAAAGGTTCCTTGATGGTGTCCGAAGCGACCCTTCGATTACCACCAAGGAACCTGCGACCATGAACGTCGATCCGCTCGTTGGCTGCACACTAACTGCGTTTTCGTTAGCTGTGTGGCCACGTGCGGATTTTTTATTCTCGGTCGTGGGAAAATGGAAAGAGGAATCGAATATGCCATCGGCAACCGATGCCGCGCAATGCGCATCGGCCGGCAGCTTTTCGTCTGCCGGCGAGGATCGCGCAGCGCAGCTCATGCATCGCATGGATGCAACGCAGCCAACTGCAACGTTTAAGAAAGTGATGGCGCTTACTTCGGCCGGCGTGTTCGTGGACGCCATGGACGTGTACCTGGCCGGCGGCGTGAAAAGCACACTGGTGGAAACGGGTTTTGCCACAAACGAGCAAACAGCCACGTTCTTGTCGGCGGGCTTTTTAGGCCTATTCATCGGCTCGCTTATTGCCGGGCTTATCGGCGATCTGCTTGGCCGCCGCAAAGCATTCCAGTTCAACCTGCTGCTGTTCGGCGTTGCCACCATTTTGGGCGCGTTTGCCCCGTCTATGGCGTTCATGATTGTGATGCGCTTCTTCGTTGGCCTGGGCTTAGGCTCCGAACTGGTTACCAGCTTCAGCATGATCAACGAGTTTGCGCCCGTAGCGAAGCGCGGCAAATGGTGCGCTATCGGCTCCACCATCGCGAACTGCGGCTCGCCCATCGGCATGTTCTTATGCCTGCTCTTCATTACCATGTGGAGCCCGCTGGGGCAGGAATCTTGGCGCCTGGTGTTCGCCGTTATCGGCGTGGCCGCCATCGCGGTGTGCATTGCGCGCCAGTCCATGCCTGAAAGCCCGCGTTGGCTTATCCAGCACGGCAAGCTTGACCAGGCGGACGCCCTTATCTCGCGCATCGAAGGCGAAATGCGCGCCGCTGGCATCGCGCCTGCCGAAGAAGTGGTGCGCAAGCAAGAACCCATGGATTCCGACGCTCACCTGGCACGCAACCTGTTCTTGGGCATTGTGGTTGTTATCGGCACGTCGCTGACGCAGTACACGTACACCACGTTCGGCCCGTCCATCCTGAAAAGCGTGGGGCTTGCCACGCAAACGTCGCTGCTGTCCACCACCATTACCATGCTTGCTGCACCGCTTGGCGCGCTCATCGGCGCGCTGCTCATTGAAAAGCTTGGCCGCCGCGTAGAGGTGTCCGGTGCGTTCATTTGGGTTGCGATTTTCGCATTCGCGTACGCCATGGCACTCGGTGCCGGCTCTACCGCACTTATCACCGTGCTGGGCTTCTTGATGACCATCGGCTTCTATGTGTTGAACGCCTCGGTGATCAGCGTGTATGTGGGTGAGCTGTTCTCCACGAAGTACCGCTTCCGCGGCGCCGGCATTTCGCAAGGTTCGGGCAAGGCCGTAAACGTGTTCATGCCGTTTGCGGTAACCTGGCTGCTTGCAAACCTGCAACCAAGCGTGATTTACTTCGCCATTGTGGCTGTAGCGCTGATTGCGGCCATCATCACGCTGGCCATCGGCCCGGAAACGAAGTCCCGCCGCCTGGGGTAGGGAAGGGCACGCGTTAGCACGAGCGAGTTTCGTCCTTTTGTCGCAAACTCGCTCGTGTTTGCGTTTTAACACCAGGGTGCGTAGTAGCACCTGCAAGCTGACTTACGTTTCCCCAGTTCATAGGCTCGTATGTTTTGGCGCTACTTGGCAGGTTCGCAGCAAAACACAAACAAAAGCGAGTTTGTGACACCGTACCCGCTTTGATGCACCCATCGTGCGTAATCCCCATAGGCGCAAAATGAAAGCCTCCCAGTTGGGAGGCTTTTTCATGCTACTCGTCTTCTTCTTGCTTGGGCTTGGGGGTAAGCACCAGCTTCACAGTGTCTATGCGGTGACGGTCCATATGCATAACCGTCAGCTTCGCCGTGGCCTCCTTGCCTTCCAACGTTAGACTGTCGCCTTCGGATGGGATGCGGTCAAGCACGTCCATAATCAGGCCGCCGAGCGTTTCGCAGTCCTCAGCGTCTTGCGGCACGAACCCGATAAGCTCCTCGAAGTCGCCCACAGCCATGCCGCCGTCAACCACCATGGTGTCGTCGGTCAGCTTCTTCACCGAGTCGTTGTCAGCGTGGCGATACTCGTCGTCAACATGACCCACAATCTGCTCCATGATGTCGGTCATGGTCACAATGCCTGCCGTGCCGCCGTGCTCGTCAACCACCACGGCAATCTTCGTGTTGCCTTCTTGCAGCACCTGCAGCAGCTTTGCCACGGGGATGCTCTCGGGCACCGCTTCGATGGAACGCACGGGCAAATCCTCGATAGTAGCGCCCTTGCCCATAAGATACAGGTCCTTCACGTGCACAAAGCCCACGATGCGGTCCTTCGATTCGCGGCACACGGGATAGCGCGTGAACTTGTACTGCGTGACCAGGGCCATATTCTCCTCAAGCGAGTCTTCAAGGTCGATGCACACCAGGTCGGTGCGCGGCGTCATAATAGCCTCGGCATCTTTGTCGCCCAGATCAAAGATGTTGTCCACAAATGCGTTTTGCTCGGGGTCAATCAAACCGCTTTCGGTGGATTCGTCAATGAGCAGCTTAATCTCGTCGCCCGTGTACACCTCGTGCTCATTGGCCGGGTCGTGGCCGGCCAGGCGCACCACGCCGTTGGTGATACCGTTGAACAGAATCATAATCGGGTAGGTAATCTTATAGAACGCCATAAGCGGGCCCGCCGTGAACAGCGCATAGCGTTCCGTGGCGAAAATAGCGAACGACTTTGGGATCAGCTCGCCCACCACCACGTGCAGCGTGGTCATGATGAAGTAGCCGATAGCCACAGCAACCACGCTGATCAGGGCTTCCGGCAAATGCAGCAGCTCGAACAGCGGACGGATAAGCGCGGAAAACGCCGGCTCGCCCAGCCAGCCCAGAGCCAGCGATGCAAGCGTAATGCCCAACTGACACGCCGAAAGATACTGGTTCACGTTCTCGGCTATGTGCATGGCGCTTTTCGCACCCTTTTTGCCCTCTTCAACAGCCAGCTCAAGCTGGGATTTGCGCACGCGCACCAGCGCGAACTCGGCAATAACGAAAAACGCATTCATCGCCAAAAACAGGGCAACAAGAACAAGGCTTAAGCCTATGTGCATAAAAGCGGGTCTCCTTAAGTTGGGTACATATGCAGAAGGCGGACGCACAGGCCCGCCTTCGAACCGCCAGCTTGCGTCAGCGGCTTGCTATTTGCGTAGCATTTCTATTGTGACATGGTACTTCGCACCAACGGGGTTCCTTTACGCTTTATCCAAAAGTACGGCAGCGTTTTACGAAACCGTTACCTTTCCGCACCGTAGCCGCAGCAACGCGCAAGAAGCAAGGGACAGGTGGGACAGTACCCAACCCCCGTCCCAAACGGCGTAGCCGTAGCAACGCGCAAGAAGTAAGGGACAGGTGGGACAGTACCCGACCCCTATCCCAAAATGGGACGGTACCCGACCCCTGTCACACGTTGGGGTCGGCGGTGGTTTTGATTTCCATGTCTTTGGGCAGCACCAGGTTTGCCACAACCGCCACTAGGAACACCACGGCGACGCAATTTTGTGCGAACACGCTTTGCACTAGTTCGGGGAACGCCACGAACAGCTCGCTTACCTGCGTGAACCCGATGCCGACGGCCAGCGACAGCGCGGCGATGACGATGTTGCGCTGCGAAAAGCCTGCCGAGGCAATCATCTGGAAGCCTGCAACAATGATGTTACCGAACATCATGATGGTGCAACCGCCCAGCACCGGCTCGGGCAAGCTGCTGAACAACGCGCTGATAACAGGGCAGAACGCCGCCAAGATCATGATGACCGCGCCCGTAGCAATAGCCTTGCGGTTCACCACTTTCGTCATGGCAACCAAGCCGACGTTTTGCGAGAACGACGTGATGGGCATGCAGCCAAAGCAGCCGGACAGCGCGGACACGAAGCCGTCGGTGGCAATGGAGCCGGAAAGCTCGCGATCCTTCACGTCGCGGTTCAAACCCGTTTGGCACACCGCCGTGGTGTCGCCGAGCGTTTCGGTGGCGGACACCAAGAAGATAAGCGCGACGGAAATGATGGCGCCCAGGTCGAACTCGGGAGTAAACGGCATCAACGACGGCGCAGCGAACAGCTGAACGCCCTCGAACGAGCTAAAGTTCACAGCTCCCATGGGGATTGCCACAATGTAGCCAACTATCAGGCCGAACAGCACCGACAGATGCTTTTGCTTGCCCTTGACCAAACTCTGGAACGCTAAGCACGACACCAGCGAAACAGTGCCAAGGATAAGGTTGCGCAGGCTGCCGAAGTCCTCCGCGCCACTGCCGCCGCCAAACGACGTAGCACCCACGGAAAGCAGCGAAAAACCGATGGAAGTAACCACCACGGCCGCCACGATGGGCGAAATCAGCTTGCGCCAATACTGCGCGAACAGGCCCAGCACGCCCTCGATACAGCCACCCACAATGATGGCACCCATAGCCGCATTGATGCCGTACGTTGCCACCACGCCCGTAAGCACGGTAACGAACGTGAAGCTGATGCCCATGACAATCGGCAGCCCCGAACCGATGCGGCCTGCAATGGGAAACAGCTGGATAAGCGTGCCGATGCCCGCGATAAGCATGGCGCCCTGCACAAGCGAGCCCGTGGTAACGTCGTCGAGCCCAGCCGCGCTCGCCACGATAAGAATGGGCGCCAAATTCGACACGAACATGGCCAAGATATGCTGCACGCCGTAGGGAATGGCATGCAGCCAGGGAATCTTCCCATCGAGGCGATACAAATCGGTATGGTTGAAGCCAGTTTTCTTGGCCGAATCGTTAGACATTGCTGGCAGTTCTTTCTAGTCGGTTCTCTTGCATGAAAAAAGCTCGCAACCGCACAATGCGGCTGCGAGCCTTCTATTTCCTGCGTTTACGCTTCGCAAGTCTCCACAGTTACCGCGCGGCTGGGCGCGGGAGCCCCCGACTCGCGGAACGTGATGTCGCCCGTAGTGGGGTCCATCGCATCAACGATGGCCAGCGACTCCAAATGGTAGCCGCGCTTGCGCAGGCTTTCGCCACCAGGCTGAAAGCCCTTCTCGACCGCGATGCCAATGCCCTCGACCGTAGCACCCGCCGCCTCAACGATTTCGAGCAGACCGTTCAGCGCGCAACCATTGGCCAAGAAATCGTCAATGATGAGCACATGGTCTTCGGGGCCGATGAACTTCTTCGACACGATGACGTCGAACACCTTGCCGTGCGTGAAGCTCTGGATACGCGTGCGGTACATTTCGCCATCGAGGTTGATGGACTGGGCCTTTTTCGCGAACACGACCGGTGCGTTGTCGAAATGACGTGCGGCCATGCAGGCAATGCCGATGCCCGACGCTTCGATGGTAAGGATCTTATTGATGGGACGGTCGGCAAACAGGCGCTTGAACTCTGCGCCCATCGCGTCAAGCAGCTCGATATCGATTCGATGGTTCAAAAAGCCGTCGACCTTCAACACGCCTTCCGCCTTCACCACGCCATCGCGCC
Organism: Eggerthellaceae bacterium UBA5906; assembly: GCA_002431805.1. Lineage (GTDB taxonomy): Bacteria > Actinomycetota > Coriobacteriia > Coriobacteriales > Eggerthellaceae > Senegalimassilia. The sequence goes on from DJEE01000152.1 coordinate 16,854, forward strand.
TAATGCGATCCTCGAGAAGCTTCACGCCCGATCCTTTCTCCTGCGACGGCCAGCGCGCCGCCCACCGAATTAGCTATAACTCGGTAGTGTACCAGCCTAAAGGCCACACGGCGTCGGCGAATCGCCTCGCACAGAAAAAGGGTTGGGCAGAAAAATGCGCAAATGTTCAGCCTATGCGAGAGCAAGCGACGAGACGCTGCAGCGAAGCCACAAATTCCCAGGTCGCATTATCGCAAAACCACTCTTATGGCAATGCGGCCTATATAGGTTGAACATTTGGCGCTTTTTTGTTTATGCGCCCATGCGCTTGCTCGCCAGGCGCCCGAAAAAGCGCGCAAGCAGGTTGAATGCCAGGATGCACACCATAAGCACCGCCGCCGTGCCGTTCGACACGGCCTCAAGGTCGGGCACCACACCCTCGCTGTTGATTTTCCAAATGTGCACCGCCAGCGTTTCGGCGGGTCGGAACACATTCCAGGGGCACGATGCGCTCGAGAAGTCGAAGCAGGTGAAATCAAGCATAGGGGCCGATTGTCCCGCCGTGTAGATGAGCGCCGCCGCCTCGCCGAACACGCGCCCGGCAGAAAGGATGATGCCCGTGATAATCGCCGGCAATGCAGCTGGCAGAAGCACGTGGATGGTCGTTTCCCAGCGGCTTGCGCCCAGCGCAAGACCGCCCTCGCGTTGGTCGTCGGGAATAGCTTCGAACGCCTGCTGAATCACGCGCACCAAAATAGGCAGGTTGAACATCGTCAGCGCAAACGCGCCCGACAGAATAGAGAAGCTCCAACCCATCTGCAACACGAAAAACAGGAAGCCAAACAGCCCCACCACGATCGACGGCAGTGACGAGAGCGCCTCTATGGCGGTTTTCACGAAATGCGTAAGCTTGTTTTTCGGCGCGTATTCCGTAAGATAAATCGCCCCGCCA
>DJEE01000087.1:0-609 GCA_002431805.1 Eggerthellaceae bacterium UBA5906
GCGCGCACGCGCGCTAGGCGGCGGGTGGGCGAAATTGGAATGACCGCCTGGGACGGCGTCCCGGTTTCGAAGGGCGCTCCAATTTTGCAAAAACCTTGTGAAGCCGAGAATTTGCATTTTGCCTGTCGGGCGCAGGCGGTTTCTCTGTGATACAATGCCCAAGTCTGTGCTCCAAACGAGCGCCGGCTCCGCGCGGAACGCCGTGCGGATAGTATCTGTAGGCCCCCGAGACATGTTGAGTTCAACCACCATGACGAAGGGTCCCTGTACTTGAAAGGGGTCCGTTTTGACCGAAATCAAGAACACGAATGTCATCGATTTCGAGGACATCTCCGACGACGAGATGAACAAGATGATCGATGGCACCCTGACCGAGTTCGACGAGGGCGATCTGGTCAAGGGCACTGTCGTGAAGATCGAGCATGACGAAGCTCTGCTCGACATCGGGTTCAAGAGCGAGGGCGTTATCCCTGCTCGCGAGCTCTCCATCCGCAAGGATGCCGATCCCTCTGAAATCGTTGCCCTGGGCGACGAAATCGAGGCCCTGGTTCTCCAGAAGGAGGACAAGGACGGCCGCCTGATCCTGTCCAAGAAGCGTGCCGAGTACGA
>DJEE01000087.1:645-814 GCA_002431805.1 Eggerthellaceae bacterium UBA5906
TGCCGAGTACGAGCGCGCCTGGATCAGCGTCGAAGAGAAGTTCAAGGCCGGCGAGACCGTCACCGGCGAGGTTATCGAAGTCGTCAAGGGCGGCCTCATCCTCGACATCGGCCTGCGTGGCTTCCTGCCTGCTTCCCTCGTTGACCTTCGCCGCGTGAAGGATCTCGAC
>DJEE01000087.1:878-1211 GCA_002431805.1 Eggerthellaceae bacterium UBA5906
ATCGAGATGGACCGCAACCGCAACAATGTCGTGCTTTCCCGCCGCGTGCTGCTGGAGGAAGGCCGCAAGAACGAGCGCGCCGAGATTCTCTCCAAGCTCGTCAAGGGCATGCGCCTCAAGGGCACCGTTTCCTCGATCGTCGACTTCGGCGCTTTCGTGGACCTGGGCGGCATCGACGGCCTGGTGCACATCTCCGAGCTGTCTTGGAACCATGTCAACCATCCCTCCGAGGTCGTCAAGGTTGGCGACGAGGTTGAGGTTGAGGTTCTCGACGTCGACCTGCAGCGCGAGCGCATCTCGCTCGGCCTGAAGCAGACCACCGAGGATCCGTGG
>DJEE01000087.1:1342-7271 GCA_002431805.1 Eggerthellaceae bacterium UBA5906
TCGAGGGCCTGGTGCACATCTCCGAGATGGCTATGCGCCACATCGACACGCCTGCTCAGGTTGTCAAGCCTGGCGACATGGTGAAGGTCAAGGTCATGGAGATCAACCCCGAGCGTCGTCGCATCAGCCTGTCCATGAAGGCTGCTGCTGCTGAGATGGGCTTCGAGATCCCCGTGGACGAGTCCATCCAGGTTGAAGAGAAGCCGGCTAAGAAGCGCGAGAAGAAGGCTGACAAGCCTGCTGAGGCTAAGGCTGAATAAGCTCAAAGCAGCTCACGTTTAGCTAACTAACGCGAAAGCGTACACGCAACGCCCCCGGTGAAAACCGGGGGCGTTGTTGTGTTCTAAGGCGGGGTGGTTTGATCCATGCGTAATGCGCACTTTCTGGGGGTACCAGTCTGTGCGTTCTCACGCGCACAGCTGCGGCGGGCTGCTTAACGGCGGACTACTTGTCTTCGGGCTTCTCGTTGAGGCCGTCGGCGATGCTTCCGGCTAAGGAACGCACAGCGGCTTCCTGTGCTTCCACGGCCTTATTCGTTGCCACCTCAACGGGCGTTTCAACCTGTGCAACCTCATCGTTGGCGTTGTGCTCGGGAAGCAGGTCTGCAATGGCGTCATGCACTAGGTCAATGTAGGCTTGCGCGCCCTCTTCAGAAAGGTGCGTGCCGTCGCCGTCAAACCAATCGCCGTGCGGGGCGCTGGCGCTGTACCAGTCTATAACCTGCACGTTGCTGTAGCGCTCGGCAGCGCGATCGAGTGCGGCGTTTGTTTCGGCCATCCATGTTTGCGGGCTGCGCGTATTCACGAAGAAGACGTGCTTGTCGGTCCCAACGTCTGCGAGCAAATTATCCAGTTGCTCGTCGGTTACCTGGCCGTTTGTACCTAAAGCGAACACGACCACGTCGCCAACAATGTTTTGCTGAGCGTAGGAATCGTATACGGTTTCGCCTACGGTAAGTTGGCGGTTTACGGCGGCGTCGATAGCGCCGTAGGGAAACGTTGCCGTGAAGTTCGGGATTGCGCGGACCGATACGGAGTCGCCGATCATCAGCACATCGAGCTTTGCCTTCTCGGCGGTACCGCCGTTGTCAGAGGGCACGCCGGCAATATGGGCGCTTTCGTCTTTCAGCAAATCGCCGCCCTCAAGCGCAGATGTGTTCGGCACGAAAATCAGCCCGCCAACGCATACAAGCGTAACCACAGCTGCGGCAGCGGTGGGAATGGCGTGGCTGCGCAGCCAGTCGGCCAGGTATACCTCGCCGCAACGTACGCGCCCTACGAATGCGCCAATGGAGCCGTGGCGGATAGGATTCTCCACGAACTTGTACGAGAACGCCGCGCATGCGCAAATGACCACAAGCTCGATGATGTACATCCACCACGGCGTACCGGCAATGTTGCTGCGCGGGTTCATAAGCAGCAGCAGCGGGTAGTGCCATAGGTAGATGCCGTACGAGCGCAAGCCAATCCAAACCAGCGGTTTGGCGGAAAACACTTTGCCCAAAATACTTGAGGGGTGCACGATAACGGCGATGACTACCATGGTGATGATGGACGCCAGCAAAATGCCACCGCGGTACATGAAGGCCGAGGTGCCTTCGATGCAAGCCATCATGGCAAGCAGGCCGATAAGAGCAATGCCGCCAAAAGCGTCAAGCGCAACGCGCACGTTGCGGTCAAGACGCACCTCGTTGGTGGCTCCTAGCTGGTTCGAAGGCCACACAAACGCCAGCCATGCGCCAATGAGCAGGCTGAACGCGCGCGTGTCGGTGCCATAGTACACGCGCGAGGGGTCGGCGTCGGGGTTGAACAGCAGCGCCATCTCAAGCGCAGAAGCTAACACCAGCACCAGCGTTGCATTGCGCATGTGGCTGCGTTTCACGCCTAGCTTGTGCGCGATGATAAGAACAACAGGCCAGATAAGGTAGAACTGCTCTTCAATGGCAAGCGACCAGAAATGCGTGACGGGGCTGGGGGCGCCAAGTGCGTCGAAATACGACACGTCGCGCAAGATGTACCACCAGTTGGTTACCCAACACAGCGCTGCCCACATGTCTTCGCGCAGCTTTGTAAGCAGGCTGTGGTCGAATATGGTGCACAGCGCGCCTACGCACAAGATAACGAACGCAATGGCGGGGAACAGGCGTTTTACGCGTCGCAGCCAGAACTGCGGCAGGTTGATGGTGCCGGTGTTGTCCCATTCAATCAGCAGCAAGCTGGTAATAAGGTAGCCCGATAGCACGAAGAACACCGTAACGCCCAAAAGGCCGCCCGGCATCCAAGCCATGCCCATGTGGTAGGCGATAACCCCGAGCACTGCCAGTGCACGCAGCCCGTCAAGCGCGGGGATGTAGCGAGACTTTTTCTTTGGAGTTGCCGCTGTGGCGTTGTGACGCTTGGTATTCGATGTGCCTGTTCTGGTTGCGTGGGAGCGTTGCGCGGTGTTGGCGGCAGAGGACGGACGAGAGGAGCCGGCATGCACGGTTTTGCTTGCTGCGCCGCGGCGAGCACCTTGTGGGCTGCGTGCATTCGTGACATGCGTGTGAGTTGCGGCGGAATCATTCGCGCTAACCCGGTGACGCGTGCCGGTGTTGCGCGCGCTATGAGCCTGCCCGTAGGGCTGTGAGGCCGTAGGGGCATAACGTGCATGGGTGCTGTTCCGATATTGCCCGTTGGCCGGCGATTCCGGCATGTGCGTTCCCTTCTCCAACTGCTGCACTCCCGAATACGCAGCATGTTCACCAGTATAACAGTGCCGCCTACCGCGCCTGTTGGTAAATGGTTGCTTGTATCGCCTGTTTAGGTGGGTGAATGCGTGTATCATGAAAGCGTATGACGTACGCAAAGGAGGCAGGTATGGGCATGAAGAAGCTGTTCGTTATCGGCGGCATGGGTTCCGGCAAGTCAACGTGCCGTAAAGTGCTGGCCGACCAAGGCATTCCTTTTATCGATTTGGACAAAGTCGGCCATGACGTTTTGGAATGGGACACCGTAAAAGATGACTTGGTAGAGGCGTTTGGCGCAGACATTTTGGGGCCTGACGGCAAAGTAGTGCGCGCAAAGGTTGCGGCGAAAGCGTTTACCACGCCCGCTGAAACGCGCAAGTTAAACCGCATTTCCATGCCGCGCATCGAAGAGTCGTTCACCGATCAGCTTGACGAGCTGGAGCGTCAGGGCAACAAGGCCGTGGTGGTGGAGTACTCGGTGTTCAAGAACCGCCAAACCTCTATGGCAAACGGCGCTGATGTGGTTATCGCCGTGCTGGCTCCGCTTGACGCGCGCATTGAGCGTGCGGTGAAAGCTGGCTGGGATGAAACCGATGTGCGCAACCGCATTGCGCGTCAGATTAGCGACGCAGAGCGCATCGAGCAGGCGGACGTTGTGTTCAACAACGACGGCACGCCCGAGCAGTTGCGTGAAAAGGTAATCGCCTGGTGGACTGAGTATTCTAAAACTTTGGACTAACGCAAATGGGGCTGCTTTTGGGCAGCCCTTCTTTATGCAGTATAAAACGTACACTTGTACTAGTTTTGATTACGTGTTAGACTGCTAATCCTACGAAGCATTAGGGTTAGGGGTTTGGTATGTCTAGCCATCTCAAGAATATTGAACAGTCCAGTGGACTGTTCAAGCCCGAGTACGGCGAAGCCGAGCACAGGGCCTTTGCGTGTATTCGGTTGGCTTGCAAAGGTGGGCTGCAGCATGTCTAGCCATCTCAAGAACATCGAGGGTGTGGAAATGGAGGGCAAGCTGCCTGAGGTGCGGCTTGCGAACACTCCTTTTCGCGTGGTAAGCCCATATGAACCGTCGGGCGATCAGCCGCAAGCAATCAAGCAGTTGGCGCAGGGCGTGGAGGACGGCTTGCGCTACCAAACGTTGCTCGGCGTAACGGGGTCGGGCAAAACCTTCACCATGGCAAAAACCATAGAGGCTGTTCAGAAGCCCACGCTTGTTATGGCCCCGAACAAAACGCTTGCGGCGCAGTTAGCTAACGAGCTTAAGGAGTTCTTCCCCGACAACGCCGTCGTGTATTTCGTTTCATACTACGATTATTATCAGCCCGAGGCGTACGTTCCCTCATCGGATACGTTCATCGAAAAGGACGCTTCCATTAACGAAGAAGTCGAGAAGCTGCGCCATGCGGCAACAAGCGCGTTGCTCTCAAGGCGCGACGTCATTGTGGTGGCATCCGTGAGCTGCATATACGGCATTGGCAGCCCTATGGATTACGCGGGAATGGCCGTGTTTTTGGACAAGCAAAAGGAAATGGACCGCGACCAGGTAATCCACGACCTTATTGACATTCAGTACGACCGAAACGATTACGAGCTGAAGCGCGGCACGTTCCGCGTGCGCGGCGATAACTTAGATGTGTTTCCGCCCTATGCCGACAATCCTATTCGCGTGGAGTTTTGGGGCGACGAAATTGAGGAAATCGCTGAAATAGACAACGTAACAGGCGAGGTGTTGCAAAGCTTCGAAGCGTTGCCGATATGGCCGGCGTCCCATTACGTGACTGCGCGTCCGAAAATGGAGCACGCCATTAAAACCATTCAAGACGAGCTGCGCGAGCGCTTGCAGCAGTTCAAGGAAGAAGGCAAGCTGCTTGAAGCGCAGCGTTTGGAAATGCGCGTGAATTACGATCTTGAGATGCTGGAAACCATGGGGTTTTGCAGCGGTATTGAGAATTATTCGCGCCATTTGGATGGCCGTGAGCCGGGCGAGCCGCCCTATACGCTTATCGACTATTTCCCGAAAGATTTCTTGTGCATCATCGACGAGAGCCATGTGACCGTGCCGCAGATTCGCGGTATGCATGAAGGCGACCGTAGCCGCAAGATTACGTTAACTGAGCACGGCTTTCGCTTGCCAAGCTGCTTGGACAACCGCCCGCTTCGATTCGACGAGTTTGAAGAGCGCATCCCTCAGTTTATATACGTGTCGGCAACGCCGGGTGATTATGAGCTGAAGGTAAGCCAGCAGCAGGTTGAGCAAATCATTCGCCCCACAGGCTTGCTTGACCCGGAAATCATTGTGCGTGGCAGTGCAAGCCAGATTGACGACATCATCGACGAGGCAAAGGAGCGTGCGGAAAGAAACGAGCGTGTGCTTATCACCACGCTTACGAAAAAGATGGCTGAGGACCTCACGGACCACTTGCTTGACCGAGGCATACGTGCGCGGTATATGCACAGCGATATCGGCACACTTGAACGCGTTGATATTCTGCGCGATTTGCGCCTGGGAAAGTTTGACGTGCTGGTGGGCATCAACCTGCTGCGTGAGGGCTTGGACTTGCCTGAGGTAACGCTTGTGGCAATTTTAGACGCCGATAAGGAAGGCTTCTTGCGTAATCAGCGCAGCCTTATCCAGACCATTGGCCGTGCTGCTCGTAACGCAAAAGGGCAGGTTATCATGTACGCCGATAAGACAACGGACTCTATGGATTTGGCCATCACTGAAACGCGTCGCCGCCGCAGCATCCAAATGGCGTACAACAAAGAGCACGGCATTACGCCGAAAACCGTCACAAAGGCCGTTACCGACATTATGGGCTATGTGCGTGGCGAGATGGGCGACGTGTCGTCGGAACAGGTAAACAAACAGCTTGCCGAGCTGTCGCGCGAAGAAGTGCTACGCGTGATTTCCAGCATGGAAGACGAAATGGCAGAAGCATCGCGCAACATGGACTTCGAAGAAGCCGCTCGCCTGCGCGACGAGATTGTTCGGCTGCGTGCTAGCGCGGAAGGCGAAAGCGAAGCAGATGTGCTGAAGGACCTGAAGAAAACTGCGCGCAAAGGCAGCGCGTTTGGTAATCGCAAAAACGCTGCCTATGGTAGTGCGCGCAGATCTTAGGCTTACTGCTTAATGGTTCGGTTGAGGCTGCCGGATTGGTAACCTTCGGAGTCAACGGCTACGTAGTTAAATCC
>DJEE01000087.1:7377-8015 GCA_002431805.1 Eggerthellaceae bacterium UBA5906
TTACGCGCTGGCTGGGGGGAACCTCGATGCGGGCAAGGGTTCCATGAGCGCGGCAGCGCACTTGTTCAAACCCGGCCGCAATGAGCGCATCTTCGGCTGCTTCCACGGCTGCAAGCGTGGAAGCGGTAATCGGCTCGTTGTAGGGCACGCGGCTGGCAAGGCACGCGTATGAGGGTTTGTTCCATGTGGGCAGGCCAAGGGCGTGGGATAGCGCTCGCACGTCGGCCTTCGACAGCCCTGATTGCAAAAGCGGGCTTTCAACGGACAGCTCGTTGAGCGCTTTGAGCCCGGGGCGGTAATCGCCTAAATCGCTGGTGTTCGTGCCTTCTGCAACATGATGAAAACCCTGTTCAGCTGCTTTTTGCATGATTGAGCTGAACAGTGCTGTTTTGCAGATATAGCAGCGGTTTGTGGGGTTTGTCGCAAAGCCGTCAATGCTTAAGGCGTCAACATCCATGACGATGTGGCGAATGCCTTGTTGCTGGCAAAACTCGGTTGCTTCGCGAATTTCGCGTGCGGGAATCATCTGAGCATTTGCGGTAATGGCAAGCGCATCATCGCCAAGCGTGTCGTGTGCAACCTTTAATAGCAGCGTTGAGTCAACCCCGCCTGAAAATGCAATGGCAAGACGTCCGAGC
>DJEE01000087.1:8027-9575 GCA_002431805.1 Eggerthellaceae bacterium UBA5906
AATGCAATAGCAAGGCGTCCAAGCTGCGCAATGGTGCTGCAAAGCGTTTGATATTTATTCGCAAGTTCGTCCGGCAAGTCTGGTGCCGACTGGCTGTTTATCATGGTATATCTCCTTACTGCGACGATGGTTACCCTAACATATGAAGTTAACTCCAAGTCTAGAAGCGCGATGCCGCAATAGCATATGGAGCGCGCGTCATTCTAAGAGCCCGGCTAGATAGCGTCAGTAAAGCGAAGATTTAAATCAACCGGCGTGGAGATGCCGTCGACGGTCCCACTGTTGGTGTATTGCCATATAGCGAAGTCGAACTGCCCTGAAGGCTGTGCGGCATTGTATTCGGCAAACCAAACCGGGCGGTCCCCTAAACTGCTCAAGTTCAACCGCGCAATGTCGATTTTGTTGCCATACACCATGGAACGATAGCCGCTTTCTTCAACGCGTTGGCAAAATGCTAGCGCAGCGGCGGTAAGCGTTTCGCGGTCAACGGTGTTGCCTCGGGCGTTCGTGGTGGTGTCCTGTTCGTGGTCGAACACGATGGGAAGGTCAAGCTTTCGCCCGTTCATAAGCCCTACGACAAAATCGGCCTCTTCCTGGGCTTCGGCAACGCTTGTGGCTTGCGAATAGAAATACGCACCTACCTGCAGCCCCGCCGCTTTCGCTTCGGAAAGGTTTTCGTCAAAGCTGCTGTCTTGAAACAAACCGCCTTCAGTAGTGCCGCGATTGCCTATGCGCAGCATGGCGAATTGAATGCCGTCGTTGGCAACGGCTTGCCAATCGATTGAGCCCTGGTGCTCGGACACGTCAATGCCTACCTGCGATTTCAACGTTCCGTTTTCGCTGTACGTTAAGTAGCCGTTTTGGTAGGCAAGGCCCGAAAAGTCGTAAGGGCTTACGTAGGCTGTTTGCGTTTCTTTTGCGGGCGCATTATCGCTTGGGGTGTTGTGTGAAAGGCATGACGTTGTGCCGACGCCTGCAAGTATTCCCAGCGCAAGAAGGCCTGCGATAATCAGCGGCAATCGAAGTGCGGGGCGCGGTGCCGATGCGGCACGTGCGTGTTGCGAAACGCGCTGCGCAGAAGCAGGGCGCGGCTTTGCGGAGCCGCCGCGTTTGGCGTGGCTGCGGTGTTGTGGAGCGTCTGTTTGATGACGCGTGGAGTGGCTGCGATTGTTTCTTGAGTTGACCATGGTTCAATCCTAGCAAAGAAAAGATGAGGATGTCGCAGCCGTACACCTTCGACTGCTCAATTTCAAATGCCGTTCACAGCCATTTCATGCCGTTTGCGTACGCACTTTACCGAAACAGAATTATTACAAACTGGGTTTAAGTAGGCTATCTGTATAATTATTACTAAATCGCACAAATAAATGATACGCCGACATATGCAAGGATCGAGAAGAGGGACCTTGTGCTAGCGGAACCGGCGCATCTAGGTCCGCTTGGGGAAGGCGGAACACGAAAAGGTGGTCCGATACGTATGATGGTGTCAACAAGAGGTCGCTACGCGCTGCGTCTCATGGTAGATATCGCAAAACAAGGTGAGGCGGG
>DJEE01000087.1:9636-10528 GCA_002431805.1 Eggerthellaceae bacterium UBA5906
CATGCGCCAAGCTGCTGAACGCCAGGGCTTGTCGGTGAAATATCTTGAGCAGCTTGGTGGTGCGCTTGTGCGCGGCGGCGTGTTGAAAAGCATCCGCGGTGTAAGCGGCGGCTATTACTTGGCTCGTCCGGCAGAAGAAATTCGCATCGGCGATGTGCTGCGCGCAACGGAGGGGTCGTGCATGCCTGTTAGTTGTTTGGACGACGAAAGCAAGTGCAATCGTATTGCGGACTGCGAAGCACGTGAATTTTGGCGCGGCATGGGTAACGCCATCAACGATTACATGGACAGCAAAACGCTTGCCGACGTGCTCGCAGAAGGTGGTGTGCGGTAGCCAAGGTGCTTGTGCGCGGCTCGTGGAAAGGCTTGGAACTCGAACAAAAGCCCCTTGTCCCTGCGTGGCGGGACAAGGGGCTTTTGTTTCTAGCGATATGGCGCTGCGGTGCAGCTGTTTTGGGCTGTTCTTGCGGTGCCGTTACGCATTGTCAAGCACGGTCTGCTTGATCCGTTGTGCCAGCTCAGCGCCGCGATCGTCAAACTGAAGGCTTTTGTTGTGCGTAAAGAATCGCTCGCATCCGTGTGCGTTGATAAACGCCATGCTGTAGCGGTTTGCAGACAGGTCGGTGATAAGCAGCAGCAGCTCTTGGCCTTCGCCAAATGCCTGCTCAGCGAAGGCAAGGGCGTTGTCAAGGGCGGAGCCTCCTGTGCTAATGCAGTTGTCAAGGTTGTCGAGCAGCTGGTTGAAGGCAGCTTTTACGTGCTCGAACGTTACCGTTTCGGCTTGCGCGCCTAAGCGCTGCGCCTGTGCGAGCACTTCAAGCGCACGCTGGTAGGAGCGATATTTTTGCTCGGACAGCAAACCGCTTGCTCGGTCGGTGCGCAAAAGCTTCTG
>DJEE01000088.1 GCA_002431805.1 Eggerthellaceae bacterium UBA5906
CTGTCTGAGCGACTGGGGTACCAGGCAGAGGTTCCGGCGGGAAGCGTCTAAAGCCGCTACTTACTAGCAGCCTCCACAAACCAGCTGGTGATGCTGGTGGGATGCGTAATGGCAGTGCCAACCACCACAGCCCACGCACCGGCGTCCATAGCCGCCTTCGCGTCGGCCGGCGTGTGCACGCGGCCTTCGCAGATAACCGGCTTGTCGGGGAATTCCTCAACCGCCTGGCGCACCAGCGCCACGTCCGGACCATCGGCCATGCCGCAGTCAATAGCGGCACCGGGGTGCGAAAGCGTGGTGGAAGCAATGTCGCAGCCAATGGCAAACGCGTGGCGAATGTCCTCGATGGTGGCGCAGTCGGCCATCACCAGCACGCCTTCTTCCTTCAGGGGCAACACCGTGTCCTCAAGCGTTTTGCCGTCAGGGCGCGGGCGGTCGGTAGCGTCAACGGCCACAATATCGGCACCCGCCATCACGCATGCGCGCGCATGGCGCAGCGTCGGCGTGATGTACACGCCTTCATGCCCTTCTTTCCAAATGCCGATCACCGGCACTTCCGTACGGCCCTTGATGGCCGCAATGTCGGACAACCCCTGGCAACGAATGCCGCCCGCACCACCCAGCTCGCAGGCGCGCGCCATCTGCGCCATGGTTTCAGGGTGACGCAGCGGCTCGCCCATGTACGCCTGGCAGCTTGCAATAACCTTGCCACGCAATTGCTCGATAATAGGATCCATCTTCCCTATCCTTCCATCAACCGAACTGGGACAACGCACCCGGTGCGCTGTCCCAGTTTCTAGCGTTCAATACCTAGCGAATCCAGCAGGTCCTCGGCAGCGCCTACCAGCGGTGCGTGCTCGCCCAGCTCAGCGGGCATAATGGGAAGCCCGCGCTGCGCTAAGGGAATCTGGCGCTCGAAGCCTTCCTGTACCGCCGCACGCCACTTCGTACCAGCTTTTGCCACCGATCCGCCGATAACCACCATATCGGGATCCAGCAGGTTCGTGATGCCCGCAATGGCCTCACCCAGCGCAATGCCGGCCGTCATGATCACCTTGTGTGCATCGGCCTCGCCCGCCGCCGCGCGACGGGAAATCTCGGCACCGCTTACATGCTGGCCCGTGCGTTCTTCATAGCGCGCCTCAATACCGCTGCCAGCCGCAACCAGCTCCAAGTGCCCGCTGCCACCGCACACGCATGGGATGCCAACGGCCTGGTTGGACGCGATGTGCCCGATTTCGCCCGCAAAGCCGTGGTACCCGCGCACCAGCTTGCCATGCGCGATAACCGCACCGCCGATGCCCGTGCCCGCGGCAATCATCATGCACGTTTCCGTGCCGCGCGCAGCGCCCCAACGCGCCTCGCCCAAGCCGTGCGCCTGCACGTCGTTAAGCACCGAAACGGAAAGCCCACACGACTCTTCCAGACGCTCGCGCACCGGTTGACCGGACCAACCGGGCATAATCTCGTTCGCATACGCAATGCCGCCCGTCACAGCGTCCACGCGGCCTGCAGTGCTCACGCCAATGCCGAGCACCTCTTCGCGCCGGGCGCGCGCCTCGCCTAGAAGCGAGTTCGCCATATCGCACACAGAAACCAGCACCGGCCCACCGCCGCGCTTAGCCTCAGTGGGAACCTGGCGCTCGAACACCACTTCAGGCGCCTTGTCGGCTTGCGCATAACGCAGCAGCGCGCCAGCAATCTTCGTACCGCCGATATCAAGCGCCGCAACAATAGCGGGATACTCCATGCACCCCATCCCTTCTCTTAAACCTATATGGAACCATGTTACCGCAGACGTGAACACCAGCCAATCTTAACTTTCGCAAACAAAAAAGGCCGGTGCACGCTTTGCGCATACACCGGCCACAATCTTGCAAGGTTTTCGTTACTTGCGGATAGGAGCGTCAGCGTCCATGAGGCCAGCCTTCTTGATAACCTCAACGATAGCTGCCACGTCTTCGCCCTCAAGCGCCTGAACAGGCTCGCGCATCTGGTTCGTGTTGAACACGCCCATCTGCCACAGCGCGGTTTTGAACGCGCCGACGCCGGCACCGAAGCCGACCGTTGCCTTCACCACGCGGGTAAGGAACATCAGGCGCGCCAGGTGATCCTGCAGCTCCTTCACGCGGTCCCAGTCGCCAGCCTGAGCGGCCTTCCACTGCTCCACGTAGCTGTACGGGTCAAGGTTTGCCAGGCCCGGAACGCTGCCGTCAGCGCCAGCCAGGTACGCGCCGTCAACGCACACCTCATGGCCGGTGAGCAGCTGCAGCGGATGGCCTGCGTCCTCGTTCTCCAGCACCAGCCAACGGAAGCTCACGTCGTCGCCAGAGGAGTCCTTCACGCCCTGCAGCACGCCGTCTTTGCCCAAGCGCACCAGCATGGTGGGATCAAGCTTGGTGTGCACGCACACCGGCAGGTCGTAGGCGAACAGCGGCAGGTCGGTATGCTCGCGGATAGCGCGGAAGTGACGCTCTGTCTCCTTCGGGCCGCCCAGAGCGTAGAACGGAGCGGTGGCAACCAGCGCGTCCACGCCGTAACCCTTGGCACGTTTGGCCTGGTCGACCACGCGCAGGGTTTCCATATCGATGATGCCGGCCAGCACGGGCACGCGATGGTTCACGATAGCCACAGCCTCCTGCAGCACGTGATAACGCTGAGCGTCGGTCAGGAAAGCCACCTCGCCCGAGGAGCCCAGGAAGAACAGGCCGTCAACGCCGGCGTCGATCATACGGTTGATGGAGCGCTCGAACGCCTCCAGGTCAAGCTGCTTCTTTTCGGTCAGCGGAATGACCACCGGGGGGATTACGCCGTGGAACGGAGAATCGGTCATGATAAGTACCTTGCCTCTTTCTGAATAAATGAGCAAACGTTATGAGGATAGTATCCCAGGTAACGGTTCGTCAACGTAAGCGGGCGCCCTTCACAAACAAAGGACGGAACCCGCCGCACGGCACGAAATATCGTGCGAACGGCGCACGAAAGGCCCGCAAGCGCGCGCAGAGGGCAACCGTGAACACAGGGACGGAGGTGGTGTTCACGGCGGCCTTTTGGGAAATGGAGCGGCAATCGTGAACGCCACCTCCGTCCCTGTGTTCACGCAAACCCATTTCGCCACGCTCTCCTCAATCAGGCCGCGCCACTTAAGCCGTAGGAATTTTCTTTCCGCGCAGAACCACGTGCTTGATGTTCAGTTCGCGGTCGAGCACCACGGCGTCGGCCACATAGCCCGGCGCAATCGCGCCGCGCTCGCTTGCCAGCCCGAGCGCACGAGCCGGGTTCACGCTGGCGGCCTTTACGGCGCTTGTCAGCGGGATGCCCATGGTAAGCACCGCGGTGCGCAAGCACGCCATCACGTCGGACACGCTGCCGGCCAAGCTGCCGTTGGCAATGGTGGCGCGGTTGCCGTGCACGAAGAACTGCTGGCCGCCCAGCTCGTATTCGCCATCGCCCAAGCCACATGCACGCAGGCTGTCGCTGATCAAAATCATGCGGTCATCGCCAAACAGCGTGAACGCCAGGCGCACCATGGCCGGGTGGATGTGCACGCCGTCGGCGATAATCTCAGCCGTCACGTCGTTGCGCTCGGCACCGGCGGCAATGGGGCCAGGGTTGCGGTGATGCAGGCTGGGCATGGCGTTGTACAGGTGCGTCATATGGCGCGCGCCCGCATCGAACGCCGCGCACGCCGTATCGTAATCCGTGCACGTGTGCGCAATGGACACGCGCACGTCGTGGGAAACGTCGTGGATGAAGTCAAGGTTGCCCGGCTGCTCAGGCGCCACGTCAACCAGCTTGATAAGCCCGCCTGCCGCTTGCTGCAGCCGCACAAACTCATCTGCAGAAGCGCTGCGCACGTACGCAGGGTTTTGCGCGCCCACCTTGTCCGGGGCTATATAGGGACCTTCCATGTTGATGCCCACAATGGCTGCTTCGTCGGTTGCACCCTCGTGCTGCGCCACCGACGCCATAATGGGCACAAGGCGCTCTTCGGGAAGTGTCATAGTAGTCGGGCAGATGGACGTCACGCCGCGCGAGGCCTCGTAGCGGGCAATCGCCGCAATCCCCTCTTGCGAGGCGTCGCAAAAATCATGCCCCATCGCACCATGGAAGTGCACGTCAATCAGGCCCGGGATCACATAGCAGCCGCCTGCATCAACGTCTTGCGCACCAAGCGCTTTACCATCGCTGGCCGGCTCAACACGAGCAAACCGCGCCTCTTCCACCACCACGTCGCGTTCGCGGAAGCACTGACCATCAAACACCATACCGTTCGCAATCCTCATTGCGCACACTCCTTTCAAGCAAAAGGGCTTTCCGCAGCCAGCGGAAAGCCCTTGGTATTTCACGTAACGTTTCTTGCGCGCCTCTACAGCAGCGAGCCGGCCTCTGCGTCTACCACCACGGTTACGTTGGGGTGCAGCTGCAGAACAGATGCCGGCACCTGCGGGGTAACCGGGCCAAAGAACGCGTCGCGCACGATCTGCGCCTTGTCCGTGCCGCTGGCAACAACCAAAATGGCGCGCGCCTTCATGATGGTGCCGATGCCCATGGTGTAAGCCTCACGCGGCACCTCGTCGGCGGAATTGAACAGGCGGCTGTTCGCGTTGATGGTGCTCTCCGTCAGCTGCACCAGATGCGTGCGCACGGGGAACTCGTCGCACGGCTCGTTGAAGCCAATGTGGCCGTTGTGGCCCAGGCCCAAAAGCTGCAGGTCGATGCCGCCCGCTTCGCTGATGGCCTGCTCGTAGCTTTCGCACGCAGCCTCGGCGTCGGGGTTTGCGCCATCGGGCACGCTGGTGGCCTCGGGGTCGATGTCCACGTGGTCGAACAGGTTTTTCTGCATGAAGTAGCGATAACTCTGCTCGTGCTCGGGGGAAAGCCCGCGATACTCGTCCAGGTTGAACGTGGTTGCCTGCTCAAAGCTGATGCGGTCGTTTTGGAAGTCTTCAACCAAGTCGGCGTACAGCCCAATAGGCGTAGAGCCCGTGGCCAGACCCAGCGTGGACGTGGGGTCCACCACCAGTTGCGCGGCAATCAGATCGGCCGCACGGCGGCTCATATCCTCGTAGGTTTCCTCGATGAACAGTTGCATGACTTCCCTTTCTCAAATGTATATACGCCCGATGCACTTCATCAAAGCGAACAGGTTAACGTTACCACGCGCACGTCCCGCAGGGCGCTTACGTCCAGAACAACACCGTTTCAATAATGTCTTGATACGACCACGGGTAAATATCCGAGAACCATCCGGTTTCCGGGATAAAGCACACCAGCGCGCTGTACAGCACCGATACTGCTACCAGCACCAGCAGCACCTTCATAAGCAAGCGCTGCGTGGTTGAGCCCGGCCGCACGTTCTCGTTCACAATGAACGCAAGCAACACCACCGCCGCCAGGAACATGAAGCTGAAGTCCGCGTAGTAGCGTTGCAGAATGCCCGCCATCTCGGCGTCCATCAGCGCAACCACCACACCGCCAAACAAAAGCGCGATGATCACGCCCGCGATGGTGCGCGTGGAGCGTTGCCGTATGCGCATCTGCAAAATGCTCTTGGAAAACGGAAGGATCCACAGCACCGGCAAGCACGCCAAAATGCCGCCGAACGTAACTTCCTTGATGGTTTGCCCCAAGTACGTGGTTTCAAACGGAGCAGCTTGCAAGAACGGGAACACACCTGTAACGCTAGGCGGCTGCAGGAAGTACGCGAACAACGCCGGCGCCAAGCGGCCGATGTTCCAGCCGCGCTTAGTCATGTCGTTAACCGTAAGGTTGTAGTTGGCGCCAAAGTCGGTGAAGCTGCCGAAACGTGCATGGTTGTACAGCATCAGGCCCGCAGCAACCACAACATAGGGCGCAATCAGGCACATAAACTCAACGGCGCCTTTGCGCGTGAGGATTTTGCGCTTGGTAATGTAGCTGCGCCAGAACAGCGGGAACGCCACCAGCGACAACACTATCAGCTGCGGGCGGCACCCAACAACCAGCGCCATGCACAAACTGCCGCCGATATACCATCCGCAAGGCCGCGCTGATGCGCGCCCGCGCATCCACAGGTACAAACCCCATACCGAAAACGCCAATCCTAGCGAAATAGGCAGCGAATAGAACGTAGGGAATTTCAGCAGGTACAAAATGCCGCAACACATTACCAGCGGAATCTGCAGCAGCAAGTACAGCCCTAAGCTCACCCGCTTGAAATGGTATCGGGCAAATCGGTCAAGCAGCGCCGAACAGCCAAGCACGAACATAATGATGGCAATGAGCACGCCAATGGCGGTGGGGAAATTCGCACCCGTAAGCAAGTAAAACGGCAGGTAGAAAATGAGCACGGGTACCACGCCAAAGTACACATAGTAGTGTCCGTCGTGGTAGGCAACGTCGAAGAGGTATTCCTCCCCCGTTTCCTTCTGCAGCTCGTCGCGTGCGCCCTTGTCGTAGGGGTCATCCATGTCTTGCAGCCACTGCGGGGGCGTTTCGTCTAGGTACAACTGGCCATGTGCCATGGCTTTTACAAGCTCGGCATATTGCTGCGCGTTTTCGCCGCCCACCTTAAACGAGTTAGCAATGCTGGTGCCATCCCACGAACCCGAGTTATACGTGCTGGTGGCAACACCCACCAAATTCGAGCCCATGAACAAGTACGAGCTAAGCAGCACCACCTCAAGCGCAACGGCCGTTATGATTGCGGCTTTCGATTTCCGCGGGTTGCGTACCATGTCAATGCGATACACGGCAGATTTCGGTCGCAACACATACGCCAGCGCAAGCAAGCCTAGCGTTAGCAAAAAGCGCGTTTGGTTGAAGATAAACGGCTCGCGCGCGTTGATGGAAACATCGGAAAGCAAAACCGGGTAGCTGATGTCCTCGCCAGTAATGGTTATCTTCAAGTTGGTAACCAAGCCAGTGGTGTTCAGATTGATGAACTCGCTTTGATCGCACAACGTGTTTACATCAACATCGGGCACGCCCACGGTGTATTCCGTGGAGTCAAAATACGTGCTATGAGCCTCGTCAGTGAACTGGATTTTCACCTTCAGCTGCTGAGCAGGTTGTCGGTAGTCGAAATTCAGCCACAGGTTATGAACCTCGGAATTCAAGTCCTTGAATTCAATCACGTGGTTCACTTCAGTTACACGATATTGATTGTCGGTGGTTTTCGTAAGCTCAAGGCGGTTATCAAGATTTGTGGTGTGATAACCCGCCGTGCGGAAATAGTTGATATTGAACACGAACGTCTCAAGCAACACGGCAACAAGCACCAGCACCGCGGCACTTTTCAGCACGTGTTTCATCGTTACGCCGTACTTGAGCATAAGGCGCTTGTGCCAATAGGATATGTTCTGACGCATCGTAGGCATATGTTGTCAAATTATAAGGGATAAAGAAAGGCAGGGGTACTGCTACCCCTGCCTTTATCAAGCAATATGCACGATGCGCTGCGTTTACAGCTTCAAAGCCTGCTTCACGTCGGCGTACACAACGTCAACATCGCGGTCGCCGTCGATGGTAACCAGCAGGTTGCAACCGCGATAGTAATCGATCAGCGGAGCCGTGGACTTCTCGTACACGTCAAGACGGTTGCGCACGGTAGCCTCGTTGTCATCATCGCGCTGATACATCTCGCCACCGCATGCGGGGCACTTCTGATCAGCTACGGTGCCAATATGGCCGCACTCCTTGCACATACGGCGGGAGGTCAGACGCTTGACGATAACCTCGAAGTCAACGTCAATAAGCAGCGCTGCGTTCAGCGGACGCTCAAGCTCGGCCAGCATGGTGTCAAGCGCAACAGCCTGCGTGGTGGTACGCGGGAAACCGTCCAGGATAACGCCCTTCTCGGTGTCGGGCTGCTGAATGCGTTCCTTCATGAGGTCGATGATCAAATCGTCGGGAACCAGCTCGCCGGCATCCATGAAGCCTTTAGCCTTCACACCAAGCGGAGTTTGGTTCTTAACAGCCGCACGCAGAATGTCGCCCGTAGAAATATGGCACAAACCGCAATCCTCAACCAGTTTTGCAGCTTGCGTGCCCTTACCGGCGCCCGGAGCGCCCAGCAACACGATGTTCATATCTCAGCATTCCTTTCGAGAGATGCAAATAATGCCCATTTACTATAGCAAAAAGGGAGGGCTAAAAAGCCCTCCCTTCGGTGAAAGCACAACAAGATAATCCCAGGTAGCGCAAAAGTCAGCAAGGCGCGCTCTAGTGCCCGGAATTCGTGGAAACACGAAGACGCCACGTACTGCGGTACGCAAGTCTTCGGGTTCACGCAAAGGCCGGCGGCTAGAGCCCGCCGCAGCGTCGACCAACTCCGCCGTTCGTTAGAACGGCGGAACCAAACTACTTAAAGAAACCTTCGTAGTTGTGCATCTTCAACTGGCTTTCCACCTTGCTCATGGTATCAAGCGCAACGCCGATCATGATGAGGATGGACGTACCACCGAAAGCCTGAATCAGCTGGTTGCCGGTGAAGTAGAAAATGATGGTAGGCACCACTGCGATAACCGCAATGAAAATACCACCCGGCAGCGTAACGCGATGCAGCACGTTTTTAATGTACGTAACCGTGGCCGAACCCGGACGCACGCCCGGAATAAAGCCGCCCTGCTTGCGCAGGTTGTCCGCCGTTTCCTCAGGATTGAACACCATGGAAGTGTAGAAATACGCGAAGAACACGATAAGGACAATGGTCAAAATCCAGTTAACCCAGCCCGTAGAGATGGCGTCGGCAAACGCCGTCAGCCAACCCACGTTGAACAAAGCCGCAAGCTGGGCCGGGAAGTAAATCAGGCAGCTTGCGAAGATGATCGGGATAACGCCCGCCGCATTCACCTTCAAGGGAATGTAGGTGGACTGTCCGCCCATCATCTTACGACCCTGCACGCGCTTGGCGTAGTTCACCGGAATACGACGCTGAGCACGCTCAACGAAGATGATTGCCGGGATGCACACCAGCACAACGGCGAGAATAAGAACCGTGATGGCAATACCCATGCCCGTGTCGGTGGTCAGGTTCACGGAAGAGAAAATGGCCGACGGCACACGGCTTACGATGCTCACAAAGATGATGAGCGACATGCCGTTGCCAACGCCGCGCTGCGTGATAAGCTCGCCCATCCACATGATGAACGCCGTGCCTGCAACCAGCGTGAACACGATCAAGACGTCCGTGACAATCTCGGGTACCTGATCGGTGAACACCACGCCGTACTGCGGGGACTTGAACAGCAGCAGATAACCGATAGCGTTGATCAGACCCAAACCCAACGTAAGGTAACGCGTAACCTGGGTGATACGACGGCGACCGGTTTCGCCTTCCTTAGCCCAACGCCCAACTGCAGGGATAACGCCCTGCATCAGCTGCATAATAATGGATGCAGTGATGTAGGGCATGATGCCCAGCGAGAACACCGAGAAGTTCGAAAGAGCACCACCGGTGAACAGGTCAAGCATGGTCATGGACACGCCCGAATCCTGGAACGAGTTTGCGAATTCGTGGAACGGGATGCCCGGTACCGGCACGTAGGCGCCGAAACGATAAAGCGCAAGGATACCCAGCGTAAACAAAATCTTCTTGCGCAGCTCGGGAACCTTAAACGCGTCGATAAGAGAGCTTAGCAAGGCTCTTCGACCTTTCCACCAGCTGCCTCGATCTTCGCCTGAGCGGAGGCAGAAACTTTGTCAACCTTAACCGTGAGAGCCTTGGTGATATCACCGTTGCCCAGAACCTTCACCAGCGCATCCTCGTGCTTGATGATGCCCTTGGCCTTCAGGCTTGCGCCGTCCACCACGTCGCCAGCCTCAAACTTCTCCTCCAGGCGGGAAACGTTCACCGGCAGGTACTCAACACGGTTGATGTTGCGGAAGCCAGGCAGCTTCGGCAGACGACGAGCCAGCGGAGTCTGGCCGCCCTCGAAGCCAGCGCCCTTGCCGCCACCGGAACGGGACTTCTGACCGTTCATACCACGGCCAGCGGTTTTGCCCTGGCCTGCAGCGTGGCCGCGGCCAACGCGCTTGCGGTTTTTACGAGAGCCTGCAGAAGGCTTAAGATCCTTGAGTTCCATGTTTTCTTCTCCTTGAAGATAGCTACCGGACACAGTGCCCGGGCTGGCAGCTCGCCGCCAGCAAACTTCCAATACAGCCGATTGGCGCGCCGGGAATCCGACACGCCAATCGAGAATTCTACCCTACATGGGATAGTGTGCCAAGGTTAAACCTTGACGCTTTACAGCTCCTCCACCTTCACGAGGTGCTTAACTTTGAAGATCATGCCGCGGACGGACTCGTTGTCCACCTGGTCCACGGAACGGCCGATCTTGCCAAGGCCCAGAGCCTTCAGCGTGGCCAGCTGATCTTTCTTGTAGCCAATGGAGCTTTTCACCTGCGTGATGCGCAGCGACTTCTTAGCGTCAGACATCAGCCTTACTCCTTCCAGCCGTACATCTTAGCGACGGAAACGCCGCGACGCTCGGACACAGCCTCGGGAGACTGCATTTCCTTCAGACCCTCGGCCGTAGCCTTAACAACGTTCATGACGTTGTCGGTGCCCAGAGACTTGGACAGCACGTTCTCAACGCCAGCCAGTTCCAGGACGGCACGAGCAGCACCGCCGGCGATAACGCCGGTACCAGGAACAGCGGGCTTGATCAGAACGCGGCCTGCGCCATACTCGCCGATAATCTCATGCGGCAGCGTCTTCTCGTCGGTCAGCGGCACGGAGAACATGTTCTTCTTTGCGTCCTCCACGCCCTTCTTGATGGCCGTCGGCACTTCCTGGGACTTGCCCATGCCAACACCAACATGACCGTTGCGGTCGCCCACGACCACCAGTGCGGTCAGACCGAAGCGGCGACCACCCTTGACGACCTTGGACACGCGATTGATGTAAACGACGCGCTCTTCGAGCTCAGGAGCTGCGGCGTTCTCTTGCTTGTTGCGAGCCATAGACTAAACCCCTTCTAGAATTTCAGACCGGCTTCACGAGCAGCCTCGGCCAAAGCCTTGACACGCCCGTGGTACAGGTTGCCGCCACGATCGAACACAACTTCCGTGATGCCGCATTCCTGAGCCTTCTTGCCTGCGATCTCACCGAGAGCGGTAGCGCCCTCGACGTTTGCGCCGTTCTTGCCCGTAGCCTTGAAATCAGGGCCGAGGGTGGAAACGCCGCACAGGGTTTTGCCCGCAACGTCGTCAACGAACTGCACGTAAATATTGTTGTTGCTGCGCGTCACGCAAAGACGGGGACGCTCCGGCGTGCCGGAGATCTTACCGCGCACGCGACGATGGCGACGGGCCAGCGCAGCTTGCTTTTTCTGAAGCTTATTCATGGTAATCCCTTCGTTCAGTTACGCTTGCGCGCTTAGTCCTTGCCAGCCTTGCCAACCTTGCGGCGCACATGCTCGCCCTCATAGCGAATACCCTTGCCCTTGTAGGGTTCCGGCTTGCGCCATGCGCGGACGTTTGCGGCCACCTGGCCAACCTGCTCCTTGCTGATACCGCTCACAACGATTTCAGTTTGGCTGGGAACCTCGAACGTAATGTTCTCGGGGCACTCCATGAGAACCGGGTGAGAATAACCCAGCTGCATCTCCAGGTCCTTGCCCTTCAGCGCGGCACGATAGCCAACGCCAACCAGCTGCAGCTTCTTCTGGTAGCCGGTGTGCACGCCCTCCACCATGTTGTGGATAAGAGTGCGGGTAAGGCCGTGCAGGCTTTTAGCCTCACGGGAATCATCGGGACGGGAGACGATAATCTCTTCGCCCTCTTGGGTGATGGTCATCATGGGGTTGAACTCGCGCGTGAGCTCGCCCTTGGGGCCCTTAACCGTTACGATGTGGCCGTCGATCTTCACGTCGACGCCGGCAGGAACGGTAACGGGCTGCTTGCCGATACGAGACATAAACCTATCCCTTCCTTTCCTACCAGATGTACGCGATAACTTCGCCGCCAATGCCCTTCTTACGAGCATCGCGGTCGGTCATCACGCCGTTAGACGTGGAGATGATTGCGGTACCCAAGCCGCCCAGAACGCGGGGCAGCTCATCCTTGCCGGCGTAGATGCGCAGACCCGGCTTGGAGATGCGGCGAATGCCGCGGATGGTCTTGGCCTTTTTCGCGCCGTACTTCAGCGTGATCTCGAGGGTGGCACGGGGGTCGCCTTCAACAACCTCATAGCCAGCCACATAGCCCTCTTCCTGCATGATGCGGGCGATCTCAACCAGCTTCTTGCTGGAGGGCATGGAGACCGTAGCCTTGCCGGCAGAGTTAGCGTTACGCACGCGCGTAAGCATATCTGCGATAGGGTCAGTCATGGTCATAGTGAATTTCTCCTTTGGTTCGTGATGAGCCGATCGGTTCGGTTCGGACAGGCGCCCTTAGCGCCTCCGCCTCAACCGTGGCACACCCGTACGTACCTTGTTTGAGGGCTTACCAGGAAGCTTTGGTCACGCCGGGCAGCTCGCCTTTGTTGGCCAGCTCGCGCAGGCACACGCGGCACAGGCCGAACTTGCGGTAGTAAGCGCGCGGACGTCCGCAACGCGTGCAGCGATTGTGCTGGCGCGTGGAGAACTTCGGCTCGCGCTTGCTCTTGGCGATCATCGATTTCTTTGCCATGCAAATCCTTCTTTCTTGTTTCCAAGCCCGCCAAAGTCAGGCGGGCTTTAAACTGCCTGCAGGATAACCTGGCCGGTTATCCTTACGGTCTACAAAAGGGTTAGTCGCGGTCCTTGAACGGGAAGCCGAGCGCGGAAAGCAGCGCGTAAGCGTTCTCGTTGTTACCGGCAGTGGTGACGAACGTGATGTCCATACCACGGGTACGGTCGATCTTGTCGTACTCAATCTCGGGGAAGATCAGCTGCTCGGTGATGCCCAGCGTGTAGTTGCCGCGGCCGTCGAAGCTGGTCGGAGAAATACCGCGGAAGTCGCGGACGCGCGGCAGGGCCGTGGCCAGCAGACGATCCAGGAACTCCCACATGCGGTCGCCGCGCAGGGTGACCTTGCAGCCGATGGCCTGGCCCTCACGCACATGGAAGCCAGCGATGGACTTCTTGGCGCGCGTGATGCAGGGCTGCTGACCGGTGATGATGCGCATGTCGTTCATGGCAGCATCAAGCAGCTTGTGGTCGGAAGCGGCAGCGCCAACGCCCATGTTCACGACGATCTTCTCAAGACGCGGAACGTTGTTGATGTTGGTGATGCCCAGCTCGGACTCGAGCTTGCTCACAACCTCGTTTTTGTACTTCTCTTTGAGACGAGGAGTAGTCATGCGATTTCCTTTCGATGAATTAAACGCAGGATTTCCGACCCTGCGTCCCTGGTCTTATGGGCCGGGGTCATATCTTTGATGCGGCCCGCGCGCAGGCGGGCCGCCTTCAACGACCTATTTGTCGATGTCCTTGCCGCACTTCTTGCAAACGCGGACGTTCTTGCCAGCGTCGTTCTTGCGGTGAGACACGCGCGTGGGCTTCTTGCACTCGGGGCAGATGACCATGACGTTGGAGACATGGATAGGAGCCTCGACGGACATGATGCCGCCCTGGGGGTTCTGCTGGGTAGGACGCATTGCCTTCTTGACAACGTTGACCTTCTCAACGACCACACGCTGCTTGCTGGGGAGGGAGCGGACAACCGTGCCTTCCTTGCCCTTGTCCTTGCCGGACAGAACGCGGACTGTGTCGCCCTTCTTGATGTTCATGCTGTTCATTGCGGTAACCCCCTTTACAGCGTCTCAGGTGCCAAGGACACGATCTTCATGTACTTCTTCTCGCGCAGCTCGCGGGCAACGGGCCCGAAGATACGCGTGCCACGCGGCGCACCGTTGGCGTCGATCAGAACAGCGGCGTTCTGGTCGAACTTGATGTAGCTGCCGTCAGCGCGACGAACTTCCTTCTTGACGCGCACAACGACGCAGCGCACAACGTCACCCTTCTTCACAGCACCGTTAGGCATAGCCTCTTTGACGCTGCAGATGATCACGTCGCCCAGGCCCGCGTAACGGCGCTTCGAGCCGCCCAGGACCTTGATGCACTGCACCTTGCGAGCGCCGGAGTTGTCGGCGACCGCGAGCATGGTTTGCATCTGAATCATTGCTTCAACCTATCTTTCAATCGGTAACTGATGGGATAAGAGGAAAAGACTATTTAGCCTTTTCGTTGATCTCCACCAGGCGCCAACGCTTCATCTTCGACAGCGGGCGGGTCTCCATGATGGTGACGGTGTCGCCGACGCCAGCCTCGTTGTTCTCGTCATGTGCGTGGAACTTCTTGGTGGTCGTCATCATCTTCTTGTACACCGGATGCGGTTTGCGCTCAGCAACGGACACGACGATGGTCTTGTCGTTAGCGGCGCTCACCACGATGCCCTGGCGGACCTTACGCGTATTACGCTCTTCGCTCATACTATCAAACCTTCCTTTTATGCGCTCAGCTCACGGGCGCGCATCTCGGTCTGGATGCGAGCGATGTCCTTCTTAACCTGCTTCACGCGTGCGGTGTTGTCAAGCTGGCTCGTTGCCATCTGGAAACGCAAGTTGAAAAGCTCAGCGCGCGCTTCCTTGAGTTTGGCCTGCAGATCGTCGGCAGACAGCTCACGAATCTCTGCTGCTTTCATTTACTCCTGCCCTTCCGTTTCCTTGTTCACAATCTTGCACTTGATGGGCAACTTGTTGATTGCAAGGCGGAGTGCCTCTTTGGCCGTGGCCTCATCGACACCGTCGATCTCGAACATGATACGGCCGGGCTTGACGACTGCTACCCAAGCCTCGGGGTTGCCCTTACCGGAACCCATACGGGTTTCAGCCGGCTTCTTGGTGATGGGCTTGTCGGGGAAGATCGTGAT
>DJEE01000023.1:0-11496 GCA_002431805.1 Eggerthellaceae bacterium UBA5906
GCGCTATCCTGGTTATCGCTGCTACCGATGGTCCTATGGCTCAGACCCGCGAGCACATCCTGCTCGCCCGTCAGGTTGGCGTGCCTTACATCGTGGTCTTCCTGAACAAGTGCGACATGGTCGACGACGAGGAGCTCATCGAGCTCGTCGAGATGGAAACGCGCGAGCTGCTCTCCGAGTACGAGTTCCCCGGAGACGACATCCCGGTTATCCGCGGTTCTGCTCTGAAGGCCCTCGAGGGCGAGAAAGAGTGGCAGGACAAGATCTGGGAGCTCATGGATGCTGTTGACACCTACATCCCGACCCCGGCTCGCGACGTTGATAAGCCGTTCCTGATGGCTGTTGAGGACACCATGACCATCACCGGCCGTGGCACCGTTGCTACTGGTCGTGTTGAGCGTGGCGTTCTGCATGTCAACGACCCGCTGGAGATTGTCGGCATCAAGGAGACCCAGAACACGGTCTGCACCGGCATCGAAATGTTCCGTAAGCTGCTCGACGAGGCTCAGGCTGGCGACAACATCGGCTGCCTGCTCCGCGGCATCAAGCGCGAGGACATCGAGCGTGGCCAGGTTCTCTGCAAGCCCGGTAGCGTTACCCCGCACCAGGAGTTTGAGGGCCAGGTCTACATCCTGACGAAGGAAGAGGGCGGCCGTCACACGCCGTTCTTCGATGGCTATCGTCCGCAGTTCTACTTCCGCACCACCGACATCACGGGTGTTGCTCACCTGCCCGAGGGCACCGAAATGGTTATGCCTGGCGACAACGTGACCATCACCGCTGAGCTGATCCACCCGGTGGCAATGGAGGAAGGCCTCCGCTTCGCTATCCGCGAGGGTGGCCGCACCGTTGGTTCTGGTCGCGTGACCAAGATCATCAAGTAGCTTAGCTGCTCATTTGTTCGGAGCCCGCTTTCGGACGGGCTCCGTTACTTGAATTCATGTGTATGCGTTCAAGCTTGTTTGAAAACGGCTTATAAGGAGAGTTCATGCGCACGATGGTTACCTTGGCGTGTACGGAGTGCAAGCGCCGTAACTACACGACCAAGAAGAACAAGCAGAACAACCCTGATCGTATTGAGTTGAAGAAATACTGCAAGTGGTGTCAGAAGCACACCCTGCACAAGGAAACTCGATAGTTTTCAGAGGTTAGCACGGGCATAGGCCAGTAGCTCCAATTGGTAGAGCGGCGGTCTCCAAAACCGCATGTTGGGGGTTCGAGTCCCTCCTGGCCTGCCAGCTCGAATAGCGAGCAGCTTGTAGTCAGGTTGCTTATATGAGCAGCTTGATGCCAGGCTGCTTGTTTGGCGTTTAGAGGTAAAACGATCCCTGAAGGAATCAGATGGCTAAGAAATCTAAAACTCAGCGTGCAAAGGCTTCTGCTGCCCGTCAGGCACGCAAAGAAGCCAAAAAGGCCGAAGCAGCAGCTGAAGAATTGAAGGCTGCGCAGGGTCAGGCTGCTGAGGAAGAAGCTCCGAAAAAGAAGCTTTTCGGAAAGGCATCGAAATCCGAGGGGTCTACCCAAAACAGCAAGCAAGCCAAGGCTGTTGAAAAGAAGGCCGAGAAGAAGCCTGCAAAGCCGAAGAAGAAGCGTTTTCAGTTCTTCAAGGATGTAAAGGCTGAAATGAAGCGCGTCACGTGGCCTACGCGTCAAGATGTGCTTCGTTGGAGCGTTGTGGTTGTGGGCGCTCTTCTGTTCTTTGGTATTTATGTTGCCGTTTTGGACAACGGAATTATCACCCCGTTGCTCTTTTTGATTTCCGGATTGGGGGCGTAAGGCATGTCGAAGAAGTGGTATGTACTTCACACCTACTCCGGCTATGAGAACAAGGTGAAAGCTGATCTTGAGATGCGCATCGAAACGATGGGCCTTGAGAACAATGTTTTCGCTATTGAGATTCCTACGGAAACCGTT
This sequence comes from Eggerthellaceae bacterium UBA5906, assembly GCA_002431805.1. Lineage (GTDB taxonomy): Bacteria > Actinomycetota > Coriobacteriia > Coriobacteriales > Eggerthellaceae > Senegalimassilia. Next base: position 1,915 of record DJEE01000023.1, read on the forward strand.
ACTGAGATTAAAGAGGGCGGTCGTCGTAAGGAAACCGAGAAAAAGGTATTTCCCGGTTATGTGTTGGTTCGCATGGAGCTTGATGATCGCAGCTGGGCAGCGGTTCGCAATACTCCCGGTGTAACGGGTTTCGTTGGTGCTGATAGCAAGCCTGCGCCGCTTACTCGCGAAGAGTACAATAAGATCATGAAGCGTACGAGCCACGAAGCGCCGAAGAAAACTTCCACCAACCTGGAAGTTGGCCAGTCTGTCAAGGTTATCTCTGGTCCGCTGGCTGAGTTCGACGGTGTTATTTCCGAGGTTATGCCTGAGGCCGGTAAGGTTAAGGTTATGGTTTCCATCTTCGGTCGTGAAACCCCCGTGGAACTTTCCTTCGATCAGGTTTCCTGCATTTAAAATTGGTATCCGCAGCTTTTTTGGGCGTGCCCGCGTGGACCGGGGCTTCTCATTCCCGAATGCTGTGAAGATATATAGTGCAAAAGCATTTTGAAAGGTTTAAGAATGGCTGAGAAGAAAGTTACCGGCTTCGTTAAGCTGCAGATTCCTGCTGGCGCTGCGAACCCGGCCCCACCGGTCGGCCCCGCTCTGGGTGCTCAAGGCGTCAACATCATGCAGTTCTGCCAGGCGTTTAATGCTCAAACGCAGGAGCAGAAGGGCACCATCATCCCTGTTGAGATCACGGTGTACGAGGACAAGTCCTTCACGTTTGTGTGCAAGACTCCTCCGGCGGCTGTGCTGATCAAGGAAAAGCTTGGTCTGAAGTCTGCTTCCGGCATCCCGCAGCTGAAGTTCGTGGGCACGCTGTCTCAGGAGCAGCTGCGCGAGATCGCTGAGATCAAGATGCCCGACCTGAACGCTAACGACATTGAGGCTGCTATGCGCATTGTTGCTGGCACCGCTCGCTCCATGGGTGTGCGCGTTGAGGGCGTCGAGATGAAGAAGACCTACGTGCCTTCCAAGAAGCTCGCTGCTATCCTGAAGGGCGAAGCCTAAGATTTTCGCATCGTTTGATGCACCTGTTTTGTTTAAGTGGAAGGGCTGTGCGATAGAAGCCGCACATGCTCGTTACGCACCACGAAAGGATTGATATACATGGCTAAGCATTCCAAGGCTTACCGCGCTGCAGTCGAGAAGATCGGCGACGCAACGTACGCTCCTCTTGAGGCTTTCAAGCTCATTCATGAGGTTGCTAACACGAAGTTCGACCAGACCGTCGAGGCTCACTTCCGTCTGGGCATCGACACCCGTCAGGCTGACCAGCAGCTGCGCGGCACGGTTTCTCTGCCGAATGGCTCTGGTAAAACCGTTCGCGTTGCCGTGTTCGCTGAGGGCGCTGCTGCAGACGCCGCTCGCGAGGCTGGTGCTGACATCGTTGGCACCGAGGAACTGACCGCTCAGATTCAGGCTGGCGAGTTCAACTTCGACGCTGCTGTTGCTACTCCCGACCAGATGGGCAAGGTTGGCCGTTTGGGTAAAATCCTCGGTCCCCGTGGCTTGATGCCGAACCCGAAGCTCGGCACCGTTACCCCGAACGTTGCTCAGGCTATCAAAGAGCTCAAGAGCGGCCGCGTTGAGTATCGTGCTGATCGTTACGGCATTGCTCACGTTGTTATCGGCAAGGCCAGCTTCACCGCTGAGCAGCTTGCTGAGAACTACGGCACGGTCTACGACGAGATTCTGCGTATGAAGCCTGCTGCTGCTAAGGGCAAGTACGTGAAGTCCATCAGCGTTTCCGGCACCATGACCCCGGGCGTTTCCGTGGATCCTGCCGTGAACAAGAACTACACGGCTGCTGAATAAATCTCAGTCATTCAGCTTATATGAAAGGGCGGTCCTTCGGGGCCGTCCTTTTTTTGCGTTTGGGCCGGAAAGCGAGAGAGGCGAATGCAGTTGCCTTCATCACGGCCTTTGGGGATTGGTGCAGTGATATTTAACGGTTTGAAATTGCGTGGCTGTTTCCTTGCAACGGGGTATACTGCATGTGGTTTTAGAAAGGTTTGGAATCATGGCTGTGATATTGAAGTCTCCTGGTGAGATTGAGGCAATGAAAGCTGCAGGCCAGCTTTCTGCTGAGGTGCTTCGTAAAGTTGGCGAGCTGGTGAAACCTGGCGTTACAACGCTTGAACTTGACGAGTTTGTTGAAACGTACATCCGCGAACATGGCGGCATCCCTGCTTTTAAGGGCTACGGTGGGTTCCCTGGTTCAATCTGCGCATCGGTAAACGAGCAAATTGTTCATGGCATTCCCTCGAATAAGGTGGTGCTGAAAAGCGGTGACATTTTAAGTATTGACACGGGCGCAACCGTTGATGGTTGGGTTGGCGATAACGCGTGGACCTTTGCGGTTGGCAACATCAGCGAAGACAAAAAGCGCCTGCTCAAGGTAACCGAGCAATGCATGTGGGCTGGTCTTGAGAGCGCCGTGGCCGGGAACCACCTCGGCGACATTGGGCACGCAGTGCAGTCGATTGCCGAAAAGGCCGGATATGGCGTGGTACGTGAATATGTTGGGCACGGCGTAGGTCATGTGATGCATGAGGAACCCAACGTGCCAAATTACGGGCATAGGCATTTCGGACTCAAACTTGAAGTTGGCATGGTGCTGGCAATTGAGCCGATGATTAACATGGGCACCCGCAAGGTTGTGGATGGCTCGGACGGTTGGTTGGTATGCACGCGCGACGGGAAGCCGAGCGCGCATTTCGAAAAGATGGTTGCCATTACCGAAGAGGGCCCCGTGATTATCACAACCGAGCCTGATCATAAGCGTCCGCTGTAAGGCTTGGGCCATAGGCAAAGGCCCTAGGCTCTAAAAGTTGACCATAGTAAGAGAATCGCCCCTCGTTGAGGGGCGATTTGCGTTCGAAAGCGGCTTGAACGTGGCGGCAGCTACTTCAGCTGCTTTCCGTTGGTATCCCAATAAAAGCGCTTGAACTTGCGGATTTGATTCAAGTGCATGATTTTCGCCCACATGTTGTGCTTGAAGGAATCAGGTGCATAGTGCAGCGGATACGGTTCGTCCGTTGCACGCAGGGCGGCAAGCGCTTGGCTTAAACGCTGCTGGTTGGTCATGCTTCGTTTGAGTACATACGCGGGAACGCAGCAATACAAGAAGGGGTTGTACGCCTCGTGGTATTCGGTGGGCTGGCCCATAACGAATTCACGCACGATAAGCTCCACGAAGTTTTGTCCGCCAAGGCTCATGTAGTACGTGTTGCGGCCGCACCGCGTGTTTACCTCGAAGAAGCGGAAGCTGCCATCACGGCTGTCGTATTTGATGTCGAAGTTAGCAAAGCCGCGATAGCCAACATGCGCAAGGAATTTCTTCGCGCAGGAAATGATGGCTTCCTCGCGTTCGCCCATAATGCACAAGGGGTTGCCCAAAGCGGTGGGGTCGTGATCTTGCAGGCACACGACGCCGCCGGCCACAACGCGCATGTCGCCCGAAGCGTCCGAGAACGTGGTAAGCGTGCGGATGGCATCGTCACCGCCGGGGATGAAATCTTGCAGTACCAGCAGGTTGTTGTAATCCGACGTGCGAATGCTGTGCCATACCTGTGACAGCTCTTCAGGGCTTTCGATTTCGTAAATTTTGCGCCAACCTTTAATGGTGGGCTCGGCATCTTGGAACTGGGCCGAATTGGATGGCTTTGCGATAAGCGGATACGGGAAATCGTTCACAGGCAACTCTTCGGGGCCGCATCCGCAATCGAAATACCACGTTTTCGGGAACGGGATGTCAAGCTCTTCGCAAATCTCGTAGAAGCGTCGCTTTTGCGTGATGTCGTCAAGCAGTGGAAAATCGATATAGGGCACCACGTAGCCCAAATCCTGTAAGTGCTGCTTGCCTTGCGAGAGCATGCGTGCATGACAGTCGTCGCAGCCTAAGATAAGCAGCGTTTTCTCAGGGTGCTCGGCATGCACTTCGTTGGCAACGCGCTCAAGCGCATCGTATAGGCCGGCTTGCTCGTGGATGTGCGGCTCTAAACGGTAATCGGTAAAGCGACTTTCGGAAAGCATCTTGATGTTCTGCGTGGCAAGCACGATGGTGCGCGTGATGCCGAACGCGCGATGGAGTTCGCGCACATAGCTATATGCAAGAATATCGCCGCCCACCACAACCGGCTGCAGCAAGCGTGCCACATCTTCGGTGCGCGTAATGGGGGTAGGTTGAGTTGTAGCGGTCATGGAAGCTCCTTGAGACCTGACATATATTTGCAGCCCTGCATTATCGCACACGCAGCGCGGCGCGCGTAGGCGTCACGCGCGTTTCGTGGAAAGTGCCCATATGGAAGGGCCGTGGCGTATGATGGCAGAATGCAAAACGCCTGCGGGCTGAAGAGAAGGAGCTTACACAAAGCATGTGCGGATTCGTAGGTTTCACCGCTGTTGACTTCGACGAGCAGACTAATCGAGCAATCGTGAAGGACATGGCGGATCGCATTATCCATCGCGGCCCTGATGATGAGGGCTTTTTCGTAAACGACGACATTGCCATGGGGTTTAGGCGCCTGTCCATCATCGACTTGGAGGGCAGCCGTCAGCCCATGCAGAATGCTGACGGCAGCGTAACCGTTACGTTCAACGGCGAGATTTACAACTTCCAAGAGCTGCGTGCCGAGCTTGAGGGCATGGGCTACCAGTTCAAAACGCATGGTGACACCGAAACGGTGGTGCACGGTTACGAGGCATGGGGCACGGGCGTATTCGAGCGCCTGCGCGGCATGTTCGCCATTGCTATTTGGGATGCGCGCGAAAAGCAGCTGGTGCTGGCACGCGACATCTTCGGCATCAAGCCGCTGTACTATCAGCATGACGGCAAGCGTTTGATGTACGGCAGCGAAATCAAGTCGTTCTTGGCGCACCCGCGCTTCAAGAAGGAGCTCAACCGTGAGGCGCTGCCGCAGTACCTGTGCTTCGAGTACATGAACGACTCGCAAACCATGTTCAAGGACGTACATAAAATGACGCCCGGCCATTTCATGGTGTTCAAGGACGGCAAGGCCACCATCGAGTGCTTCTACAAGATCACGTACAAGATCGATCACACGAAAAGCCTTGAGGAATGGGCCGATATCATCAAGGACACGTTCGATGAGAGCGTGCGCGCACACGAGATTGCCGATGTTGAGATCGGCAGCTTCCTGTCGGGCGGCATCGACAGCTCCCTGGCTGCGTACTGCATGGGTCAGCACCACGAGGAGGGCGTGAAAACGTTCTCGGTGGGCTACGACATCACCGGCAGCGAAGAGCAGCGTGACAAGGCTGAAAACGCTGGCTTCAAGATTAAGCTTGACGAGCTGAAAGACGCGCACGAGTTTGCGCAGTGGGCGGGGCTGTCCAACAAAGACGTGCAGGTCACGGCCAAGGAATTTTTGGATATCGTGCCCACCGAGCAGTATCACATGGATGAGCCGCTTGGTGCACCGTCGGCCATCCCGCTGTACTTTGTCAGCCAGCTAGCTTCCAAGGAAGTTAAGGTGGTGCAGTCCGGCGAAGGCGCCGACGAGCTGTTCGGCGGCTACTGGATTTACCACGACCAGTACGAATTCTCGAAGTACTTCAAGGTACCGCGCGCCCTGCGTGCCGCGGGCGGTGCGGTGGCCGAGAAGCTGCCGCCGTTCCATGGACGTCACTTTGCTATGCGCGGTTCGGGCGGCCCGGAGAAAAGCTACCAGCGCGCGTGCATGAACTACATGTGGGACGAAGTGCCCAACGTGTTGAAGGGCTACGACGGCCCGTGCAAGCCGTGGGAGTGGTGCAAGCCGCACTTCGACGAAGCTGCTGTGCAAACGCAGGGCGGCGACGTTATCACGCAGACGCAGTACGTGGACATGGTGTCGTATATGCCGTACGACATTTGCCTGAAGGCTGACCGCATGTCTATGGCGCATTCGCTTGAGCTGCGTGTGCCGTTTTTGGACAAGAAGGTGCTTGACGTGGCACTGCAGCTGCCCACCGAGTGCCGCGTAACCGATGAACACTCGAAGTACGCGCTGCGCCGTGCCGCTGCACATTTGGGCTTCCCGCAGAAGGTTGCCGACATGCCCAAGCAGCCGTTTATCACGCCGCTTACCGTGTGGCTGCAAACCGACTTGTACTACGACCGCATCAAGGCCGCGTTCACCAGCCCGGCTGCGCATGAGTTCTTCAACGTTGACTACCTGGTGAAGATGCTCGACGACCATCGCAGCGCCGATTTCAGCACGCAAGAGGGCCGTTCCAAGCTGAAGATGATGCGCATTTGGAATGTGTACTGCTTCTTGTGCTGGTACGAGGTGTTCTTCGGCGAGACGTCGAAACAATACGCGCCTAAAACGCAGGTTGCGTAGGGGGAACGTAAAGCTTTCCTTACGGCTGCGGGGAACGAGCGTGAAACAAGGCGGGTGCGGAACTTGGTTCCGCACCCGCCTTTTGTATGGTGCGCAAAGCTGAAAGTGGGCGAATTAAAGCCCTGCGAAAAGATGGCTTGCGACTCTGCCGATTTACTTATCCCAGGAGATGAAGGCCCAGGTGATGACGCGGGGGTTGCGCAGGCGCAGGGATCTTTGCGGCAGGCCGTGTTCGTCGATGCCACCCGTGTGTTCATTGGGAACCAGGTTGTCGTTGAGCCACGCGTGTAGGCGCGCGTAGGCCGCCTGACGTTGCGATTCGGTGGTGACGGCACCGGCAGCGTTGTTTATCATGCGGCGCAGGCTTTGCGCGGCCTCGGCTTCCGAGTCAAACGTTTCGAAGCGCTCGGAGCGAATGTAGTCTACGCGGGGGAGCAGCCCTTCGCGGGTAAGAATGCAAATGGCGTACAGGTGCTGGCGGAACAGCGCGTCGGCAAGCCCTAACTCTTCCATAATGCGGCCGTCGGTGCGCGGGCTTGAACCGGTGGGCAGCGTGATACACACGCGGCGACGCGCGATGTCGGTGAGGCGCAGCAGGCTGTCGCGCAAGTCGGCCGTGGTGATAGACCGCGAGGCAACGCATACGTCCACCATGCCGGTGCGCACCCCCTTTGCGGCCCAGTCTTCGTCCCAGCTCATAAGCTTCGGGAACACGGAGCGCACGTTTTGCGCATCGATGATCTTCTGCATGCCATCGAGCATGCCTTGCGAAAAGTCGGCGGCCACCACTTTGTGGCCCAGTTTAGCAAGCGGCAGCGCGATGGCGCCGGTGCCGCAGCCCATGTCGAACACGGTTTCGCCGGGTTTGATCCCCATAAGCTCGATGAAACGTCGCGCATACGGGCCTACGTGCATGTCGGTGGGGAAGGTTTGCGCGCGCTGGTCCCAATGGGCGGCATCGTCGGGACGCCTGCGCACCTGTTGCGCGCGCTTCCATTCCTCGTTCCAATCGGTTGTGGAAAGCAGCGGCTTGAAAACCTGCTGGTTTGCGTCTTCGTTGCCGCGGTGGGCGGCGCGCGCGTTTGCTTCTAGGCCCGTTGTCGTGTTGATTTCGGTCATACCGGTGCGTTCCTTTCGCGATGGGCGGGTGGAGTCGATATATTTGAGTGAGCAATCGGTTGCCGGTGCGGCGTTTTGCGAATGCCTTGCACGGCACATTATTTTAAGACGAGGAGCAAAAGTATGCACGTTGAACTTCTCTATCATACTCCCGATCCTGAGCGGGCTATCGCCACGGCGGCGCGGCTGTGTTATGCGCCGGTGGGCGCGGCCGAGTTGATGGAAACCATGCCGCCCGAGCGCGTGAAAAGCGTGTTGACCACCATTATGACCTCGGGGCATTTCAGCACGCTTGAGCATGCAAGCTACACGTTTGCCGTTGACGGCGTGTCGCGCGCGCTTACGCACCAGCTGGTGCGCCATCGCATCGCCAGCTTCAACCAGCAAAGCCAGCGCTACGTGAAGTTCAAGGGCGACGTGGCTGTGGTGAAGCCCGAAAGCGTCGCAGGCAACGCACAGGCCTCCGAGGCGTTCGACAAGGCCATCCAAGCTGCGGTTGACGGGTATCACGCGCTGCTTGAGGCCGGCGTGCCGGCCGAGGACGCACGCTATCTGCTTCCAAACGCCGCGGAAAGCAAAATTGTCATCACCATGAACGTGCGCGAGCTGCTGCACTTTTTTAGCCTGCGCTGCTGCAACCGTGCACAGTGGGAGATTCGCGACATGGCGCATCGCATGCTGGAGCTGGCGCGTCCCACGGCGCCGTTTATCTTTGCGGATGCCGGGGCGCCGTGCGTGCGCGGTGCGTGCCCGGAAGGGAAGATGACGTGCGGCAACCCGTATCCGAAAGTGACGCGTGAATAGCGTGGCAAAACCGAAGAGCGACCTTTCGCGCGCGTTTTCGGAAGACGGCGCGAACAAAACGCACGTGGGCGGTCAGGCGCTTATCGAGGGCGTGATGATGCGCGGCAAGTACAACTGGGCCGTGGGCGTGCGCGAATCCGATGGCAGCATCTACGAAGAGCAGCACGACCTGGCCAGCGGGCACGCGAAAAACGGTTGGATGTACTGGCCGCTGGTGCGCGGGTGCCGCGCTATGGTGGAATCGCTGGTGCTGGGGTACAAGGCGCTTGAGATTGCCGCGCTGCATGCGTTCAACGAGGACGATGGCGAAGCTGACGCTGGCGGCAGCGGCGACGATGATACGGTGTTCGGCAAGAAGGAGATGGCAATCTCCATGGTGTTGGGCCTGGTCATGGGCATCGTGCTGTTCATTGTTGCGCCGGCATTCATCACTAACCTGCTGGTGGGCGAATACGACGCGCACACCCTTGCGTGGAACGTGGTGGACGGCGTGCTGCGCGTGGCCGTATTCGTGTTCTATATCTGGCTGATTGGGCGCATGAGCGACATCAAGCGCATGTTCGGCTATCACGGCGCCGAGCATAAAACCATCCATTGCTTCGAGCACGGTTTGCCGCTTACGCCCGAAAACGCGCGAAGCTTCCCACGTTTGCACGTGCGCTGCGGCACGGCGTTCCTCATCATGGTGATGATCATCGCGATTTTCGTGTACACCATCACGCCGCTGAACGGCCTTATCGCCGCGTGGGGCGTGCCCGACGGTCCGGCGAAGCTTGCGCTGGTCATCGTGGCGCGCATCGTGCTTATGCCCATCATCGCGGGCATAAGCTATGAAATCACGGTGAAGTGGGCGGGCAGCCACCCCGAAAACCCGCTGGTGAAGGTGGTGCTGTGGCCGGGCATGCAAATGCAGTACCTTACCACCAACGAGCCTGATGACGGCATGCTGGAGTGTGCCATCGCGGCAATGAAGCAAGTGCTTGAGCGCGAAGAGACCGAGGCGGCAAACGCGGCGTCTGCGTAGGTGCCGCGCGAGAACCTGGGACACCTGCGGACGCATGCGCTTGCGAGCGTATGCGTGGCGGTAAACGCGACAGGCCCTGGCNNTGTGGCCCGGCATGCAGATGCAGCGCCTCACCACCAACGAGCCCGACGACAGCATGCTGGAGTGCGCCATCGCCGCCATGAAGCCCGTGCTCGAGCGTGAAGAGCGCGAAAAAGAGAAGGCCGCACAGGCCTCATAGCGGCATGGCGGCCATGCCCGCCGGCGCGCCTCGCGGCGAGGCTCGTTACTTGCGGGCTGTGCGCGGCGTCGCGTCTTCGCGGC
>DJEE01000023.1:11523-17364 GCA_002431805.1 Eggerthellaceae bacterium UBA5906
CGCTATCTCGTCATCGGGGCAATCGCGCGCACCACGGCGTCGGCCGCGCGGCCAGTGGCGGTGGAATCTTCGATGCGCATGACGATGGTGCCTTTGAAGCCGTATTCGGTGATTTCAGTGAACAGCACCTTCGGNNTAAACGCGACAGGCCCTGGCGGACGTACAATCCGCCAGGGCCTGTCGCGTTTACCGTTGATGGTAGCTAGGCTGCAGCCGCCGCGTAGCTGAGAAGCGGCAGGTATTGCTGCGCGCTTGCGGGTACGGCTAGGTCGATGTTCTGGCCGTAGGCGCTTACGGTGACGTAGTTCGGGTCGCTGTACGTGGTAAGCGATGCCGGTACGCCTGCTGCAGAGCCGCTGATGGTTGACGTGGCTGTTGCATCGGCAGGCAGCGTGACGGCCTGCCAGTCGTCGATGTCAAGGCTTTCGATGACATTTTGCACCTGCGACGTTGAGATGCCGGTAACGTTGGCGATGTCGTAGGCGTGCGCCATAAGGGAATCCTCCACGGCGTCTTTCACGCCGCTGGCATCGATGGCCTTGTTCACCGCAGCCGTTTTCGTGTTTTCAGCCACGGTGCTCAGCGGGCTGGCGCAGGTGGTGCTTGGCGTAATCGCGAACACGCACGCCGCCCCCGCGGCAATGACGATTGCGGTGCCAAAACAAATGCCGAGTGCTTTTCTAATCATGCAATAACGCTCCCTTGCTCGCTCGTTTCCGAGTGATCCTCATCAAAATGCATGACGGGTGGGTGCCGCCGCTGGTTTGTTCGTAGACGATTTTGCAGGTAGTGTGCAACGGTTCGACGGCTTCCCGTGCAAACTACGGTACCGTAGGTGCGGCCGTTTCAAAAAACGTTCTTCAAACCGTCGCGATTCCTTCGCGCCAACGCGACGAAATCAACACGCTATTTGCTTATTTTTTGGTTGCGGTGCATCAAAGAGGAGCTTGTGAGGCAAATGAACCCCTTGATTGCTAAATTTTGCGATTGTGGCGCGTCAATCGTGTATGCTACGCACTACGCAAACCGCAAGGGGCGCGAACATCCCCGCACACGTAAATAAACGAATGGGGCAATCGTGTGAGCGCATGGCCGAATACGGCCCGAATGGACGAGGAGGCACCACGTGAAACTGGTGGTAACCGAGAAAAACGACGCCGCAACGAAAATCGCTTCGCTGCTTGGCGCAAAAAAGCCGAAGGCGGACAAGGTGTATTCCACGCCGGTGTACCGCTTTGAGGTGGATGGCGAGGAATGGGTGACCATTGGCTTGCGCGGCCATATCTTAGAGCCCGATTTCACTCCTACGCTTACCTATAAGAAGCGCGGTGGCTGGAAGGGCGTTACCGCAGACGGCGAAATGGTGCCGGCGGATGTGCCCGCTGCACTGCCGCGGCCTCCGTTTAAGAAAAAGAAGCCGTTCACGGAAGACGGCGTAGAGCTGAAGGCGTGGAAGATGGACGCGCTGCCGTACTTGGTGTATGCGCCCATTGAAAAGCTTCCGAAAGAAAAAGAGATTATCCGCAGCCTGAAGAACTTGGCGAAGAAGGCGGATTCTATTGTTATCGCAACTGACTTCGACCGCGAGGGCGAGCTGATCGGCTCCGATGCGCTGTCGTGCATCCAAGAGGTAAACCCCACGGCGCCGGTGAGCCGTGCGCGCTACAGCGCGTTTACCAAGGAAGAGATCACGCACGCGTTCTCGAACCTGGTGGAGCTTGACACCAATCTGGCCTCGGCCGGTGCGTCGCGCCAGGACATCGACCTGATTTGGGGCGCGGTGCTTACGCGCTACCTTACGCTGGTGAAGTTTGCGGGTTACGGCAACGTGCGCAGCTCGGGCCGTGTGCAAACGCCCACGCTGGCGCTTATCGTGGCGCGCGAACGCGAGCGTTTGGCGTTCGTTCCCGAGGATTATTGGGTTATCAAGGGCGCTTTTGACGCCGCGGCGTTAGCGGGCCCCACTGCGGGCGACGGTGAGCTTGCGTTTACAGCGCCGCATGCAACGGCGCGCTTCAAAGACGAAGCGGCGGCAAAGGCGGCTAGGGCGGCGGTTTCCGGTGCCGCAAGCGCTACGGTTGCTGCAGTTGAGAAGCGCACGCGCAAGCAGCAGCCCCCGGTGCCGTTCAACACCACCAGCCTGATGGCGGCCGCTTCGGCCGAAGGCCTGTCGCCGGCACGCACCATGCGCATCGCCGAGAGCCTGTACATGGACGGCTATATTTCCTACCCGCGTGTTGACAACACGGTGTATCCCAGTTCGCTTGATTTGGGCGAAGTGGTGAAAACCATTTCCGGCAACCCTGCGTATGCGCCGTACTGCAAGCAGCTGTTGTCTGCTGGTGCGCTGCACGCCACGCGCGGCAAGAAGGAAACCACCGACCATCCGCCCATTTACCCCACGGCCAAGGCCACGCCCGATGACTTGGCGCCGGCCGACTACAAGCTGTACAACCTGATTGCGCGCCGTTTTCTGGCAACGCTGTCCGATGCGGCGGTTGTGGAAGGCACGAAGGTAACCCTTGATGTTGCCGGCGAGCACTTTGCCGCAAAGGGTGATGTGCTGGTGAAGCCAGGTTACCGCGCCATTTACCCGTACGGCATGAAGAAAGACGAACAGCTGCCCGCTATGGAGCAAGGCCAGCAGATTGCGTTCAACGGGGCTACGTGCACGAAGAAGCAAACCGAGCCGCCGGCGCGCTACAGCCAAGGCAAGCTCATTCAGGAAATGGAGAAGCTTGGCCTGGGCACGAAGTCCACGCGCCACAGCATCATCGAGCGCCTATACACGGTGAAGTATGTGCAGAACGACCCCATCGAGCCAAGTCAGCTGGGCATGGCGGTGTGCGATGCGCTTGATAAGTTCGCGCCGCACATCACGCACCCGCAGATGACGGCCGAGCTTGAAGAGGAGATGGACAACATCGCCGAGGGCCGCAACACCAAAGACACCGTGGTCATGAACAGCCGCAACCTCTTGTCTGAGCAGCTGGCCGATTTGCTGCCGCATTCTGAAGAGGTAAAAGATGCCCTAGCCGACGCCGTGGCGGCTGACGCGTACGTGGGCAAATGCCCGAAATGCGGCAAAGACCTGCAGATTCGCGTGTCGCAGAAAACGCGCGGCATGTTCATCGGCTGTGCTGGATGGCCCGATTGCGACGTGACCTACCCGCTGCCGAAGGGCAAGGTGGAGGCGCTGCCCGACCCGTGCCCCACTTGCGGCATGCCGCAGGTGAAGGTGACGGCGTTTCGCAGCAAGCCGCGTACCATCTGCATCGACCCGAACTGCGAGACGAACAAGGAACCCGACGTGGTGGTGGGCGAGTGCCCGAAGTGCGCCGAGGCAGGCAAGAAAGCCAAGCTCATCGCGCAGAAAAATCCGCGCACGCTCAAGCGCTTCATCCGCTGTGAGAATTACGACGAGTGCGGCGTGGGCTACCCGTTGCCGCAGTACGGTGCCATCACGGCTACCGACGAGGTGTGCGAGTATTGCGGCGCGCCGATGGTTATCGTCACCACCAACCGCGGCCCGTGGAAGCTGTGCCCGAACTTCAGCTGCCCGGGTAAAGAGATAGAGGCCGAGAAGAAAGCTGCGGCCAAGGAAGCCAAAGCCGCCGGTAAAGCAGCCGGCAAGAAGGCACCGGCAAAGAAGACGACCACCAAGAAGGCGGCTGCGAAAAAACCTGCGGCAAAGAAAACGGCTGCAAAGAAGGCTGAATAGCGGCGCTAAAGGCTAGTGCCTGCGTGGGCTGATTGGCCGGCAAACAAACGAAAAGCGGCGACATCCGTCAAGGGTGTCGCCGCTTTTCGTTTGTGGGGGTGCGTTTACGCGTGAGAGCGCATGGGGATGCGTGCTTGCGAAAGGGTACGCGTTGGGGCTGAGCCGTTTGGTCGGCGGGCTATTCTTTGCCCCAGCGCCAGGTTTCGGGGTTTTCAGGGGTGTGCCAGGTTTCGCATTGGGGGCCGAAGGTGCTTTTCACGCCGCGTATGATGATGTCGAGCCCCTCGTGGAAATGCTGCGTGCCAATGGCCTGTTTGCGCAGGTCAACCCAGCATCCTTTGCCGTAGGGGTCATCGGCTTGGCTCTCTTCGGTGCAGGCGAGCATAACTTCTCGATCGATATAGCCCGACAGGAACGCACGCAGCACCGTCCAGAGCGCGTCGTATGACTCCTTCGTCATGCCTTGGTCGGTGTGGAGCAGGTAGGTGTTGTGATTGTGCTGGGCAGGCCATGCAATTTGCGTTTGCATTTGCATGAAGCGAATGTGCGGGTGGGCAAGGGAATTGTCGCGGATGGAGCCGCAGATGCGGTGTAGCGAGTCTTCCCAATATTCGCCGGGCACGGGCGCGTTGTCGATGCCTTCGCGCATCTTCGCCATCACCAAAAACAATAGCTGCTTTTTCGAGGGTACGTAGGTGTAAACGCTCATGGTGCCGATGCCGAGCCTTTCGGCAAGCGCGCGGATGCTGAACTTGCTGTAGCCAAGCTCGTCGATCATGGCAAATGCCATGTTCACCACTTCTTCTTGAGAGGTGGCGTGCTGTGCTGCGTGTTTATGCGTTGTCTCAGCCAAAAGTGTTTTCGCCCACAATCGTTTCCGTGCTTATGCCTTGCCAAACTATAAAGCACGCTCCAAGGTTATTTCACACTCTGGAAAATTTGCCCATAAAGAAAGCTTGAAAACTTACTCCGTACAGTGTACGATACGAACCCGTTGTACTCCGTACAGTGTACGAACGGAGAGGAATCGGACGTGAGCGGTAGATTGACGCGTTCGAACGCAAAGTAAAGGGAGGGAAAATGGCAGAGCAAGCAGAAAGCGGGATGTCCCGCCGCGGCTTTATGCGCGCTGCAGGTATCAGCCTGATCGGCGCTGCTGCGGCTACGGGCGCTTTCGGTCTGACCGGCTGCTCCGGCGAGGCGAAAGCGGACGGCGTTGCCGTAGAGAACAAGGGCGGCTGCGGTGACTTCAGCGAAAGCATCTACACCGATGCGTTCCCGGTGAAAACGCGCAACATCCCGGTGGTGGACGTTGACAGCGGCATCGTTCGCCAGGGCAATGTGGCGTTTGAGCTGCGCGACATCCCGGCAAGCGAGATTCTGCGCACCGAGGAAACCGACGTGCTGGTTATCGGCTGCGGCTTGACCGGCTCGGTGGCGGCAGTGTCGGCTTCCGACGACGGCAAGACGAAGGTTTTGTGCGTTGAGAAGATGAACGTGGGACGCGGCATGTTCGAAGGCATGGGCGTTGTTGGCGGCAAGAAGATGGAAGAAGCGGGCAACATCGTCGATAAGGCCGAGATGATGGACCGCATGCGCCACGCCGCGTATTACCGTGTGCCCATCGACCCCATCAAGCTGTGGGCTGACCGCTCCGGCGAGGCTGCCGACTGGCTGCAGGAGAAGTTCGACGAGGGCGAAGGCAAAATCCAGACGTACTTCAAGAAGGGCACGCCTGCCGCGCACAACTTCGAAGTGCCACAAACCGAGATTGCTTTCAAAAGCGAGCTGTGGAGCGAGAAGACCACGTCAAACGCCGGTGGTGCGGGCATCTACATTGTTGCCGACTTGGCCAACACGTTCAGCAAGCGTCCGAACGCCGATTTGCGTTACAACGTTGCCGGCGTGCAGCTTATCCGAGAAGGCGACAACGGTCGCGTGACTGGCGCCATCCTGAAGGACGCCGACGGCTATTTCCGCGTGAACGCTTCCAAGGGCGTGATTGTGGCAACGGGCGGTTTTGATTCCAACCCTGCCATGCTGAAGGCATGGTGCCGCGCCGAGGACATTGCCGCGTGCGCCAGCTGGTGCCCCAACGAAGGCACCACGGGCGACGGCCA
>DJEE01000158.1 GCA_002431805.1 Eggerthellaceae bacterium UBA5906
CTGATGGGCTCGCTTACCCACTATGGCGCGGGCCCGGCGCCCATCCTGTTCGGTGCAGGCTACGTGAGCCAGGGCAAGTGGTGGACCACGGGCGCCATCGTGTCGGTGGTCAACATCGTGATCTGGCTGGGCGTTGGTGGCGTGTGGTGGAAGGTACTGGGCCTGTGGTAGGCCCCGCTGCCCGCTCAGAAACAACGCGGGGCAGGCCGCAACGCCTTGCCCCGCCCCGGTCAAGCAAAGACGAGAAACGGGCCGCCTTGCGCGGCGGCCCCAACCCGAAAGGATAGCGAAATGAAGGAAATCAACGTTGCCGACATCACGGCCGAAGTTCGCCGCCTGTGCATCGAGGCTGCTTGCGACCTGCCTTACGACGTGGAGAAACTCATCCATCAGGCCACCGAGACCGAAGAGAGCGAGTTCGGCACGTACGCCATGGAAAAAATTTGCCGCAACATCAAGATCGCGCGCGAGAACAACGTTCCCATGTGCCAGGACACCGGCATGGTCATCGTGTTCGTGGAAATCGGCCAGGAGGTGCATATCGCAGGCGGCTTGCTTGACGACGCTATCAACGCAGGTGTGGCTGCGGGCTATACCGACGGCTACCTGCGCAAGTCTACGGTGATCGACCCGGTGCTCAACCGCAAAAACGCCGGCGACAACACGCCCGCCATCATCTACACAAGCCTGGTTGCCGGCGATGAGCTGCGCATCACCGTTATGCCGAAGGGCGCGGGCTCGGAGAACATGAGCCAGCTGAAGATGCTCAAACCCGCCGACGGCCTTGAGGGCGTGAAGAAGTTCATCGTGGACGCCGTGGTCAATGCTGGCGGCAACCCCTGCCCGCCGACCGTGGTGGGCGTGGGCATCGGCGGCAACGCCGACAAGGCCATGCAGCTTTCCAAGGTGGCGCTGCGCCGCGAGGCCGGGGCTCCCAACCCCAACCCCGCATATGCCGCCATCGAGCAGGAGCTGCTGAAGGAAATCAACAAGTCCGGCGTGGGCCCGCAGGGCTTTGGCGGTCGCAACACCGCGCTGGCCGTGCAGATTGAGACGTATCCCACGCACATTGCCACCATGCCGGTTGCCGTGACGCTGAACTGCCACGCCGCCCGCCACAAGGAAGTTGTCCTGTAAAGCGCACCCACCCATCACGTTCAAAGGAGACGAGAGAATGGCTCAAGCGAAAAACATCTGCACGCCGCTGACCGACGAGGTTCTGGCGGATCTGAAATGCGGCGATATGGTCAACATTTCCGGCATCATCTACACGGGCCGCGATGCCGCCCACAAAATCATGGTGGAGATGATCGAAAAGGGCGAGCAGCTGCCCGTTGATTGGGACCGTCAGGTCATCTACTACGCCGGCCCCACGCCGGCAAAGCCCGGCCGCGTCATCGGCTCGTGCGGCCCTACCACCTCTGGCCGCATGGACAAGTACAGCCCGGCCATGATGGAGCAGGGCCTCAAAGGCATGATCGGCAAGGGCCCGCGCTCGGCCGAGGTCGTGGAGTCCATGGTGAAGAACAAGGTGGTGTACTTTGCGGCCATCGGTGGCGCGGCGGCGCTTATCGCCGACAGCGTCAAAGAGTGCGAGGTCATCGCGTTCGATGACCTGGGGCCTGAAGCCGTGCGCCGCTTGCGCGTGGAGAACTACCCGTGCATCGTAGTGATCGACGCTAAGGGCAACAACCTGTACGAGCAGGGCGTTGCCAAGTACCGCATGGAGTAGGAGGGCGCCAACGTGAAAACGTACGACGTTGTCATCGTGGGCGCGGGCGGCGCCGGCATGTCCGCCGCGCTCAACGCATCGGCAGGCGGCGACTTGTCCGTGGCCGTGCTGACGAAGGTGTTCCCCACGCGCAGCCACACCGGTGCGGCGCAGGGCGGCATGAACGCGGCGCTGGGCTACCGCGACGAAACGGATTCCATCGAAAGCCACTTCTACGACACGGTGAAGGGCAGCGACTTTCTTGCCGACCAGGACGCGGTGGAGTTCTTCGTGTCCGGTATGCCGGATTTGGTGCTGGAGCTTGAGAGCATGGGCGTGCCATACTCGCGCGACGAGCAGGGCCGCATCGCCCAGCGCCCGTTCGGCGGTGCCAGCCATCCGCGTTGCTGCTACTCGGCGGACAAAACGGGCCACGTGGTGCTGCACGCACTGTACGAGAACTGCGTGAAGGCCGGCGTGGAGTTTCTGGACGAGTTCAACCTGCTTGACATTGCGCAAGTTGACGGCCAGCTGCAGGGCGTGGTGGCCCTTGACCTGCGCCGCGGCGAGGTTGTGAGCTTCCAGGCACGTGCGGTGGTTATTGCCGCGGGCGGGTTTGGCCGCGTGTACTGGAGCCGCACTACCAACGCCACGAACATGACCGGCGACGGCGTGGCGGCCTGCCTGCGCGCGGGCGTGCCCATCAAAGACCCGGAGTTCGTGCAGTTCCACCCCACGGGCCTTGCTTCTACGGGCGTGCTTTTGTCCGAGGCGTGCCGCGGCGAGGGCGGTTACCTGGTCAATAACAAAGGTGAGCGTTTCATGGCGCGTTACGCGCCGGAGAAGATGGAGCTAGGGCCGCGCGATCTGGTGGCACGCTCCATCGAAACCGAGATCAAGGAAGGCCGCGGCTTTGGCGAGGGCATGAACTCCTACGTGCTCATGGACCTGCGCCACTTAGGCGCCGAGCGCATCATGGAGCGTCTGCCGCAGGTGCGCGAGCTGGCGCTTTCCTTCGAAGGCGTGGACATGATCTGCGACCCGGTGCCCATTCGCCCGTCGAACCACTACATGATGGGCGGCATCGACGTGGTGGACTTCCGCACGTGTGCCACGGTCGTAGATGGCCTACATGCGGCGGGCGAGTGCAGCTGCATCAGCGTGCACGGCGCGAATCGCCTGGGCGGGAACTCCGTTTCTGAAGTGGTGTTTTTCGGCAAGCAGGCCGGCATCGGCGCCGCTGCCACCGCACGCAGGCGCGACTTTGCGGGCACCGAGCGCCTTGAAGCGCTTGAGAGCCAGTGGACCGAACGGTTCCGCATCATGCGCGCTAAGCGTACCGGCGAGTCCATCTTCGCCATCCGTGACCGCATGGCCGAGGCTATGTGGAACGGTGTGGGCATCTTCCGCAACGCCGAGGGCATGGCGGCGGCCGAGGCCGTGGTGGACGAGTGCATGGCCGCCTACACCGCCGCGCGCATCGACGACGATTCGCAGGTGTACAACCAAGCGTTTATGAACTACGTGGAGCTGGGCAACGTGCTGTCCATCGCCAAGACGGTGTGTATGGGCGCCCGTGCTCGCACCGAAAGCCGCGGCTCGCACTCGCGCGAGGATTACCCGGTGCGCGACGATGAGAAGTTCCTGGCGCACACGCTGGTGACGTTGAGCGCCGACGGCACGTTTACGCTAGGGTATCGCCCTGTGGCCGTGACGAAGTTCGCGCC
>DJEE01000027.1:0-11010 GCA_002431805.1 Eggerthellaceae bacterium UBA5906
GAGCCACGCTGCACCTTACGGTGCTTAACACGCTTAGGTACGAGCATTACTTGCGCCCCCTATCATTGCGACGACCACGGTTCGGGCGGGAGTTACCCTCGAGCGCCGGCTGCGGCGCCTTCTGTCCAGGCAGAACCTCACCATGGTACACCCACACCTGCACGCCGATGGAGCCCATCTGCGTAGCGGCGGTGCAGAAACCATAGTCCACCTTTGCACGCAGCGTGTGCAGCGGCACGCGACCTTCGCGGTACCACTCGCGGCGGCTCATCTCAGCACCACCCAAGCGACCGGCGCACTGGATGCGGATGCCCTTAGCACCGGACTTACGAGCGGACTGAACAGCCTTGCGCATAGCACGACGGAAAGCAACGCGGCCTTCCAGCTGCTCGGCGACGGACTGAGCAATGAGGTTGGCGTCCAGCTCGGGGCGCTTCACCTCGACGACCTCGATGTTCACGGGGCCGTTGGCAACCTTCTCAAGCTTCTTGCGCAGGGCGTCAATCTCAGCGCCCTTCTTGCCGATGACAACGCCCGGACGAGCGGTGGTCACGATAACCTTGATCTTGTCGCCAGCGCGCTCGATCTCTACCTTGGAGACGGCGGCACGGGCCAGCTGCTTGTCCAAAAACTTCCTAATGGCCAAGTCGTTTGCCAGGTTCTGGGCGTAATCCTTGTCAGCGTACCAACGGCTGCGCCACTCTTCGGTGATACCGAGGCGGAACCCGGTAGGGCTTACCTTCTGACCCATAGACTTTAAGCCTCCTCTCGCGAAGCGACGATGATGGTGATGTGGCAGGTGCGCTTGCGGATAGGCGAAGCGGAACCCTTAGCGCGGGGACGGATGCGCTTGAGCGTGGGGCCTTCGTCAACGAAAGCCGTCTTCACGACGAGCGTCTCCGGGCGCACATGATGCTGGTACTCGGCGTTTGCCACAGCGGAGTTCAGCGTCTTCTCAACAACCTCGGCAGCTGCGCGGTTGGTGAACATCAGGATCTCACGGGCGGCCGGAACGGACTTGCCGCGGATCAGGTCGACGACGATGCGTGCCTTGCGGGGCGACATGCGCACGGTACGTGCGATTGCTTTAGCTTCCATGATTCACCCCTTCTTATTTCTTCTTCTTGTCGGCCGCGTGACCCTTGAAGGTACGCGTGGGGGCGAACTCGCCCAGCTTGTGACCGACCATGGACTCGGTAACGTACACCGGCACGTGCTTGCGACCGTCATGCACCGCGATGGTGTGGCCCACCATTTCGGGGAAGATGGTGCTTGCACGGGACCAGGTCTTGATGACGTTCTTTTCGCCGGCCGCGTTCATCTTCTCGATGCGCTCAAGAAGGCGAGGCTCAACGAAAGGACCCTTCTTCAAACTTCTGCTCACTATTACTCCTTAACGCTTAGCGCTACTTCTTGCGACGGCGAATGATCAGGCGGCTAGAGGCCTTCTTCGGGTTGCGCGTACGATGACCCTTGGTCGGAACGCCCCAGGGGCTGACAGGGTGACGGCCAGAAGTCTTGTTCTTGCCTTCGCCACCGCCATGGGGGTGGTCAACCGGGTTCATAACCGTACCACGAACCGTCGGGCGGATGCCGCGCCAACGATTACGACCGGCCTTGCCGATGGTGATGTTGGCATGCTCGGCATTGCCAACCTCGCCGATGGTTGCACGGCAGGTGAGCAGCACGCGACGCATTTCGGAGGACGGCATACGCAGGATTGCGTACTTGCCTTCCTTGCCCATCAGCTGGATGCTGGTGCCGGCGGAACGGGCGATTGCGGCGCCCTTGCCAGGCTGCAGCTCCACAGCGTGGATGAGCGTACCAACGGGGACGCAGGACAGCGGCATTGCGTTGCCGGGCTTGATGTCCACGTCGGTGCCGCTGACGACCATGTCGCCTACCTTCAGGCCCTTCGGGTGAAGGATGTAGCGCTTCTCGCCGTCAACGTAGTGCAGCAGAGCGATACGAGCGGAGCGGTTGGGGTCGTACTCGATGGTAGCGACCTTTGCAGGCACGCCGTCCTTGTTGCGCTTGAAGTCGATGATGCGGTAACGACGCTTCACGCCGCCGCCCTGATGACGGACGGTGATGTGACCGTGGTTGTTGCGACCCGCCTTCTTGTTCAGCGGCGCAAGCAGGGACTTTTCCGGCTTGTCGCAGGTGATTTCGGCCTTGTCCGAAACCGTTTGGAAGCGACGACCGGGGCTAGTCGGCCTGTACTGTTTGACTCCCATTTCAAACCTTTCCATCTGGATTTCCGCTCGCATGCCTCACCATGCACCGGAGATCCTTCCAACATGCTGTGGAATTGGCGATTGCCCAAGTGCGTTCGTTTGAGGCCGAACACACCGACTCCGTCAATCCACGCGCCCGGGTGTATCCATAAGTCACCAGACGCAACTGGATATTATACGGGCGCCAGCGAACAACTTCAAGGAAAACTTGGGCAAATGAAAAGCGCCCACAACCTGCACACAAGCAGGCTGCGAGCGCTTGTTTTCAACCCGATTGCGGGTGCTTCTGCCGCTTCGCCGACAGCCTTTTACCAGTTGGGCGCTAATCCAGATGGAACGCGCAGGGCAAATCAACGCTTACCGGCGAGTTGTCCGCGTTCGTTTCCATGACGCTGGCCATGAAGTCCCACCACTTTTTGCAAATTTCCGTTTCAGCGGACTTCGCATAGCGCTCGGGGTCGTCAAGCTCGATGTAGCCGAACAGGATGTTGGTTTCCTCGTCGATGAAGATGCTGTAGTTGTGCCCGCCGTACTCGTGCAGCATATCGGCCATTTCCGGCCACAGCTCGTTGTGGCGACGTTCGTATTCCTGGGCAAACCCCGGATACAGCTTCATCTTAAAGCCGCTTATGGTGCGCCCTTCGGCAGTTTTCCGTATCGTCATTGCCTCGCCCTTTCACTTGCATGAACTCCCCTCTTTTCGGCTGCGAGCCAAAAAGAGGGCGCCTGAGCGGTATGCCCAGGCGCACAGGTGCGTTACTGCAGCTTGCCGTAACGCTCTTCGGTGATTTGATCGAGCGTCTTGCCCTGCGTGTTCGGGCACCACACCACGCCGACCACCAGCGAGATAACCAGCACGCCGCACATGATGAGCGCCGCCGGGAAGAAGCCCGCGGGGTTGGTGGTGATGTCGCCCATGATGGCGCCGACGCCCACCAGCGACCAGACGCCCAGCGCTGCGCGCACCAGGAAGAACATGATGCCCTGCGCGCCGCCGCGGTATTGCGTCGGGAACAGCTCGGTGCCCCACAGCGCGTAGAAGCACTGTGCGGAGAAGCCTGCCGACACGCCCCACAGGATGACGTAGGCCCACAGGCACCAGCCCATGGAGTCGGTGGTGCCGTTGTTCAGCGCAGCGCCGAAGATGGCGATGCACACCCACGAGGCAAGCGCCAACAGCGCGGAGACGCCGAACAGGATGCGATGCGGCACCTTATCGCCCAGCTTGGAGAACACGGCCAGCGAGCAGACGGCAACCAGCACCCACTGCACCACGCCAAGCAGGCTTTGCCCCACTGAGTCGATGTTGCCGGCTGCTGCGTACAAATACGGCATGAACTGGCCGTTGGTGCCGGCAGCTAGGTTCCACGTCAGGTACACGGCCACCAAAAACACAATGGTTTTCACGTTGACGGGGTTTTTCAGCGCGTTGGCCATCATGCGGCCGAACGACTCGTGCTTTTCCTGCGCATCGGTTTGCTTTTCCGCCCAGTCCTTGGACTCTTGCAACTGGCGCTGCAAGTTCCAAGCCACCAGGGCAACGATCAGCAGCACCAAGAACAGGATGCGCGTGGACAGCAAGCCATCAAACGGGCCATAGGTGCCTGCGGGCAGCAGCGTTTTGCCGTCAGCCGCAAACCCGGGCAGTACAAACGACAGCGCCAGCGACAGCAAAAAGATGATGGCCGGGCCGCAGCTCCACGCAAACTGGCTGATGCCGATATTCGCGGCGCGCTTTGTTGACGTGGACGTTTCGGAAATGTAGCTCCACGACGCCGGAACGCCGGCGCCTACCGACAAACCCGACAGCACAACGCCCACCACAACCATGGGCAGGTTCATAGCGCACATGGCAATGGCCACGCCCAGCGCGTACACAAGCAAGTTGTACTTATATATGATGGTGCGCCCGTATTTGTCGGTTAGAAAACCGCCGATAAGCGCACCTACCGCAGCGCCGAACGCGTTTGCGCCGATAGCGCCCAGAATTGAGGTCCACATAGAGCCGAACCCGAACGCCGCCGCCCATGCGGTAAGCGCAACGGAAGAGGCCACGATGCAGCCCGAATCCAGGAAGTTCGTCAAAGACACCGCGATGGTGCCCTTACGCTCCTGAGACATTGCCATGGTAAATCGCCTTTCCCTAGCTTTTCGCTAGCTGTTTTGCAGTTAGTCCAAGAAGTCTTCGTTGATGTCAAGCTTGAAGTCGCGTGCAATGGCGCGCAGGCCGTCGTCGGTGATGGTGTTGCGGAACTCATCGCTGCCGCCGTTGAGCAGGCGCGCCTGCGAGTACACCGCAGCGGCCTTCTCGATGGTGTGCATAAGCCCGAACGCCGTGTCGAAGTCGGGGCCGGACACGAACAAGCCGTGCTGCGCCCAGATAGCGGCATCGTAGGTTTTCATAAGCTCGCACGTTGCCTGGGCGATGTCAGAACCGCCCGGCACCATCCACGGCACCACGCCGACGCCCTTCGGGAACACCACGATGCACTCGGTCATGGCCTTCCACAGCGCACGGGTAATGGTACGTGCGTCAAGCGGCATCACGAACGTCAGCGCAATGACGTTTTGCGGATGTGCGTGGTAGATGACGCGGCAGGCGCCGTCGGTTGCGGCCACGCGCACGCTGTGGTTCATGAAGTGCGTAGGGAACTCGCTTGTGGGCACGCCGCCGTCTTTCAGGCCCCACACGATGCGCCACGCATCGCCCGCGTCGTTGATCTCCACGATGCCCACGTTGTGCGCCGGGTCAAGCGGCACGTTGCGCATGTAGCGCCCCGAGCCGGTGGTGGCGAAAAACGCGTTGCGCAGGTTGTCGGCCTGCACGCCCATGGAAACCCAGCTAGAGGGGTTGTCGTAGAAAAACGGACGGCATGCCGCCACCTGCTCGTCAGTCAGACGATACGTGAGGTTTCCGCCGTTGCGCTCGTGCCAGCCCTGCTCCCAACCGTCGGAGCACAGGCGCACGAACGCCTTCATGAACGCCTGTTGCTCGACCGCAGCACCGGAAACTGCGCCTTTTGCAGCCGAAACGCCCTTGTCCAACACGCCCTGCGCCGCCTGAGCGCCGCGTCCGAGCACGTCCTGCGCGTTATCGAAAATGCCCATTGTGTCAACCTTTCTGTAAACCATCACAGGCAAGGCGGCGCGCTATGCCTGCCTTGCCCAAAAGCGGCGCGGCTTGGCTAAAACGCCCAAGCCGCGCCGTGTAACCGAAGTGCCTGCGCGGCCTACGCGCGCTTGGAGAGCACCTCGTCTTCGTATGCTTTGATAGGCGCCCACAGCTGACCGTCCTCGGGCACGCCCTCGCGACGGCAGTACTCGTCCCACACAGCGCCGAACGGCATGGTTTTGAACTGCTCGGTCACAATCATCTTCTCGGAGAACTGATACGTGTCCTGCAGCTGCTTGAGGCGCTCAGTGGGCTGCAGCAGCTCGAACAGCAGGCTTTTCTCCATGGCGCGCGTGCCGGTGCACCAGGCGCCGATGCGGTTGATGGACGCATCGAAGAAGTCCAGGCCGATGATGACCTTGTCCCAGCCGCCCGGGCAGCGCACGATCTCACCGGCGATTTCCTTGATGTTGTCATCGAACAGCACCACATGGTCGGAATCCCAGTGCATGGAGCGGGTGACATGCAGCGGCACGTACGGGAAGAACAGAAGCAAGCTGGACAGCTTGTCGGCGATGTTTTCCATGGGGTTGAAGTGGCCCGCATCGATGAGCACCACGTGATTGCCGCCCTTCTTCGCGGCGTAGGACACGTAGAACTCCTGGTTGCCGGTGGTAAAGCCCTCAACGCCGATGCCAAAGACCTTCTGCTCCATAGCGTCGATGACGTGCGGCGTGTCGAACGAGTAAATCTCATCGAGGGATTCCTTCAAGCGCTCGCGCATGCCGTAACGGTCGGCGGGGTAATCCTTCAAGCCGTCGGGAATCCAGAAGTTGTTAAGCACCTTGTCGTCAAGCTCTTCGCCGATGCGCTCGGCAATCTTGCGGCACGCGATGCAGTGGCGAATCCAGAAATCGCGCACGTCTTTGTCGGGAGAGGAAACCGTCAGGCCCTCTTTGACCATGGGATGGCTGAACAGCGTGGGGTTGAAGTCGATACCGTAGCCGTGCTCTTTGGCCCAAGTCACCCACGGCTCGAAATGCTTGTACTCAATTTGGTCACGGTCAACCCAGGGGTTCTCGTCGGTGAAGATGGCGTAGCTTGCATGCAGGTTGATACGCTTCTTGCCAGGGATGAGGCTGCACGCCTTCTCGAAGTCGGCCGTCAGCTCTTCAAACGTGCGGGCACGGCCCGGATAGTTGCCCGTGGTCATGATGCCGCCGGACGCGGCATTGTCCTTCTGGTCGAAGCCCATAACGTCGTCGCCTTGCCAGCAGTTGACGGAAATGGCCTTACCGGCAAGCTTCTCTAGAACCGCCTCGGTGTCGATTCCTTCAGCGGCGTAGGCCTTACGTGCCAGCTCATAGGCAGTGCTCATGTGTTCTCCTATCTCGGATGTACATGTTATGTCCATGCCGCGTACAGCGGCAGTGAACCCTGGAGGGTATGCGGTGTATACGCCCGCGCTAGTTTGGCAGGTATTCCACCACGTCGAACGAACGGCGAATGGCTTCGCGCGCCTGCTGCAGGCCTTCAAAGCACCCATCGGCAATCATCTGCACGACAAGGTTGCCCAAGCTAGTGCCTTCAATAGGACCCGCATACACAGGAATGCCGCACGTGCGCGCCGTCAGCTCGTTTAAGTATGCGTCTTGGCAACCGCCGCCCACGATGTTGATGGACGTGTACGTGCGCCCCGTAAGCGCCGAAAGCGCGTTGATGGAATCAGCGTAGCAGCTGGTAAGGCTTTCATACACGCAGCGCATAAGCTGCCCAAGCGTTTCAGGCACCGCCTGCCCGGTTTCGTGGCAAGCGCGCTTGATCTCTTCGATCATGGATTCCGGCGCCAAAAAACGGTCGTCGTTGACGTTAACGTGGGACACGGCAGCGTCAGGATGAGCGCGCTGCTCGTCGCGCGCGGCCTGGGCCAAATCACCGAAGCCGATTTCCTTTTCGGAACGCTCGCGCGCCGTGCCTTTGCCGGCAACGTAGTCAACGCCGTTCAGCTCGCGACGGATGGACTGAATCATCCACAAGCCCATAATGTTTTTCAGGAAGCGATAGCGCTTTTCAAAGCCGCCTTCGTTCGTGAAGTTCTGAAAACGGCTGGCATCGGAAGTGATGGGGCCCTCGTGCTCCACGCCAAGCAGGCTCCACGTGCCGCTTGACAGGTACACCGCCTGCGCGTCAAGAGCCGGCACGGCCAAAAACGCCGAGCCCGTGTCGTGCGTGGCGGGCAGCATCACGCGCGCGTTGAAGCCAACGCGTTGCTGCACCTGCGGGGTAAGCTCGCCTACCACCGTGCCCGGCATGGCAAGGCTGCCGAACAGCCGCTGCGGGATGCCCGCTTCTTCTAGCACGTCGGCGTCCCACGTGCACGTGCGGGCGTTCACCAAGTTCGTGGTGGTTGCGTTGGTGTATTCGTTCACCATGTTGCCCGTAAGCAGGTAATTCAGGTACTCGGGAATCATGAGGAAACGCTGCGCCGCCTCAAGCTCCTCGGGGTGCTCGCCCGCAAGGGCTGAAAGCTGGTAGATGGTGTTGAACGTTTGCCGCTGGATGCCCGTAGCGCGATACAAGCGCTCAAGGCCAACGTTGCCGTCTACATGCGCGGCAACGTCGTTCGTGCGCGCATCGCGATACGCCACAGCATCGCCGATGCGGTTGCCCTGCGCATCGGTGAGTACGAAGTCAACGCCCCACGTATCGATGCCGATAGTTTCCGGAATGGTGCCCGCTTCGCGGCATTTCTCAAGACCGATCAGGATGTTTTCCCAGATCATGTCAATATCCCAGCAGTCATGGCCGCGCAGGCGCACCTGCGTGTTGTCGAAGCGGTGCACCTCCGTAAGCTCGATGACGCCGTCTTCGTTCACGCAACCGAGCACGTGACGCCCGCTTGACGCCCCGATGTCGATGGCAAGGTAGTAACGCTTTTGTGGCATTACTTGACTCCCTTTGATTCCGTGTTGTCTTTATCTCGAATTTGCACCACGTACATGACGTTGGTTGCCGCAACCGACTCCGCACCGTCGGGGCCCTTCGACACCACGGGGCTGGTAGAGCGGTCGCCGGCGGTGAACACCGCGATGTCGCCGGGGCGCAGAAGGCCCTTCGACACCACCGCATCGCGCGCATTGTCCACAACGCTGCGCATATCGCCCTGCACGTCACCGAGCATGGGCACCACGCCCCAATGGATTTGCTGCTGGCGCATAACGCGCTCCGAAGGCGTTACCGCGTAAATGGGAACGCGCGGGCGCAGGTTGGACACCAAGCGCACCGTGCGACCTGACATGGTGGGCGCAACGATGCAGGCGGCGTTGATGGTTTCGGCGGTTTGCACGGCGGCAAGCCCCACGGCCAGCGCCACGCGCGCAGCAACGCGCGTACGATCGGGGAAGCGCTCGTCGAACAGGTACGGCTCGCTGGCCTCGGCCACGCGCGCCATCATCTGCACGGCGGGCACGGGGTATTGGCCGCACGCCGTTTCGCCCGACAGCATAACCGCATCGGTGCCGTCGTAGATGGCATTTGCCACATCCCCCACTTCCGCACGCGTGGGACGCGGGTTGCGAATCATGGAGTCGAGCATCTGCGTTGCCGTGATCACGGGTTTCGACGCGCGGTTGCACGCGCGGATGATTTCCTTCTGGATGTGCGGCACCTTGTACGCCGGCACTTCCACACCCAAATCGCCGCGGGCGATCATGATGCCATCGGACGCGTCAATGATCTCGTTGATGTTCTCAACGGCTTCATGGCACTCGATTTTCGAGAGGAACATGATGTCGGTGCCGCCGTGCTCGTTTAGAAACGCGCGCATCTCGCGTACACCTGCGGCGTCGCGGATGAAGGAAGCGGCAATGAAGTCCACACCCTGCTCGATGCCGAACAGCAAATCAGCGCGGTCTTGATCGGTCATCACGGGCAGGGGTACAGAGGTGCCGGGGAGGTTCATTGACTTGCGCTCGCCGAGCATGCCGGAGTTTTGCACGGTGCAATGGATGTCGCTGCCCTCAACGCTGTCGACGGCAAGCTCGATAAGCCCGTCATCAACCAAAATGACCGTGCCGGGCGAAACCACTTTTGCCAGGCCCTTGCACGTTTGGGTTACCACGCGATCGGTGCCCTTGACCTCTGCCTCGGTGAAGGTGAACGAGTTGCCCGCCATCAGCTGCACCGGCGTGTGGCCGGCCAGCTCGCCCGTGCGAATTTCGGGGCCTTTTGTATCAAGCAAAATGGCGCACGGACTGTCCATTTCGCGGCGAACTTTGCGCAAACGGTCCATACGCGCGCGGTGCTCATCGTGCGTGCCATGCGAAAAATTGAAACGGGCGATATCCATACCCGCGTTGATCAGCCCTTTTAGCGTCGACTCGCTGTCGACAGACGGGCCAAGCGTGCATACGATTTTCGTTCGCTTTGCCATGCAGCCACCTCTCCGATGCGCCTGAAATCTCATCTATATGAAAACTATACCGCTAAACGGCTGCGAAACTTCGGCAATCGGAAAATCCCACTTTTGCGCTAGACTCTGTACCCCGCTCTAGCAAAAAGCTGGCTGGTTACCATGGGCCTGCCCATCTAGCGCAAACGAGCCCGCAGCCGTATGGCCGCGAGCCCGTTTAATGAGTGAACGATATGTTGGCAGGGCACCTTGATGCCAGCTAAAAGCGTGTTCGCATCTTTTAGCGTGAACACCTTGGTTACCCCCAAGAAGCTGAAACCTTAGAGCTCCTTAACCCACAGGCCGTGGAGGTTGCAGTACTCGTATACCTTCACCGGCTTATCGCCTGCGGCAACAACAAACGTTGCCTCGGGAGCGTCGGCGGGCGTAAGCGGAGCCACCTGGTAGCCCTTTTCCGTAACCAGCACCACCATGGTGATGAAGTGCGGCTCGGTCATGGGATGAGCAGCCTCGCCCACCTGCACGTGCACGGTTGCGCCGTCAACCGTAACCTGCGGCACGTGCTTCTCAAACGCGCCGTCGGTGGCGTTGGCCGTAAGCTCGGCCATGGCCTCGCCGCAGCAGCTCAGCGGCACACCCTGATCGAACAGCTTGATTGCCACGTTGCCGCAATGATTGCACTTGAAGAATTTGACGTCCATAACAGACCCCTCTCATCTTTTCAGCGGCTAACCCCCGTTGGCGCCGCTGCATCCAGTATAGAAGCGCTTTTCGAACAGTGGCCGGTACCCTAACAGCTGATGCACATTCGTTACGGTTTTGCCACCTGTCCGTTTGCGTGTCTATATGATACTAGTTTTGTACCATTTCTGGAAGGCCCTGTTGCGGCTTTTTGGCGCGAACGGCATATATGAGCACGCCAACGCCCACCACCACCAGCGGAACGCTTAAAACCTGGCCCATGGTAAGCCAGCCGCCCCACAAATACCCGATTTGCGCATCGGGTTGGCGCACGAACTCAACCAAGAAACGGCAGCAGCCGTAAACGATAAGGAAAATGCCCAAAAACGTGCCCTGCGGGCGCGGCGGGCGCTTGCGAGACAGCGCGAACAGTAAAATGAACAAAAGCACGCCTTCAAGCAGCGCCTCGTACAGCTGGGAAGGATGACGCGGCATCATGCCGGCAGCGCCGCCGAACACCACGCCCCACGGTGCATCGGTAGGCGCGCCCCACAGCTCGCCGTTCACGA
>DJEE01000027.1:11060-11371 GCA_002431805.1 Eggerthellaceae bacterium UBA5906
ACGAAGTTGGCGCAGCGGCCGAAAAACAGCCCGATAGGCGCGGCAATGCAACCCAAATCAGCCAGCGTTAAGTACGGGATGTGCGTGACGCGCGCCGCCACGATGCCGGAAAGCAGCGCGCCGATAAGACCACCGTGGAAGCTCATGCCGCCGTGGTTGAATGCAAGGATTTCAGCGGGATGGGCAAAGTAGTAACCGTCACCGTACACCAGCACGTAGCCCAAGCGCCCGCCTAAAATAACGCCGATGATCACGCACAGCATGATGGTAAGCAAGCTGTCGGTGTCTATGCGCACGCGCCAGCGCTTCGC
>DJEE01000027.1:11404-14096 GCA_002431805.1 Eggerthellaceae bacterium UBA5906
GTATGCCACAGCACGAACGCCGCGCATACAAAGCCCATGACGTACGCAAGGCCATACCAGCGCACAACAAAAGGCCCCAGCGAAAACGCTACGGGGTCAAGCATGTGGTAAAGATTGTTCAACATGAGGTTTCTCCGTTCCTGAATTCATGAACGGAGAAGAGGATACCCTAGTTCATGCCGCCTGCGCCTACCTCGATGGCAGCAAACCGCACCTCTTCACGAAGCGAAGGAGGAATGGGCTGCAAAAGCGATACCGTAGCGCCGCATGTGGGGCACGTAACGGTGAACAAGGCCAAATCGGGTCGAAGCACCATCATGGCCTGATACGAAGTCAGGTCGAACGTGCGACCCCCGCAACGGGGGCAGGAAGCTTGTGCGTGCATATACGGCGCTCCTTCCCTGCCTGACATAGCCGGCTTATAGCAAAAACCGGTTGGGGTTGCCCTGGCGCGTTGACGCGCCTTCTGCGCGATCGGCCGACGACGGGCCGTGCTCCAGGAAAAACTCGCAGAAGCGGCAAATTTCCTTTGTCGCCGCATCGTAGTCGCGTTCGGGGTTCAGCAGCTTGCCGAAATCCGTGCACACCACGTGCGTAGGGCGAAAGCAGGCGGCGAAATGGCAATCGGCGGGACATGGCTCGCCGGGGATGTTATGCGGGCACCGCGAGTTCATTTCCTCGTCTTCGTAACAGCCGCGCAATTCCCAACACTTCATATGAAACGGTACCTCTTCTCCGCCTGCTTCGCGAAACTACATCATTGCCGGCACAACGCGGGTGACGCCGGGCACGCGCTCCTTCAGGATGCGCTCAACGCCGTTTGCCAGCGTCATCTGAGACATGGGGCAACCCTTGCAGGCACCCTGCAGCTCAACGGTGACAACGCCTTCAGCGTCAACGTCAACCAGCTTCACGTCGCCGCCATCAGCCTGCAGGCTCGGGCGGATAAGCTCCAGCACTGCTGCAACTTCAGACTTCTCAACCATGGGAATCTCCTTCATCGTATGGTTTAGCGTTCTTATTCGCGATTCTACCACAGCCCACCGGCGCACACGCGCGCTTAGGCCGTAGGCTTCCAATCCTTACCCAGAATCACCAGCACGTCGGTGTTAAACGTGTAGGAACCGGTGTTTTGCACCAAGCGGCCCACACCCATGGCGTCGAGCACCGTTTGCGCCTGCGCCACCGCGTCGTCGCTGCTGGTGTTGTAGATGACAAGCGTTTCGTTGTACACCGAGGTGTCGGTATTGCCCGTTTCCGAAACGTTGAAGCCCTGAGCCGTAAGCGTTGACTGCATAGCTGCCGCCGCCCCGGTGATACCGCCGCCGTTGCGCACGGTAACCGAGAAGCTGCCCGGATCGGTGGTGGCAAGCTGCTTGTCTTCCGCCGGCGCCTGACCTGCGTCGACGCGGTCCATCATGCTTGAAAGCGAAGAGGTGGAAACCGCGTACACCGTGTTGCCGTCGCTTTCCGTGACGTACCCGGGCACAAGCGCACCCTGCACGTCGCTAGCGCTAAGGCCCTTTAAGCTTTCGGCAAGCGAAAGCGCGTCGTTAGAGCTCATGTCGGTGCCGAACGCGCCGCTGAGGTTGTCAAGCAAGCCCACCAAGCCCGACTTGCCTGTTGCCACCATGCGCTGCGCCACGGCCGCAAGCAGCTTCTGCTGGTTTTCCGCCTGCGTTTGACGCGGCTGCTGGAAATTGGTGGCACGCGCCAACGTTACCGCCGCAGCGCCCGAAAGCGTTTGCTCGCCAGCGGGCAGGTACACATCACCGGCGTTGGGGTCGTCCACTTCCTCGGACAACGTCACATCTACGCCGCCAAGCTGGTCTACCAGCTTGGTAAGGCCCGCAGCGTCGATTTTCACCACGTGCGAAATGCTCACATCGGTAAGACTAGCCACCGCGTTTATGAGCGCGGCGTCGCCCTCGCGCGTGGCCGCCTCGCGCAGCGGGTAGTACTTGCCGTCTTTCAGCGACACCTGCACATCGCACGGGATGGACACGATGGTGGCGCTTTTGCCCGACGTGTCGGTGCGCACGAGCGCCAGTGCATCGGGGCCATCGGCGGAATTGGGCATGCCGGGCGTGTCAAGCTCGGCCACCACCAGCGTGTAAAACGGCTCGCCCGACTTTGCCGCCACAAGCGCACTGGTTGCATCGGAGTTTTTGAGCGCCAGCTTGTCGCTTAAGTTGCCCATAAGCGTAAACGAGTACACGCCGTAGGCCACCGCAGCCAGCAGCGCCGCAATAGCCACGATGGCGCCTACGCGACGCACCACCGAGCGACGCTTTTCGCCCGGCGAGAACTCAAGCCGTCCCGCGTAACCGCCGCCGCTGCGCGGGCCGGTTGCCCCGGGCATGACGTTGTTCACGTAGCCGCGCTGCGCGCGCTTTTGACGGCGCGGGCTGGAAAAGCCCACCTGGTCGGCGTTCATATGCGCGGGCCGCACCTTCGGCACATGCGTGCCCAACGTGGCGCTGCGCATACGCCGCGACGTGAGCTTGGAATTGATTTGCGTGATGTCCTTGCGTTTCCTAACCATAGCGCCTCGCGTTTACTCGGCGCAAACGCCCAGCTTGCGGCGCGTGGTGTTCGCGCCGAGCTGGTCAAGCTTGCCGCAATAGTCCTCGTAGCCACGATCGATGTGCTTAATGTTGTGCACGCGCGTTTCGCCTTCGGACACGATGCC
>DJEE01000058.1:0-578 GCA_002431805.1 Eggerthellaceae bacterium UBA5906
GCGCGGGTCGTCGTCGAGCTTCTGCTCGCGCCTCCAAGTCTCGAGCTGGGAAGCGGTCATGTACCTCTCGGGGTGCTCGTGGGCGTCGGCGACCATGGTGCGCAGCTTGAAGATGTAGATAGGCTTGCCACCCTTGCCCACGCGCTCCTGGCGGAAGAAGGGCTTTCCCGGCGAGTCGACGCAGATCGCGGCGCAGGCAGCCGCCACGGGGATCGCAAGCACGATGCACACGCCGGCTGAGAACGCGACGTCGAACGCGCGCTTGGCGGCGAGATACCCGGCTCCGCCTTTCTTAGGTGCGGCCGCCGTCGGGTCGGGTGCGGGAGCTACAAATGAACCCTTACCTGCCCTTTTCCCGTATTCAGTTTTCGCGCTGGTTTTTTGCACTGGTTGTTTTATGCTTTGCGCACGATTTCGAGGCCGACTTTTGCGGTGGTTTTTCGGCCGAACATGTCGACCTCCACGAACGCCGACCGTTTATGGCGGTCGATTTTCCTGATGCGGGCTTCTTTACCCATCAGCGGGCCTTTTGTTATTCTGACCTGGTCGTTTTCGATGACGCCTTCGCTCATGCGCAC
>DJEE01000058.1:759-4461 GCA_002431805.1 Eggerthellaceae bacterium UBA5906
GGTTCGGCACGTTCGCCAGCCCCGCCGCCAACGCCTCCACGTTGTCGGTTACGAAGAACAGATAGCCCGGAAACAGCAGCCGGCGCTCGGGGCGCCAGCCGTCCGCCGTTTTCCACATGGTTTCGTACTCGGGCACAAACGACTCGCGCAGCACGCTTTTGCCCACCAGCCTGCGACATTGCGAAAGCGTTGCCGCTTCCTTGCCTGCAAGCACTTGGCCTACGTACCATTTATCGTTGATGCTGGTTCCCATGCTCCCGAAATGCCGCGCCCGCTCAAAAGGCATACGCACCGCGCGCCCGCCGCTTTCCCCGGCATAGCTTCGCCCCACCACCCTTCGGTGGCAGAAAAAGGCGCAGCTTGCTACCGCGTCCTTTCTGCATGCTTTCGCCATTCGCGCGATTGGCGCGAATTTGCATGCAACGGCACCGCGTTAGCAGGCATCGCCTTGTGCGTATTCAACCTCTTGAACACTGGCGCAGCGCGCTTATGCGACGACTACGTGTCTTCAAGCTATGTAGTTAAACTAGGTCTAACAGTTTTGATTATACCGATAAGTTGCGCCCGGGCAGCAATTTTATTAGCCGCCGAATTGTTCTTGGCCTGCGGTGTAACGAAACGCACGGCAGATGAACTCAGCGCGTTTCCGTTTTGTTGCCATCTTGATGAAACGTTCATATTTTGCACCGGGTTGATGTGGGGAGGGTTTGGGCGCGCAGGCGTTATCCCAGCCGCCTGGTCCGCCCGCATGGAAGCCCTACTCCTTCGAGGTTTCATTTGCGCAGGCGTAGCGGAAGCAGGCTTAATGAAGAATGCGTTATAGAACATTTGTTTGATTTTTCACCATTGCCATGCTATAGTAATGGTGAAGTTGAAAGAGGACGCAAAATGATAATGAGCGCTATTGTAATTCCGTATTTAGCTTTCATGCTGCAAATGTCACTATATTTTGTTACAATTGCAGCATGAAAGCATTAGAAGCATTGGGGTTGCTTGGGGATCTTTGCGCCTCCCAAAAAGGAATGTTCACCACCGCGCAAGCGCAACTGCTGGGCATCAACAGGATGACCATATCCCGCCTTTCCTCGCATGGGCAGCTTGAGTCAATATCACGCAGCGTGTATCGGGCTTCCACCGTTCCCTCAACACGAGAAGAAGACCTCTACGCCACCTGGCTTGCGCTCGATCCGAGCACACCCGCCTATTGCAGAGCGTTTGACGGCACAGGGTTTACCGTCTCCCTTAACACTGCGGCTTGGTTACAAGAACTAGGCGAACTAAAGGCAAGCCCTTTTGCTTTTTCATTCCCCGCCAGAAAGCAAACTCGCAAAAACATTCGTTTTTTGAAGCGCAGTCTTCCCGGCTCAGACATAACCATTGTTGCCGGAATGCCTACGACTACGCCACGCCGCACCGTATTAGACCTGATAGACGACAACGAAGACCTAAGTCTTGTTGCATCGGTACTCAAGGATGCTGAGGCAACCGGAACCTGCAATGACATTGCCGCAGAGGTTAATAAACGAGCGGTACGATGCGGATTTTCCGATAACTTCGATTTGTATAGTTATTTAAGGGATGGTGCCAGATGACAATAAAACCGTATGCGACGCCATCAGCATTTGATCGCGCGATGAAGAAAGCCGTAAAGACAGCAGGCGGAGACCCTGGCGAATTATACCGACAGGCTTTGCATGACAGATTTCTCTGTAGGGTTTTCTTCGAGGGAAATGAACACTTTGTCCTAAAGGGCGGTAGCGGCATGCTTGCCAGAGTTCCCGACGCAAGAACCACAAAAGACCTCGATTTCACCACGCAAAAAACGTGCAGATGCGCAAGAAGCACTCGAGGAGATGAAGCGCATAGCCGCTATCGACCTTGGCGACTGGTGCGAATTCCGTCTTACCAGAAGCGCAGA
The DNA here is from genome assembly GCA_002431805.1 of Eggerthellaceae bacterium UBA5906. Classification (GTDB taxonomy): domain Bacteria; phylum Actinomycetota; class Coriobacteriia; order Coriobacteriales; family Eggerthellaceae; genus Senegalimassilia. The sequence continues at coordinate 2,678 of DJEE01000058.1, forward strand.
GTCTATGGATGAAAACGGATATTCACGATTACTCAGGCTCAGGTTTGCAACTTTTATCGGACGAGAAGAAAAAGACCCTATCCTGATTGATTTGTCGCTTGATTGCGGGACGACGTTGCCACCCGAAAGGATAACCCCTGCAAACCGCATTGCCATTGAGGGCATTACATGTTGCGACTATTTAGCGTACCCTTTGCCCGATCAACCGGCGGACAAGCTGTGCGCGATTATGGAGTTGCAACCTGGAGGATGGCCATCATCAAGGATGAAAGATTTGGTGGATGTAGTTGTCTACGCCACTAACGAGTCGTTTGATTCTAGCCAGTTGAAGCACGCAATTGAGTGCGAGTGCGCAAAGCGGCAAATGGAAGTTCCGGAACGATTTGCTGCGCCCACAACGTGGGAAAAGCGATATGAGCCCTTCGCTCGGAAAAACGGCTCACCGGAAGCATTCGCGCCTTTTGAATGCGCCTGCGCCCTTACGTCGCGCTTTTTCGATCCGGTGCTTTCCGGAACATGTGATGAAACGGCGGCATGGGATTGTAAAGGATTGCAATGGAGCTAATGACGCTGGCGGGCGCGCAGGCGAAGGGCGTGCTCCCGTTGGGCGTTGCGAACGGGAGCACACTGGCCCTATGCAGCGTCTTCGCGAAGCCAGGCGTCGAAGGTTCGGGGGCAAATTCTTAGCTGCTTGGCGGCTTGCGCTCGTGTGATGTTGCCGGCAAGGTAGCTGGCTCGCAGGCGCGCGTATATGCGCGGTCGGGGCTTTTTTGGGCGGCCAAAACGCACGCCGCGCTGCTTGGCGGCCGCGATGCCTTCCGCCTGGCGTTGCTTGATGTTCTCGCGCTCCACCTGCGCCACGTAACTGAGCAGCTGTAACACAATGTCGGAGATAAGCGCAGCCGTTACGTTGCCGTCGCGCTCACGCGTGTCTAACAGCGGCATGTCCAGCACCACCACCGACGCGCCGCACGCCTTCACGATGCGGCGCCACTCATCCAGGATTTCCTCGTAGTTGCGCCCCAGGCGGTCGATGGACTTCACCACCAGCACGTCGCCAGGTGCTAGCATGTTCATAAGCGCATGCCACGCCGGGCGTTCGAAATCTTTGCCGCTGGCTTTGTCGGTGTATGTGTTTTCGCGCGCCACGCCAAAATGCCGCAGCGCGTCAAGCTGGCGTGCGAGGTTTTGGTCGCGCGAGCTGACACGCGCGTAGCCGTATAAAGTGCCTGTTGAGGGCGCTGGTTGTGGCGCAATGTGCGCTGCAGCCGCGGGGTGCTCGGTCGGATGCTGGTTGCTTGCAAGCTGCGTTGACGCATCTGCGGGCGAGTTTTCAGCCCTGCCGCGTTGCGCCATCTGCTGCGTTTCCGTTACGCTCCAGCTGCCTGCCCGCATCGATGCGTTCGCCGTGTTTTTGCTCATAGGTTTGCCTTTCCCTTCGCGTGAATCGACGGCCCTTTTGCTCATTAGGGCCAATTGCGGGAAAAGCGTATCCACTGGCATGTTGCGGGCTATCGTAACCGTGACGTTACAACTCGGCCGATGCAACGGGCGCGCGGATAGGCAGCAAAGCGCAACGCCATGCGGCAAACCCAAATTCGCGCAAAAAAGGGAGCACCCGAAGGCGCTCCCCCATTTCATGCGGATATGTTTGGCGGACTTGCCGAGTTCCCGGACTTCCGGGCTTGTCGGCGCTGCTACGCCAGCAGCTTGCGACCGACAGCTTCAAGCGCGTCAAGCAGCGCGTCGGCCGCTTCGCGGTTGGCGTCCTTTGCGAACACGTA
>DJEE01000058.1:4616-5645 GCA_002431805.1 Eggerthellaceae bacterium UBA5906
CACTGCTTCCACCTTGCGTCCGGCCAGTTCAGCGGGGGTATTTTCGCGCAGACTTGCCATGATAGCTGCCATTTTGTCGGCGCCTTCCGCACCCGGGTACGCCACCGACACGGTGCGGTTGAGCCACCAGCCGTGCTTGGCGTACAGGTCGCGCATGGCCTGCGCCAGGTTCTTGCCGCGAAGCTTGTAGTCCTGCGCCATCTGGCAAATCAGCAAGCTGGCGTTCACGGCGTCCTTGTCGCGCACGTGGTCGCCCGACAGGTAGCCGTAGCTTTCCTCGAAACCGAACATGAAACGGTCGGCCTGGCCCGCATCGGCCAGCTCGGTGATGATGTCGCCGATGTACTTGAAGCCCGTCAAGCAGCGACGCAGCTCAAAGCCGTATTCCGCAGCCAGCGCATCCACCATAGCCGACGACACGATGGTGGTCACAGCCACCTTCTGCGACAGGTCCTCGCCGCGCTCGGCGCGCATGCGGCACACGTAATCCAGCAGCAGCACGCCCATCTCGTTGCCGGTCAGAAGCGTGTAATCGTCGCCATCTTTGCAGGCCACGCCCACGCGGTCGGCGTCGGGGTCGGTGGCCAGCAGCAGGTCGGGGTGCACCTGTTCGCACAGGTCGATGCCCTTTTGCATGGCCTCGCGGATTTCAGGATTGGGGTACGGACACGTGGGGAAGTTGCCGTCGGGCTGTTCCTGTTCGGGCACCACGGTGATATCCGTCACGCCGGCGCGCTTCAGCACCGTGGTCACGGGGATGAGGCCCGTGCCATTGAGCGGCGTGTACACCAGCTTCAGCGGCGCCGCGGCAATTTGCTCGGGCGTTAGGTTGTTCACCGACTGCGCCAGCACCGCGCTGTAGTAGCGCTCCAGCACCGCGTCGTCGATCCACTTGATTTTGCCCTCCGCCACGGCCTTGTCAAAGTCCATGGACTTCACGCCGGTGAACGCATCGGTGTTCTCGATGGCCGCAGAAATGGCCGCCGCCGCCTCGCTGGTGATTTGGCAGCCGTCGGGGCCGTAGGCCTT
>DJEE01000058.1:5805-7071 GCA_002431805.1 Eggerthellaceae bacterium UBA5906
ATGCGCGGGTACACGTACGCGGTGACGCCGTTCGCCGCCAGGATAGCGGCCGTGGTGCGCACGAACAGCTCGCCTTTGTTGCGGCTGTCGCGGGCAATGGCCACCGACGGGTTTTCGAAATTCGCGTTCAAGTAGTCGGCGAAGCCTTGCGTGGCGCGGCCGACGGTATACACGTTCATGCGGTTCGTGCCGGCGCCGATGATGCCGCGCAGGCCCGCCGTGCCAAACGACAGGTCCTGGAAAAACGCGTCCACCATAGGCTCGGTGATGCCCGCATCAGCCTTGGCCTGCATGTCGGCCAGCTCGGCTGACAGCTCGGCGTCGTCTACGTTCGCAATCCAACGCCCCAGCTCAGCGCGCATGTTTCGTTCGCTCATAAGTTGCTTCCTTCACTTGAGGTGCACCGCCGCGCAAAGCCCGCCAAGCAAGCCCCACGCCTCGCGACCCGCCGACCACGCGTGCGCGGCGCATGCGCCGCGCCGCCAGCTCCGCGCGCAGGCGAAACCTAGCACGCACCGTTGGCCCGCGCTTGCATGCGGAGTGCGCGTTGTCGGCCCTGCGCACTTGCGGATGCCGTAACGGTACTCCACGGCCCGCGTTTCGCGACGCACCTATAAGGTATACATCGCCGACTATTGTAAACGATACGCAACCCACCGCCCCAAACCCAACGCAAACGCCAAGTACAACCTGCGCCCGGACAACCCGCGCCCAGCGCCAAACCCCAACAAGCCGCAAATCGCCCCACAGCAGCCCCAGGCCCTATGACAACGATGCCGCTCGTCAGAAAATCCAACAATTCAACGGCCAAGCAATCCCATCAGCACACCCCGTCTCGCGACCCGCTGCGCACGTCAGGCCCGCCTTGCCCACCAGCCCGTCAGACACGCCTTGCTCGTCAGCCCACCTTTGCGCGCCCAGCCCGAAGCTTCAAAGCACAATTCGGCCAAATTCGAACCTCTAGCCGCACGTCATGTCGCGAACTCGCTCGTGTTTGCGTTTTGCTGCAAACACTCAAAGTATTGGCAAATTGCATAAGCCCGTGAACTGGGACAACGCAACCACGCAGTGCCTCGCTACTCAGCAACCTGGAATTAAAACGCAAACACGAGCGAGTTCGCGACATCGAGGCGGCACGGCGCGCCAGAAAAAACAGAGTCGACGTACTTTTGCACGGCCAATTCCCCTTGCCATTGAAAATGTGCAAGGTTCCGCATGCAGCCACGCAAGATTTCATACATCAATGCGCAGGATTTCGTGCACCAT
>DJEE01000135.1:0-1629 GCA_002431805.1 Eggerthellaceae bacterium UBA5906
TCTTGGGGGTAACCGCCTCTTGCGGGAAACCGCAGTTGCCCGCACGCGTCTTGACCTCGACAAACACCAGGCATCCCTCGTCGACGGCGATGATGTCGGCCTCGCCGGCGGGGCAGCTCCAATTGCGTTCGAGCACGATATAATCTTTACGCTTCAGCAATTCGCACGCCAAGTCTTCACCGAACTCGCCCAGCCGTTTTGGATTGCCGTCCCAGCTTTCCGGAAAATGGGCCTCCTCCTCGTCATCGCCCCAATAGCCGTCATCTGCCTGGGCATTAAGCCCAAAGCAAGGATCAGCATCTTGCGTGCAATCATCCTCGTCGAAAACGAGGGCGTTGTTCCCATAGATGAATTCGGAAGTTCCGTATGCCGCACGATAGTCTTTAGTCATGGCATCCCCTTTCTCGTGCGGCGATCATAGGGACGAAACCTTGCCAAAACCTTGCCCGTTTCTCGCGATTTGCTGTGTTTCGTTACGCGGTTTTTGGCAGGACCGCAGACATCAAGAGCAGTGTCGATTGAAAGCGGCGAAATCTACGCACAAAAAGGCGCGCCGAAGCACGCCTGCAATAACTTATGGGATTGATCGGCGCTTCCCTAGAACAGCGCTTCTTGCGTCCAGGCCCGACAGAAGCTCGCGCGATGGATGGGCGAAAGGCCGCAGCGTTTGATTGCCTCGATATGGTCGGCGCTGGCGTAGCCCTTGTTCGAATCGAAGCCATATTCGGGATACTGCTCGGCATAGCGTACCATAAGCGCGTCACGCTCGACCTTCGCTATAACCGAAGCCGCGGCGATAGAGGCGCAGCGGCCGTCGCCTTTCACGATATTCACCTCACGCGGGTCGAGATGCTGCGCATTGCCGTCGAGCAGCACCGCGTCAAGCGCAATGCCACGTTCGTTCAGCTGCGATTCGACCGACGCGATTGCGCGTGTAAATGCCGTGCGCAACGCCCACGTCATGCCGTGCTCGTCGATTTCGGCGGGGGCGATGTATTCGATGTCCCACGCCAGCGCCACTTCGCGCACCACGGCGGCAATTTTCTCGCGATGCTCGGGCGAAAGCTGCTTGGAATCGTTCACGCCCTGCACCCGCGGCTCATCGGGCAGCACCACGGCTGCCACCGCCAAAGGGCCCGCCACAGGACCGCGGCCCACTTCATCCAAGCCAACGGCCACTCCACCGCTGGCAAGCTCTCGCTGAAAATCGTACATACCCGCCAGGCGAGCGGCCTCCGCGTCTTCGGCGTCGAGGCGCCGCTTCGCGCTTTTCAGGGCCGCCTTCACGCCCTTGCGCTCGTCGGCGGCCAACGCGCGCGCCATGGCCTCGAATTCAGAACGATTTGCCGATTTAAGGGCAGCGCGAATATCGGATAGAGTTTGGGCCACGATATCTCCTATGCAAAATCGAATGCGAATAGCAAAAGAGGAGCCCCGAAGGACCCCTCTTCACAGCACCAATTGAGGAATGGCTTAGAATGCCTTTTCCTTGATCTTGGCAGCCTTGCCCACCTTGTCGCGCAGGTAGTACAGCTTGGCGCGACGCACATCGCCCTGACGGGTGACTTCAATCTTGTCGATTTTGGGGGAATGCACCGGGAAGGTACGCTCCACACCCACAGCGAAGCT
>DJEE01000135.1:1761-3998 GCA_002431805.1 Eggerthellaceae bacterium UBA5906
CGGTAGTGAACCTTGACGTTGTCGCCCACGTGGAATTCGGGGAGATCCGACTTAATCTGCTGCTGCTCGATGGCGCGAATGATATCCATTGCCTGTTCCTTCTTATATGTTCAGTAAAACCTTTACTTGTCACAAGACACGATTGGACAGTATACCGCCCTATTCCCTATCGTGCAAGGGTTGGTTGTCAAGCTTGCGAATTCCTCCGCAAACTATCCAAGTTCTGCTAGCTGCGCCTCAACACGCGCCAGCTGGTCTTGCGCATCAGCCAACTTTGCGCGGTCTTTCTCGATGATCTCGGGCGCCGCCTTCGACAAGAAGCCCGGGTTAGACAGCTTCTTTTCCAGCTTCGCGGCGTCGGCTGCAAGCTTCTTCTGCTCCTTGGCCAAACGCGCACGTTCTGCGTCGAAATCAACCATGCCGGTAAGCACGCTGTACACCTCGGCGCCTTCAACAACTACCGCCGCGCTTTCGGCAGGCTTTTCAGCGCCAGCGGCCACGGTGAAGTTTGCCACATGCGCCATGCTTACGATTTGCGCAGACAGCTCGGTGAGCACGTCGACGTTTTCGGCCTGGGCATTCACCACCACATCAAGCTCTTGCTTGGGGCTGATGCCATAGCGAGCGCGCGTGGAACGCACCGCTCCCACTACGCCGCACAGCATACCCACCGCACGCTCAGCCTCGGGGTTGATCCAGCTAGCTAGCGTTTCGGGTTCGGGCCAAGCGGCAACCATCAGCGCCGGCTTCTCGCCATCGGCCTTCGGCACGTGCTCCCAAATGGCCTCGGTGACAAACGGCATGGCCGGATGCAGCAGGCGCAGGGCGTTGTCCAGCACGAACACCAGGTTGCGCTGCGTTTGCAAGCGCTCATCGCCCTCGCCGCGCAAACTTGCCTTGCAAAACTCGATGTACCAGTCGCAGAACTCATTCCAGAAAAAGCCGTGCAGCTCGCGGGCAACTTCGCCGAACTGATACGCCGAAATGCCGTCGGTGACCACCTTTGACAAACGCGCCAAACGACTGAAGATCCACGCATCTGCTTGCGTGCGCGCAACGGGCGCACCAGGCGTGAAGCCCTCGAGGTTGCCCAGCACGAAACGGCTTGCATTCCAAATCTTCGTAACGAACGCACGAGCCTGCTCGGTGCGCGGGCTGTCGATAAGCTCGCGCGTTTTCTTGTCAAGGTTCGCGTCGAAGCGCACGTCCTGGTTGTTCGTGACCAATGTAAGCAGGTTGAAGCGCATGGCATCGGCGCCGTACTTCTCGATAAGGTCCATGGGGTTGACGCCGTTGCCCTTAGATTTCGACATGCGTGTGCCGTCTTTGGCCAAAATAGTGGCGTAGATGACCACGTCCTCAAACGGGATTTCCTTCAGGAAATACGTGGAGGACATAATCATGCGCGCAACCCAAAGCGCGATGATGTCACGCGCCGTGAACAGCGCCTTAGTGGGATGGTGCCCCTCAAGCAGCGACGTGTTGTCCGGCCAACCCTGCGTGGCAAACGTCCACAGCTGGCTTGAGAACCACGTGTCAAGCACGTCCTCGTCCTGATGCACATGGTGACTGCCGCACTTCGGGCAAACATCAGTGTCCTCGAGCAGCGCGTCTTCCCAGCCGCAATCCTCGCAATAAAACACCGGGATGCGATGGCCCCACCACAGCTGACGGGAGATGCACCAGTCTTTCAGGTTCTCCATCCACGTAAGATAGGTTTGCGTCCAACGCTGCGGGTGGAACGTGATCTTGCCGGAGGTCACCGCCTCGGTAGCCGGGCCTTTGAGCTTGTCAACGGCCACGAACCACTGCTCGGACAGCCACGGCTCCAAGGTGGAGTCGCAACGGTAGCAGTGCATCACCGAGTGATGATGATCTTCCACATGGTCAAGCAGGCCGTGCTCGTCGAACCACGCAACAACCGCCTCGCGGCACTCGTCGCGGCTCATGCCGCTGAACTGGCCGTACCCGTCAACCACATGCGCCGTCTCGTCGAAAATGTTGATTTTCTCTAAGCCGTGACGCTCGCCCATGCCGTAGTCGTTGGGGTCATGAGCAGGCGTTACCTTCACAAAGCCCGAGCCAAAGCCCGCATCAACATAGAAGTCGGAGAAAATGGGGATCTCGCGGTCAACGATGGGCAGCTTGACCTTTGCACCCACGAACTTGTCCTTGCTGTGGTCTTTCGGCGACACCGCAACGCCCGTATCGCCAAGCATGGTCTCGGGGCGCGTGGT
>DJEE01000092.1 GCA_002431805.1 Eggerthellaceae bacterium UBA5906
GCCCCGGGCGCTCCCCGACCGCTACATGCTGCGGTTCAGAAGCGGCGCTCCGCGCCGCGAGGCGTGATTAACGCAGCGCTTACTCCGAAGCAAGGTTAATTGAGACTCTTCTATCTCTTATCCGCAACCCTTTCGCCTTTACTTTGTTCGTGACTCATAGATCCTCTTTTAAGCTTTCTTTTCCCTTGCGTGCGCTTTTATCCGTGCGTGTAACTGGGAGTCGAATTGGAATCGGGTTTGGCTTATTGAGCATGGTGCACATGTCCAAGAATGCACTATCGGAAAACCAGACAGGCTTGAGGCTAGCTTTTAGCCCTGCATGTCGTATTTCCTTTTTATGCGTTCGAGTTTTCTTTTCCAGGGCAGATAGAGGGCAACAAGGAAGATGACCGTAGCTATCCCGTGGACACAATCAAGGGGAAACCCAGCGGCGTAGGCTATTGCGATGGATTGCCATGTTATGGGGTGCACAAACCCGATTACGTACCACCCGTTTAAGATGAGACCATACAGCATTGCCGACATGAAGCCCCACGTAATGAGGATTGGCCGTTTGTTGAGCCATCCGTGCGATGCCATAACTCCTGATACATACCCTATGAGGCCCCACGTGTACATTTGCCAGGGCGTCCAGGCACCTTGGCCGAAGAAGAAATTGCTAACGAGCGCTGCGAGGGCACCGACCATAAAGCCGCTGCGACGCCCGAAAACCGCACCCGACAGAATGCAGATGGCGCTTACCGGTTTGAAATCAGGGATGGGTGCGAACAAAATGCGACCCGCTGCTGCGAGCGCAGCCAGGACAACAGTTGGCATTATTTGCCGCAGTGCGGGTTTTGAGTGCTCGTACCCTGCGAAAAATAAGGCGAGGGCCACTACTGCGACGATGAGCGTCAGCAAAGCCGACTGCTGGAAATTCGCAAATGCGCATATAGCTAGTATCAGCGGCACTGAGACTAAAACGGTGGCATCGAGAATTCTGCGACCACAGCTAGGCGCGCCGTGCGCTTGAAGCAGTTTTTGCTGGTTATGTTCTTGCTGTTCGGCCATGTTATTCCTTGACCTTTAGCCAGCGCTTTGCAAATGCGTCGCAAATGGGGCGATAGAACAAGTTGTCGGCGAAGAACTCGGAAACCGGCTGCGTTGCGGCGGATTCTCCATCGAAAAGCATGGTAACCGCATCGGCCACCAGGGCAGTGAACGCAAGGTCGTGCGTTGCGATGACGACGGTTACACCTGCGCGTGCTTGCTGAAGCATTGCCTGCGCAACGTTGCATTTTGTTTGGGCATCGAGCCCTTTGGTTGGTTCGTCTAAGAGCAGCAGAGCCGGCTTTGTGAGCAGCAGTTTTGCGAGTGCCAAAAGCTGCTGTTGGCCACCGGAAAGGTCATAGGGATGGTTTTCGAGGCGGTCTGCAAGGTTGAATTGCTGGATGACATCGCTGATTTCCTTATCGGAATAGCCGCATGTTGCTTGCCATTCCTCGAGCTCCTCTTCGACGGTATCGCAGACGAACAGGCTTTTGGGGTTTTGCGGCAGAAGAGCCTGGCGCTGGGCGAGGCTATTGGCGCATGACCCGCGCTCGAGTTTGTGGACACCGGCAACGACCTGCAACAATGTGGATTTTCCGCACCCATTGCCACCTACCAACGCATGGATTGAACCTTGCTGAATGCGCAGATCGAAGCCACGAAGAACCCAGTTTGACGTTTTGTTGTAGCGGAAATAGGCATCAGACGCCGTGATGCATGACGTAGCATCTGCGCAGCTTTGCCGGCGCGGCACGGAGCTCAAATCGAGCGGCTTTGCCTCGAAGCTTGGCAGCGGCACCGCGACAAGACGGCCTTCCTGCATGCGGACTGCTTCTGTTGCATATTGCGTCATGGGCTCAGGAGCGTGCGTGGAAACGACGACAGTGATACCGAGCTCGCGATTTACGCGGAACAGCGTGTGCAGAAACGTTTTTTCGGCAACAGGGTCAAGCTGAGCTGTGGGCTCGTCGAGCAGCAAAAGCCGCGGGCGCAGAACAAGCGCGCTTGCGAGCGTGACGATTTGACGCTGACCGCCCGATAGCTCCGACACTTGGCGATGGAACCACGGCTCAATGCCAAAAAAGTGCGCGACCTCCGCTACGCGCCTGCGCATAGTGTTTTGCGGCGTGCCAAGGTTTTCCAGGCCAAACGCCATTTCGTGCCATACGGTATCGCATACGATTTGGTTTTCGGGGCTTTGGGATACGTAGCCTACAAGCGACGCGGCCTCGTAAGCGCTAAGTTCGCTAACCGGCGTTCCGAAGACGGCGAGACGGCCGGCCCGTTTTCCGTGCGGGGCGATGGCGGGCTTGCAGTTGCGCAGCAACGTAGTTTTGCCGCTGCCTGTTAACCCAACAAGCAGCTGAAAAGCCCCCTGCGGAACACGCCAGTTGAGAGGGCCAATGGTTGCGTTAGACTGCTGGGCCCCATCGGTTTGCGCTTGGTAAGAGAACTCGAACGCTGTTGCTTCGATTGCAAGCGCTGAGGACTGCGCATTTGTCCGTGTTGGCGCATCGTGAGTTTCGCTATATTGTTCGGCATACGTTTCTGTTGCATTCGAAGTGGTCATGAGCGCCTTTCCTTCAATTCGAGAACCGTGGGCAGCGCAAGCAGCACGAGATAGGGTAGATAACTGAACCAGGGGGCAATGCCTGAAATTCGGGGGTAAAACGAGAACTGCGCACATGCCACGTAGGCGGAAGCTGCCGCCGCAAGCGCAATCAGGGCGATAAAAGCGGCTGCGAGCGCATCGGCGCGACGGAAACGATAACGCTGATAGGTAGTTCGCTTGCCCGCAACGCCCCATCCCCGCGCGCGCATGGCATCGGCCGTTTCCAGGGAGTCTTCCATTCCCCAGCTCATGAGCACCGTCGATAAGCGCAGTTTGTTGGCGAAAAACGCTTTGCGACCAGTTTTTGGTGCGCGATATAAGCGTTTTTGGGCAGGTTTTTCCGGCGAAGGAACAGCAGTGCATGCTGCGCGGGCGGAGTGCGATGCCGAAGTGCATGCTTTTTGCGTGCTGGATATGCTTTTGCCTCTGCGGACGAACTGCGGCACCAGGCGCATGGTCATGGAAATCATAAGCGCGATGGTGGGAACGGCGTTGCCGAGCACGCAGAGCACTTTGTCGGACGTGACCACGCGAGCTGCGATGGAAAACGCCAGCAAGGCGTTCACGAGCATAAGCCCCTGGCACAAGCCGTACACGAGCGCCTCGAGATAGACGGCGTGCAGGCCGATGCGGAATAGCTCCGTTGAACCAACGGATACGAACAGGGGGTTTGCCACAGCGAGGATGAGGACAAGCGGCGCTTGCCACATCAGGTTGCGCAATGGCGCTTTTGCACCTCGCAGCACCGCATCGAACACGAACAGGCCGAAGAACGTGAGCAGCAAATACACGGGCTGCATTGCGGCCATGGAAAACACGAGCACCACCCCGCAATAGAGCAGCGCTACTGCGGGGTGGTACCGATCGAATATGGTTTCGCTTGTTTGCATGGCGGTTACATTGCGATGGTGGGGTCTTTCTCGGTGGAGTAGATCCACGAGATGCTTTCGCCACCGGAAAGCGTGAAGCGTCCGCATGCTTTGCCCGGGAACGACCCGTTGACGGCGTAGGTCCAACCGCTACCGTTGCCGCACTGCTTTTCGGCCAAGCCATTGATGGCACTAACATAGTAGGAGCTGCCGGAGATGGACGCGCCGGTGGCGCACAGGGCATCATACACGGTGGCGCCTTGCGGCAGTTCAACCGTGGAGCCGTAGGAAAAGCCGCCCAGGCCATAGCTTTGCGCGCGCGAGCTGTCGATGCTGATGTACACCGAGATGGTGCTAGGTGCCGGCGCGGGAGCTGGGGCAGGTTCTTCGTAGGCGGGAGCGGATGAGGAGCCTGAGACCTCCGATGAGCTGGAGCTTTCGGTAGAGCCGGTTGGGCTAGTAGAGCTAGCGGCGGCGTTAGCCGATGCAGACGATGAGTCCGATTGCGTTGCCTGGTCGGCGGAGGAGCCGCCGTCTTTTTTGTCAGCGTTGTCGTCTTTTGACGGGCTGTCGTCCTTTGCGTTGGAGCTGTCGGAGGACGAAGCGTTGCTACTGTCGCGCGAGCCATCGGACTGGCCCGAGGCGCTGTTTTGCGCATTCGACGAGGTGACGTGACCGGATTGCTGTTGTGCTTGTTGCGATACTTGCTCGGCAGATTGCGGGGCGCCGATGAGCCCCGTTGCATAGCCTACGCCAGCGAATACGGCAACAAGCGCGATGACGCATGCAGCGACTATACCGACAATGCGCGCGGTGTTGCGCTGTTTTTTGGGCTGCGCAGGGGCAGCTGCCTTTTCACTTTGATTTTCGGTTTCGGTTTGTTCGGAGACACCGGGCGCGATACGCGTGTCGGCGGGCTTATCGCCCGCCGACACGGTAGTTTCTTGTGCGCCCAGGTCCTTTTCGTCAGGTGCCTGGTTGCTCATGGTGTGACCTTAGCGTTGCGCCAACGTACGTGCGCGACGAACACGGCGAAGCGCAACGGCACCGGAAGCGAGCGCGCACAGCGCGATTGCGGCTGCAGCAGTGGTTGCTGTGCAGTCACCGGTTTGGGCAAGGGGCTTGGCGTCGGGGGTAGACATGCTGTCGCTATCATCCGAAGAAGATCCCTGACCGCCCTTCACAACCTGTTTCAGCGTGTAGACACTGTAGGCACCATCGGCCTGGCGAGCACCCTCGTGAGCCGCGAAGGCAAGGAGAGCAGTTGCAGAAGCAGCAGATTCGTTGTAGTCAGTGGCACCCAGATAACCATCAAGGGTTTCGTCAGCAACCGATGTCAGGTAGCCAAGCGGTGTGGAGCCATTTGACGTGGTCAATCGACTATCGGAAGCGCAGTTGTAGCCAAGGGCTTCGAGCGCCGCGATGACATTTGCCGTAGCGTCAAGGTTTGCGCTGCCATATTGCGCGCTGTACGCGAAGCTACCGTCTGCATTCTCCAAGCTCAGCAGCGCTGATTCAGCCTTCTTAATGGCCGCTGCAACATCGGAGCGAACCGACTGGTACGGCAGAAGCGCCAAAATTGCCTGTGCGGTGGTTTGCGTATCGCAGCCGTAAGCTGCAACACCAAAAAGCCCGTCGTCATCCACGCTGGCAAGAATAAGGTCAATCAGAGCAGACGGAGCCATAGCGGAACTGCCCTGCGTATAGGAGCCATACTGATAAACGGGCAGGATGCATACTGCATCGTATACGCTGGTAGACTCAGGTTTTTCAAGCGTTTCCATTTCGGCTACCAGGTTACGCGTAGTGCCGTTGTCGTCGACTTTCGTGCAATCAACGCCCGCGGCGGTGAGGGCCATGATGTACTTGCCCATGCGACCAGCAGTCATTTGGTCATCCTTGTTGAGGTTGGCAAGAATAGCGTCTGCATCGATAGACGCGCCCTTGTCAAGGGAGTTCAACGCGACAGCTGCATAGAATGTGCTGTTATCGATAGCGGCATCCGCCCCACCCTTGGAAAAACGAGCAGATAAGTTGGTGATGAGAGATTGAGCCTTGGCTACGTCGTAAATGTTGATGGCAGCTTCCGGATCAGACGGTTTCTGAGGAACTTTACCGCCGCCATTTGCTTTTGTCTCTAAATCCATCCACTGGTCAGCGGTAGGCGCGTAGTTGGCGACCGAGTCGGCCCAGGCAAACTGGAAGGCGTCGCCCGCGGCGAGCGCGTCGCCCTCCTGACAGGCCTTGCCGCTGGCGTACTCCCCGTTCTTGAAGTTCGACCACGACGCCGACCAGTCGGCGGCGTTGGCGACGACGGTGTCGTCGGGCAAGGTCACGGAGTAGAGGTAGCTGCCGTAGCCGGAATCCTTGAACTCGTAATCCTTGATGCTTCCGTCTGCCTTGGCGGCGGCGAACAAGTCGGCGAGCGTCTGACCCTCGGCGAAGGAGTAGGTCTTGTTCACGAGGGCGTTCGGGCCGGAGTAGCCGATGCCCTTCACGATGGTGAGGGTGACG
>DJEE01000110.1:0-189 GCA_002431805.1 Eggerthellaceae bacterium UBA5906
CGGGGTTGGAGATGTCGATGAACTTCAGCAACATGGCTATAAAGCCGAACACGGCATTTGTAGGCGTTCCATCAGGCGCGTTCATAGTAGGCGGCACCGCATGATAGGCGCGGTGCATCAGCGAGTTGCCGTCAATAACGGCCACTTTTTTCTCAGGCATATGGTCATCCTTAGGGTTGAGAGCGTTTT
>DJEE01000110.1:262-3235 GCA_002431805.1 Eggerthellaceae bacterium UBA5906
AATGAGCCAGCAAGCAGGCGGTGGGCTGCTCCTTTGATTACATCGGAGGTTCAGCCGCAATCGAAGCTTCAACTGTTCAATGTTTTCTGACGTTTTGCCTTGTGATACTGGCTCTTCTCGATTTGGTGATGCGCCGAAAAGAGTAGAGCCGCCCCAGCGGTAGGAACGACTCTCTAGCACATAAGTCCTGATTATGTGGAGCAGCCGCCCTCAGCCCAGGGTGACCGCCTGCGTGCATTCTAACAAACGAAGGAGCGCTCCGCAAGGGCGCTACGCGCTCCACAGATACCCGACGCCACGTACCGTTTCCAGGTGTTGCGCCAGCTCAGGCCCAAGTTTTGCGCGCACGCGACGCACGTGAACGTCTACGGTGCGGCTGCCCCCGTAGTAGTCGAAGCCCCATACGCGACGCAGCAGGGCATCGCGGCTGTACGTACGACCCGGGTGCGTCACCAAAAACGCCAGCAGCGCATACTCCAAATACGTGAAGTCAAGCGGCTCGCCGCCTACCGTCACCTGATACGTGGCAAGGTTGATGGTCATGTTGTCCACGGTAACGAAGTCGGTCGACGAGCTTTCGTTTCCCGGCCACAACAGCTGACGGATACGCGCGGCGCATTCGGCATTCGTAGCACCGTGCACCACGAAATCGCTTTTCACCTGCACGGGCAGTCGAAACTCGGAAAGCTGCTCCTCGTTGACAATCACCAAAAGCGATGCGGAGCCATCTTCAAGCAGCACGGACTCAACTTGCGAGACGTTGGAAAGCGCATCGCTGCGCGCTTCGTAAATTACCAGGTCATAGGACGGATGTTGCGCAAGCAGCTTCTTGAACTGCACCGAAGAGCCCGCCGCCACATCAACATCCAAGCCCGAAAGCACCTGCTGGAACTTATGAGCGTTGTCAAGGCTGTCGGCTATGAATATGACCATCTTTCTCATTGCTTATTGCCTTTCTTTCCTATAATCGCCACTGCTTTGCCGAAAACCTTTACAGCACCGCCAGGTAGCGATTGCGCTCCCACTCCGACACGTTGGACTGGTACTCGTCCCACTCGGCGCGCTTGGCCTCAACCAGGTAGTCGCAAATATGGCCACCCAGCGTGTCGCGCATAAGCTGGGAGCCCTCGAACAAATCGACCGCCTCGCCTAAGCTTTCAGGCAGCGTGCGGAAACCCTGCTTGCGCAGCTCTTGGCGCGTTTGGGTGAACAGGTCGCGGTCTTCCACCGGCGCCGGCGGCTCAAGGCCTTCTTCGATGCCGGCCAAACCCGCTGCGAGCATAACCGCAAACGCCAGGTACGGGTTCGCGCTTGGGTCGGGGCTGCGCAGCTCAAGGCGGCATGCAACCTCGCGGTTCGGGCGATACCCCGGCACGCGCACCAGCGTAGAGCGGTTCGCGCGCGCCCATGAAAGGTAAATCGGAGCTTCCCCACCGGCCAGCAAGCGCTTGTAGGAGTTCACGTACGGGTTTGTGACCAGCGCAAACTCAGGCGCGTACTTCAAAATACCCGCAAGGAAGTGCTTAGCGGTTGCAGAGAGGTGATAACCCTGCGCGTCGTCGGGATCGAAGAACACGTTGTTGCCGTCGAAGTCGAACAAGCTCATATGCACGTGCATGCCGCTGCCCGGCGCATCGGAAAGGGGCTTGGGCATAAACGACGCGTACACGCCGTGCTTCATGGCGATTTCCTTCACCACCAGCTTGTACGTCATAACGGCGTCGGCCATAGACAGCGCATCGGTGAAACGCAGGTCTATTTCGTGCTGGCTTGGGCCGTTTTCATGGTGGCTGTACTCCACGGGAATGCCCATTTTCTCAAGCGTGAGCACCGTGTCGCGGCGCAGGTCGGAGGCGTAATCAAGGCTGGTCAGGTCAAAATAGCCGCCGCGGTCCAAAAGCTCGGTGCCGTTGGCGTTCTTGAAGTAGTAAAACTCCACCTCAGGCCCCACGTTGAACACATAGCCCATGTCCTGGGCCTTCGCTACCACTCGCGCAAGCACATGACGCGGGTCGCCCTCGAACGGCTTGCCGTCAGGTGTGCGGATGTTGCAGAACATGCGCGCAACGGCGTTGCTTTCCGGGCGCCACGGCAGCACTTGAAACGTAGAGGCGTCGGGAAACGCCAGCATATCCGATTCCTCGGTGCGGCAGAAGCCTTCGATGCAGCTGCCGTCAAAGCCCATGCCGTCGGCGAAGGCGTCTTCAAGCTCGCTGGGGATAACGGCGAATGACTTCATGCGACCAAGCACATCGGTGAACCAAAAACGCACAAAGTGCACGTCGCGGCTTTTGATGGTTTTCAGGACGAAATCCTGTTCCGGATTGGAAGCCATGGATGATTCCTCCTTCATATTGAAGCGCCCGCACGGCGCCATCTGTGCATATCACAATACTTGCGAATTATAACAAGCCATGTTGCAAATGGGTTTCAAGCGGAAAAACGAGAAACGGGCTGGTAACAAAAACGGCTACCCGAAGGTAGCCGTTTCAACTAGCGGATGCGTTTGTCCACTTTGCGTGCAACCAGATCGCCAATGGACTGGAACACCTGCACCAGCACGATGCACAGCACGATGGATGCGATCATCACATCGCCCAGGTAGCGCTGATAGCCATAGCGGATGGCAATGTCGCCAATGCCGCCGGCACCCACGGCACCTGCCATGGCGGTGTAGCCGAACAGCGTGATTACCGTGATGGAAGCGCCGCGCACCAAACTGGGCAGGCTTTCGCGCAGCATGACCTTCCACACGATTTGCCACGTGTTCGCACCGAAGCTCTGTGCGGCCTCAATCAAGCCGCCGTCAACCTCGGCCAGGCTTTGCTCAACCATGCGGCCCACAAACGGGATGGCCGCAACGGTAAGCGGCACGATGGCGCCGGGAACGCCCAGCGACGTGCCCACTATCATGCGCGTGAACGGGATGATGGCCACCAGCAAAATGATGAACGGAATGGAACGACCGATGTT
>DJEE01000110.1:3347-3768 GCA_002431805.1 Eggerthellaceae bacterium UBA5906
CACCAGCAGCACGCCAAGCGGCACGCCGATGAGGTACGCGAAAAACGCGGACACGATGGTCATGACAAGCGTGTCCCACGTGCCCTGCGCGAACAAGGCGCCGTACTGCGCGATGAAGTTGCTTATGTAATCCATTTACTTCGCCTCCCCCGCCTCGGTGGCCTGTTCAACCTTCACGAGCATGCTGTCGTTGGTCAGAAGTTCGCGCGTAACGGGGCTTTGCGGATCGCTGAACACGCGCTCGGTAAGGCCCTCCTCCACGATGCGCCCCTGGTCGATAACGGCCACGCGGTTGCAGATTTTGCTGGCAACGGGCAGCGAGTGCGTGATGACTACCAACGTAACGCCCAGTTCGCGGTTGATGTCCTGCAAAAGCTGCAGGATGGAAGCCGTGGTGCGCGTGTCAAGCGCGCTGGTGGCC
>DJEE01000182.1 GCA_002431805.1 Eggerthellaceae bacterium UBA5906
TCGGTGTGGTCGCCGATGATCTTGACGGAGTTCTTGTTCGCGCCAACGGTGCCGTCGCCGCCAAGACCCCAGAACTTGCACTCGATGGTGCCAGGCGCCGCCGTGTTCGGGGCATCCGGGTCCTCGGGCAAAGAAAGGCCGGTAACGTCGTCGACGATGCCGATAGTGAACTCGCTGCGCGGCTCGTCTTTAGCCAGCTCGGTGTAAATGGCGAACACGGACGCGGGCGGCGTGTCCTTGCTGCCCAGGCCGTAGCGGCCGCCAACAACCTTGATGCCCATGCGGCCCTCTACCATCAGCGCGTTGACCACGTCAAGGTACAGCGGGTCGCGCGCGCCGGGCTCCTTCGTGCGGTCGAGCACGGCGAGCTTCGTGCACGTCTCGGGCAGCGCCTCGACGAACTTCGCCGTCACGAACGGACGGTACAGACGTACCTTCACCAGGCCCACCTTCTCGCCCTGGGCGATCAGGTAGTCGATAACTTCCTCGGCCACGTCGCAGATGCTGCCCATGGCAACGATCACGCGGTCGGCGTCGGGGGCGCCGTAGTAGTTGAACAACTTGTAGTCGGTGCCGAGCTTCTCGTTTACCTTATTCATGTACTCTTCCACCACGCCCGGCAGCGCATCGTACACGCCGTTGCACGCCTCGCGGTTCTGGAAGAAGATGTCGCCGTTTTCGTGGCTGCCGCGCATGCGCGGACGCTCCGGGTTGAGCGCATGGTCGCGGAATTCCTTCACGGCCTCGAAGTCGCACATGTCGGCCAAGTCGGCGTAATCCCACACGGCCACCTTCTGCACCTCGTGAGACGTGCGGAAGCCGTCGAAGAAGTTCAAGAACGGCACGCGGCCTTTGATGGCGGCAAGGTGCGCCACAGCGGACAGGTCCATAACTTCCTGCACGTTGCCTTCGGCCAGCATGGCAAAACCGGTTTGGCGGCAAGCCATAACGTCGGAGTGATCGCCGAAGATGTTCAGCGCGTGCGTGGACACGGTACGAGCGGACACGTGGAACACGCTCGGCAGCTGCTCGGCGGCAATCTTATACATATTGGGAATCATCAAAAGCAGGCCCTGGGAAGCCGTGTACGTAGTGGTCAGGGCACCAGCGGCCAAAGAACCGTGCACGGCACCTGCCGCGCCGCCCTCGGACTGCATCTCGCACACCTTCACCTTCGTGCCGAAGATGTTCTTCCTACCGGCGGCCGACCACTGGTCGACCAGGTCGGCCATGGGGCTTGAGGGCGTGATGGGGTAAATGCCGGCAACTTCCGTGAACGCATACGACACATGCGCCGCGGCGGTATTGCCGTCCATTGACTTGAATTCTCTCGTCATTTCTTCTCCTAAGCTTGCCCGCTAACTAGCGCGGATCGGAAGCATCGTCTGGCCGTACAGTGGTGCATATTACCAGTGTTTCCAAGCCGTAAAACCCCCAATGCAGCGAAGATGTGCCCGCGGTTTGCCTGCTTCGGCAAGCGGTGCGCCGTGCATGTGCACCTGCCGCCCACCGCTTGCGCCTACCGTTCGCCCTTTGAATGCAACCGCTTACCGCGCCAGAACATAATCCCAGGTGGGCACACATAACAAGTTTCCTTGTAACGCACCGGTTAAACCTTTACCTGCGCTTTATTTTCCATGGCTAATCATGGATAATAGGCCTCGTTTGCTGTTGTGCATGTGCGCTTGGGCGCATGCCAAGCTCGGGGCAAAACCGCCCCGACTACTGAACGGAGGGAATCCCATGGAACAGCAGAATTCTCTGTCGCGCCGCACTTTCCTGGCGGGCAGCGCCGTTGCCGCCGCAACGGCCGGCCTGGCTCTGAGCGGCTGCGGCTCAAGCAGCTCCTCTTCTTCTGACACGAAGAAGGCAGACACCGGCACCGCCGCCCAGGGCGGCACGCTCACCGGTGCTTGCGCCTACAGCTCCACGAACGTCAACCCTGTTGGCAACAGCTCTGCGTTGATGTTGGCCGCCACGTGGCACGTGTTCGAGGGCCTGTACGACCTGGACCTGCACACCTACAAGACCTACAACGCGCTGGCAGCTGCCAAGCCCACGAAGGTCTCCGACACCGAGTACACCGTTGCCCTGCGTGACGGCGCCAAGTTCTCCGACGGCACCGACGTCACCGCAGACGACGTGGTGAACGCTTTCGAGCTGAACATGGCCGACGCCACCTACGGTGCGTTTTTGGAGTTCATCGACTCCGTTGCCAAGAAGGACGACAAGACCGTCACCATCACGCTGAAGTACCCCTTCGACAGCCTGCTTGAGGGCCGCCTGTCCGTGGTGAAGATCTTCCCGAAGTCCCTTTCCACCGACGACCTGAAGACCGCTCCTATCGGCTCGGGCCCGTGGAAGTACAGCAAGATCAACGGCGACGACCAGGGCGCCATCGAGTTTCTGCCCAACGAGTACTACAACGGCGAGTACAAGGCCACGGCCGACTCCATGCACTGGGATGTGCTGCTTGACAACACCTCCCGCACCACGGCCCTGCAGGAGGGCTCGGTGCAGGTCATGGAAAACGTGCCCGATGCCAACGCCGACCAGCTCACCGCAGCCGGCGCCACCGTTGAGTACATCCAGGGCTTCAACCAGGCATTCCTCATGTTCAACACGCAGAAGGCCCCCTTCAACGACAAGCGCGTGCGTCAGGCATTCTTCTACGCCATCGACGTTGACAAGCTGATCTCCAACGCCCTGAACGGCCATGCCGCCAAGGTTACCTCCTTCCTGCCGAAGGACCACAAGAACTATCACCAGGCCTCCACGGTGTACACCTACGACAAGGACAAGGCCGCCAGCCTCATCAAGGAAGCCGGCGCCGAGGGCACCAGCTTAGAGCTGATGGTGAACAACAACTGGGTCAAGGACCTGGCCGCTCAGATCAAAAACGACCTGGACGCCGTGGGTCTGAACGTCACCATCAACGAGACGAAAATCGACTGGGCAAAGCTTGCTCCGTCCGACTCCGAGCTGCCCTACGACGTTATGCTCACCCCGGGCGACCCCACCTGCTTCGGCAACGACCCCGACCTGCTCATGTCCTGGTGGTACGGCGACAACGTGTGGACCAAGGGCCGCTCCTGCTGGCAGAAGGCCGGCGACGGCAAGTGGGCAGAGCTGGCCGACCTCATGCAGCAGGCTCGTCAGGCCGAATCCTCCAAGCAGCAGGAGCTGTGGAACCAGTGCTTCGACATCATCGCCGAAGAAGCTCCGCTGTACCCGCTGTTCCATCGCGAGCTGGCCACGGGCTACCAGGCCGGCACCATCACCGGTTTCGAGCCCATCGCAACCACCGGTCTGGTGTTCCTGGGCGCTTCCGCTAAGGCGTAAATCCTTTCGGCAAGCGGCTGTTCCAGCCACAATTTCTTAACGAAGTAAGCCGTTCCCCACGGGGAACGGCTTCTTTTTTGTCATGAACGGTATACCAAGGTAAAACTATACGTACCTAACGAGGGGATTGCGCCTTTTACCTATATAAGAGTGTAAAACTCCGATAAAATGCACTGTTGGCTGTTTGCACGCTGGCCGCTAAGAAACGCGGTCGGTCAGCGTGCGAGCAGCTGGTAAGTAAAGGACGAGAGTCAAAAGAGCGAAAGGAGGGTCTGGTGAGCAACCTTCTGCGATTGATCGGACGGCGTCTTATCGCGCTGCCTATCATGTTGTTCGGTGTCACCATCCTCGTGTTCCTCATCATGGCGCTTTCCCCCATCGACCAGGCATACCAGGTTTTGGGCGAAAACGCCACGGCGGAACAGGCGGACCAGTACCGCGAGGAGCATGGGCTGAACGACCCCGTGCTTGTGCAGTACGGAAATTACATGGTGGGGTTGTTCCAGGGTGACATGGGCACCTATGGAGCAAGCAATATGTCGGTGGCCGACCGCATCGGCTCGGCATTGCCCGTCACGTTGCAGTTAACGTTTATGGGCCTGATCATAGCGGTGATCTTCTCCACTATCCTCGGCGTGGTATCGGCGTTGTATCGCGACCGATGGCCCGACCAAGTTATACGCGTGTTTTCCATCGCATGCATTGCCACCCCGTCGTTCTGGCTTGCAGTGCTGATGATTTTGCTGTTCTCATCCATGCTGCACTGGCTGCCGGCTTCCGGCCAGCTGCCCAGCTTTGCCAGCGACCCGGGCGGATGGATCGCCCGTATGGCAATGCCGGCCGTAGCCTTGGCTATCCCGGTTACGGGCCAGATGACGCGCGTTATCCGCACGTCCATGGTGGAAGAACTTGACAAGGACTACGTGCGCACCGCCATTGGCGCCGGCATCCCGAAGAGTGTTGTTGTGGCGCGCAACGTGCTGCGCAACGCCCTTATCACGCCGGTTACCGTGCTTGGCCTGCGCATCGGCTACCTTATCGGCGGCGCTGTGGTTATCGAGGTTATCTTCAACCTCCCCGGCATGGGCGCGGCCATCATGTCCGGCATCCAGTCCAACTACGTCATGCTGGTGCAGGGCGTTGTGTTGGTGGTTGCCTTCACCTTTATTATCATCAACATCATCGTGGATATGCTTTATATCCTGATCGACCCTCGAATCAGGACGGTGTAGCATGGTTCAACTTCGTGGAAACCTTACTAAGAAGATGGAGGACAACGCCGGTAAGGTGCGCTTCAGGCACCTGAAAGCCATGACCGTTGGCTCCCGCATCTCCTTGGTCGTGCTCGTTTTGGTGGCTATGATCGCCGTGCTGGCTAACGTCATCGCACCGCACAACCCCTACGAGATCTTCACCGCCCGCATGGCACCGGATTCGCAGTTCCTGTTCGGCACCGACGACAAGGGCCGCGACGTGCTGTCCCGCATGATGTACGGTGCGCGCTACTCGCTGGTCATCGGCTTGGGTGCAACCGCGTTCGCCCTGGTGGCCGGCTCTATCGTGGGCGCCATCGCCGCAGTTTCGCGCAAGTGGGTCTCTGAGGTCATCATGCGCATCTGCGACATCATCATGTCGTTCCCGGGCATCGCGCTGGCCGCTACGTTCGTGCTGTCCTTCGGCGCGTCCATCCCGTCGCTGATCTTCGCCATCGGCTTTTTGTACATCCCGCAGCTAGCCCGTATCGTGCGCGCCAACATCGTGTCCGAATACGGCCAGGACTACGTGCGCGCCGTTATCGTGTCCGGCGCTCGCGCCCCGTGGATCCTTATGAAGCACGTGGTGCGCAACTGCCTGGCTCCGGTCATGGTGTTCACCATCGTGTTGGTGGCAGACGCCATCGTGTTCGAGGCGTCCCTGTCCTTCATCAGCGCCGGCATCCCCGAGCCCACGCCTACGTGGGGCAACATCCTGGCAGACGCCCGCAACGGCGTGCTGTCCGGCCGTTGGTGGCAGGCGCTGTTCCCCGGCCTGGCAATTATGATCACGGTTCTGTGCCTGAACATCCTGTCCGAGGGCATCAC
>DJEE01000108.1 GCA_002431805.1 Eggerthellaceae bacterium UBA5906
TGCCCGATGCCCTGCACGATGCCGCCTTCGGCCTGGATGCGCGCAAGCGCGGGGTTGATGGGCGTGCCGCAATCCACCACGGCGTCGTAGTTCAGCACCGTCACCTGGCCCGTTTGCGTGTCAAGCTCGATCTCGGCCATGCCCACCATATACGGCGGCGGGGACACCGGCGAGGAATGCGTTGCAGTGGCCTCGGCCGACAAGCAGCAGCTGACCTGGCTTTTCGCAGCAATCTCCGGCAGCGATACCTCTTGGTCGGCGCCTTCGCGCACCACGCGCCCGTCTTCGAAAACCAGCTCTTCGACACTGCAGCCCAGCACCTCGGCGGCAATGGCGCACAGCTGCGTTTTCAGCTTGTCGCACGCCTTTTCCACGGCCATGCCGGTGACGTAGGTGGTAGAGGACGCGTACGAACCGGAATCGTAGGGCGAAGCGTCCGTGTCCGCGCCGAACACCGACACATCGTCCACCGAGCAATCCATGTGCTCGGCCACCATCTGTGCCAGGATGGTGTCGCAACCCGTTCCCATGTCGGCCGCGCCGATGAGCAGCATGAACGTGCCGTCGTCGTTGAGTTTGACGGTGGCCGACCCCACGTCGATGCCGGAAATGCCCGAGCCCTGCATGGACATGCCCACGCCCGCGGCGCGCACGCGTCCGTTGCCCATGTCGCGCACGGGGTACTTCGCTTCCCAATCGAACATGCTGCGGCAGCGCTCCATGCAGCGGTCAAGCGCGCAGGCGTTGGCAACCTCGCCGAAGTATGCGGGCATGGCCATACCCTCGCGCACCATGTTCTGCTCGCGCAGCGCAACCGGGTCGCGCCCCAGCTGCTCAGCCAGCTCGTTCACGGCGGTTTCCACGGCAAACTGGCCCTGCGTGGCGCCGAACCCGCGGTAGGCGCCCGAGGGCTGCATGTTCGTGTACACCACGCAGGCGTCAAACTTGAACGCCTCAAGCGAGCCGGTGTACAGCGGGATGGACTTGTGCCCGGTCAGGCCCACAGTGGCCCAGCCGTGCTCGCCGTACGCGCCGGAGTTCGACAGCGTGGTGACGCCCAGCGCGCGGATGCGGCCGTCGCGGTTGGCACCTAAGCGCACGCGAATCTCCATCTCGTGGCGCGGCGAGCCGCAGGTTTGCGCCTCCTTGCGCGTGAACGTGCACTGCGCCAGCCGGCCCGTTTTCATGGTAACGAACGCCGGGTACACCTCGCACACCGCGGTTTGCTTCGCGCCGAAGCCGCCGCCGATGCGCGGCTTTTCCACGCGGATGCGGCCCTTCGGGATGCCCAGCGCGTTGGAAAGGATGCGCCGCACGTGGAACACGATCTGCGTGGACGAGATCACGTGCAACCGTCCGTACTGGTCAAGCTCGGTATAGGCGCGGAACGTCTCCATCATGGCCTGGTTGTAGGCCTTCGTGTGGTACGTGCGCTCAAGCACCACGTCGCAATCGGCAAGCACGGCCTCGATGTCGCCGCCAGCGTCGGCGGTGGTTCCCACGATGTTGCGCGTGTTGTCGCCGCCAAGGTCGCACAGCATCTTCCAGTCGTCCTCGGGGTGCACGAGCACGGGGTTGTCCTTGGCCGTGCGGAAGTCCAGCACGGGCTCCAGCACGTCGTAGGTTACCTTGATGCGCGAAAGTGCCGTGTCGGCGGCCTTCTCGTTCTCGGCGGCCACGATGGCAACCACGTCGCCCACGAAGCGCACATGGCGGTCGATGATGAGCCTATCGTAGGGACTTGTTTCCGGGTAGCTTTGCCCCGCGTTGGAGAAGCGCTGCTGCGGCACGTCTTCCCAGGTGTACACGTCCACCACGCCGGGCACCTTTTTCGCCTTCGCGGTGTCGATGGTGTTGACCATGGCATTGGCGTGCGGGCTGCGCAAAAGCTTCACCACCAGCGCGCCGTCGGGCACGATGTCGTTGGTGTACACGGGCTTGCCTAGCAGCAGCTGCAGCGAGTCCTTCTTGCGAACAGACGCGCCCACCGCCGTGTAGTCGCGATCACTCATGCGCCGCCCCTTCCGCATCAGGCGCACCAGGCGCTTCGTTGGCATCTTCCGCTTGCGCATTTCGGCTGTTCAGGAAGGCGCGGATGCCGCGCAGCTGGCCCTCGTAGCCCGAGCAGCGGCACAGGTTGCCGGCAAGGTAGGCCAGGATCTCATCGTCAGTGGGGTTGGGGTTTTCGCGCAGCAGCGCGATGGTGTTCATGACGAAACCAGGGTTGCAAAAGCCGCACTGCTCGGCGCCCTGGTCAGCAATGAAGCCCACGAACTCCAAGGCCTCGTCCTGCAGGCCTTCAAGCGTTTGCACGGCGTGACCAGCCGCACGCGCCACCAGCGTGGAGCACGACAGCACGGGCACGCCGTCCATAAGCACCGTGCACAGGCCGCAGGCCGACGTTTCGCAGCCGCGCTTGACGCTTTTGCAGCCGTGCGCGCGCACGAAGTCGATGAGCAGCGCATCGGCGGCAACGTCGTCGCGCACCGTTTTGCCGTTCAGCGTGATGGTTACCTCCATCTAGCGCACCTCCCCCAGCTCAAGCAGGGCGCGGCGCACCAGCACCGGCACCAGCGCGCGACGGTATTCCGCGCTGCCCCACATGTTCCCGGACACGGTTACGCGACCCGCGGCGTAGCTGGCGAACGCCGCCGCGCTTTGCTCGGTAACGCCGTCGGCCAGGATGCCCTGCTCGTCGCGCAGCAGCACGGCGCGCGCCGGACGCGAGCCCACGCACACGCGCACTTCGCCGTTCACGTTGCCCGCCGCGCAGTTCAGCGACGCGATGTCGGTGCGCTGCCTGCGCACAACCTGGTAGGAAAACGCGCCGGGGCGCTTCTTCACAATCAGGCGCACCAGAATGTCGTTGTCGTAGGGCATGTTCGCGAACTGCTCAAGCGGCACGATGCCGCCCTGGAACAGCTCGACGTAACTGTCCATGGCCATGAACACGCAAAGCACGTCGGAAAAGCCCATGCGACGCCACAAGCTGCCGCCAAGCGTGGCCCCGTTGCGGAACTGCACGCCCACGATGTCGCGCAGCGCCGCGGCCACCGCGCCGTGGGAATACGCGTTAAGCCCGGGGTGTTTCTCCAGCTGGCGCAGGGAAACCATGGCGCCGATGCGAAACTCGTCGGGCGTTTCCTCGATGGCATCAAGCCCTAAGTCGCACAAATCGATGGCTGTGCCGATGGCATGCTTGCCCATCTTCAGCCACATCATGCCGCCCACCACGCGGTTGCGCTTCTTCTGGTTCAGCTCGAAGGCCTCTTCCAGGCTTTGCGGGCGCACGTATTTTTGGAAGGTAATAATGGTTATCCGCCCCATAACTTGAGAATTACAAAAACGCTAGACATTATACTGTGGTCGGCGCTCACATGCCCCAACAGCGCCGAAACGCAAGAGAAGCGCAAAAGGGAGAGGTGCCGAACGTGGAGAGCGGATGCATCATCATGGCGTCGGGTGCGGCCAGCCGTTTTGGCAGCAACAAGCTGCTGGCCGCGCTTGACGGCGTGCCGCTTATCGAGCAC
This sequence comes from Eggerthellaceae bacterium UBA5906, assembly GCA_002431805.1. Lineage (GTDB taxonomy): Bacteria > Actinomycetota > Coriobacteriia > Coriobacteriales > Eggerthellaceae > Senegalimassilia. The sequence continues at coordinate 3,531 of DJEE01000108.1, forward strand.
GTGATCCGCGCAACCGAAGGGCTGTTTGCCCAGCGCGTAGTGGTTACGCGTTCCGCGGATGTTGCCGCGGTATGCCGCGCATTGGGGGCCAGGGCCGTGCTGCACGACAAGCCGCTGCGCAGCGACAC
>DJEE01000153.1 GCA_002431805.1 Eggerthellaceae bacterium UBA5906
CCGGCGGGTTTTTGGATCGACAGAAGCGTCGCGTTGACGCCATGCCGCCGGGTATGTGCCCGCTGGCGCAGCAGTTGACGCTGCTGGAAGAGGGCGCGCTGCAAACGTGCGGCAAGTGCGTGCCGTGTCGCGACGGCCTGCCGCAACTGGTGAGCATGCTGCGCCACTTGGTGGATTGCCAGGCCGACGCCGCCGAGGTCGAGCGCATGCGTCAACTGGCGGAAATGGTGCGCGACACGTCGGATTGTGCCAGCGGTTACGAAGCCGCGGGTGCCCTGCTTGAGGGCTTGGACGCGTTTTCCGCCGAAGTGGAAAGCCATGTGTCCAAGCACGCTTGCCAGCGCGGCGTGGGGCAGTCGGTGCCGTGCGAGACGTTCTGCCCGGCGCACGTGAACGTGCCTGCGTACATCGCGCTGGTGGCGAAGGGCGATTACGCCGGTGCCGTGCAGATGATCCGCAAGGACAACCCGTTCCCCACGGCGTGCGGCCTGGTGTGCGAGCATCCCTGCGAACAACGCTGCCGCCGTACGCTTATCGACGCGCCGCTGAACATCCGCGGCATCAAGGAGTTCGCTTGCGAGCACGCACGCGCAGACCAGGTGCCCGTGCCCGAGCGGTTGCCCGAAACCGGCCGCCGCATTGCGGTGGTAGGTGCTGGCCCTTCGGGTTTGACCTGCGCTTACTTTGCTGCGTTGATGGGGCATTCCGTTGACGTGTTCGAGGAGCGCAAGCAGCTGGGCGGCATGATTCGCTACGGCATCCCGGCGTACCGCTTCCCGCGTGAGCGCCTGGACGAGGATATCCGCGCCATCTTGTCGGTGGGCGGCATAACCGTGCATACCGAAAGCCCCGTGGACGCTGCGCGCATGGCGGAACTTTCTGCAGAATACGATGCCGTGTACGTGGCTATAGGCGCGCAAACGGGCAAGAGCCTGCGCATTGACGGCACGGATGCCGAAGGCGTGTATTCTGCCGTTGATCTGCTAGGACGCATCGGCGATGGCGATTATCCCGACTTCACGGGCAAGAAAGTGGCCGTTATCGGCGGCGGCAACGTTGCCATGGACTGCTGCCGCACGGCTGTGCGTGCCGGCGCCGAGGAGGTGTCGGTAGTGTATCGCCGCCGCATCTCCGACATGACGGCGTTGCCGGCCGAGATTGAATCAGCCGTGGCCGAGGGCGTGGAGATGATCACGCTGCAGGCGCCGGCCGCCATCGAGAAGGACGAACAGGGCCGCTGCACCGCGCTGCTGACGAACCCACAGATGATCGGCCCGGTGAAGCGCGGACGCCCCGCGCCGATGGCTGCGGACAAGCCGCAGATGCGCATTCCGGCCGATGTCATCCTTATTGCCGTGGGCCAGAACATCGTGTCTGCGCCGTTCGAGGAGTTCGGCATGGCCGCCGAATGGGGCGAGTTCAAGGCTGACGAGCAGCTGCATGCCCAGATGAACGCAGAGGCGCTTGAGACCCGCGGCGCCGATGCGGCCACGGGTGCCAACGTGTTCGTGGGTGGCGACTGCCAAACCGGCCCGGCCTCGGCCATCATGGCCATTGCTGCCGGCAAGGTTGCAGCGCGCAACATCGACCATATGCTGGGCTTCAACCATACGCTAGATTGCGGTGCGGAAGCGCCGGCGGCGCAGCCCAACGACCGTGCGGCGTACGGCCGTGTGGAGGTGCTCGAGCGTCCGGCGCGCGAGCGCAAACATGATTTCGATGCCGTGGAGGTGCCCATGAGCACCGAAGAGGCCATGCAGGAATGCGGGCGCTGCCTGCGCTGTGACCACTTCGGCGCCGGCGCCTGCGAAGGGGGGCGCATCCAATATGTTTAACGTCACCATCAACGGCCAGGCGCTTGAGGCGCGCGAAGGCCAAACCATTTTGGAGGTTGCCCGCGCCGCCGGCATCCGCATCCCCACGCTGTGCTACCTCAAGGACCGCAGCGCCATCGGGTCGTGCCGCGTGTGCGTGGTGGACGTGGAGGGCCAGGCGGCCCCCGTGCCGGCGTGCACTACGCGCGTGGTCGACGGCATGCAGGTGCAAACGGACACCGAGCGCGTGCAGAAGTATCGCCGCGTAGCTGTTGACCTGCTGATTTCCAACCATGGGCTTGACTCGACCGACTACTGTTTCAGCTGCGTGAAAAACGGCGCCTGCGAGTTGCAGGCAGTGGCGCGCGAGGTGGGCGTGTCCCATCCCACGTTCCCCGTTTCGCAAACGCGCAAGCCCGTGCTGGACTCCAACCCGTTTTTGCGCTTCGACCCTAACCTGTGCATCGCGTGCCAGCGTTGCGTGGGCGCATGCAACAACGCGGCGGGCAACCATGTGCTGCAAACGCGCAAGCGCGGTGTGCGCACCACCATCCGCGCACCGTTCGGGCCGAACTGGGACCGCACCATCTGCGAGAGCTGCGGTAACTGCGCGCAAGCCTGCCCCACAGGCGCGCTGGTGGAGAAGCGTCGCGGGCTCTACCGCGAATGGGACACGCACACGGTGCGAACCACGTGCCCGCACTGCGGCGTGGGTTGCCAGCTTGACCTGGTGGTGAAGGGCAACCAGATCGTGGACGTGCAGGCAGCAGACGGCCCGTCCAACGTTGGGCTTGTGTGCGTGAAGGGCCGCAGCGGCAGCTTCGACTTCGTGAACTCGCCCGACCGTATCACCACGCCGCTGGTGAAAAACCCCGAAACCGGCGAGTTCGAGCCGGCCGACTGGGATACGGCGCTTGACCTGGTGGCGCGCAAGTTCACCGAGCTGCGCGACGCCCACGGCGGCGAGAGCATCGCGGCGTTCGCGTGCTCGCGTTCCACCAACGAAGACATATACATGCTCCAGAAGATGGCGAGGTGCGCATTCGATAGTCCCAATGTCGACAACTGCGCACGTGTTTGACACGCCCCCACTGTTGCCGGTCTGGCAACTACACTTGGTTCGGGCGCAATGACGAACTCCATCCAGGATGTTTGCGAGGATTCGCAGGTCATCCTGCTTATTGGCAGCAACCCTGAAGAGGCGCACCCTGTTATGGGCATGCGTTTGCGCCAGGCGGTCGAGCGCGGCGCGAAGCTGATTGTGGTGGACCCGCGCGAGATCGGGCTGGCGAAGAAGGCCGACATCCACCTGAAGCTGCGCCCCGGCACGAACGTGGCGTTCGCGAACGGCATGGTGCACGTGCTGATTGAGAAGGGCCTGGTTGACCGCGAATTCGTGGAAAGCCGCACTGAAGGCTTCGACAAGCTGGCGGCTATGGTGGCCGACTATACGCCCGAGCGCGTGGCTGAGATCTGCGGCATCGACGCGCGCGACTTGGTGGCCGCGGCGGAGCTGTACGCAAAGGCCGATCGCGCGCCCATCATTTATTGCCTGGGCGTGGTTGAGCATACTACGGGCACCGAGAGCGTGATGGCGTTGTCCAACCTGGCGCTGGTGTCGGGCAAGCTGGGCCGCCCCGGGTGCGGCATCAACCCGCTGCGTGGCCAGAACAACGTGCAGGGCGCGTGCGACATGGGTGCGGGACCTGCCGATTTCACAGGTTATCAGAAGGTGGCCAACCCCGATGCGCGCGCGAAGTTCGAGGCCGCGTGGGGCGTCACGCTCAACCAGACGCCGGGCTTGAAGGCCACCGAGTGTTTCCCCGCCATGATCGACGGGCGCATCCGTGGCTTGTTCCTGTTCGGCGAAGACCCGGTGCGCACCGACCCCGACACGCACCACGTTATCCGTGCGCTCAAGGCGCTGGACTTCCTGGTGGTCGAAGAGCTGTTCATGACGGAGACGGCGAAGTACGCCGACGTCATCCTGCCTGGCCGCAGCTATGCGGAGAAGGAGGGTACGTTCACGAACACCGAGCGCCGCGTGCAGCGCGTGCGCAAGGCGGTGGACGGCCCTGCCGGTCCGCGTCTGGACACCGAGGTGTTCGCCGACATCATGCGCCGCATGGGCTACGATCAGCCGACGCTTACGGGCGCGCAGATCATGGACGAGGTGGCAAGCCTCACGCCGTCGTACGCGGGCATCAGCCATGCGCGTCTGGACTCCGCCGCCGTGGCGGGGCAAGGCTTGCAATGGCCGTGCACGGGACCGGATCATCCAGGTACGCGCATCATGCACGAGGGGAAGTTCTCGCGCGGTTTGGGCGAGTTCTCGCTGGCGCAGTATCGTCCGTCGGCCGAACTTCCCGATGAGGAATATCCGCTGGTCATGATGACGGGCCGCGTGCTGGCGCAGTACAACGCGCAGGCCATGACGGGCCGCACCGAGGGCCTGAACCGCATCGATGGCACGTCGTTTATTGAGCTGAACACGGCCGATGCCGCCGCGGCGGGCATTGTCGATGGCGATCGTGTGCGCGTGAGCAGCCGCCGTGGCACCATCGAGAGCCAGGCGCGCGTGTCGGGCAAAACCAACCCCGGCGAGGTGTGGATGCCGTTCCACTTCCAGGACGGCAACGCCAACTGGCTGACCAATGCCGCGCTGGACAACATCTCGGCCACGCCAGAGTACAAGGTGTGCGCCGTGAAGGTGGAGAAGGCGTAAAGGGATTTTGCTGCGGAAGCGATTGCTACGGGGGCGTCGGCGCTAGGCCGATGCCCCCGCTGTGTTTTAGGGGGAGAGGATGACACGCATGTCTGAGGCTACATTCGAGGTTATGGATGTTGCGCGGGGCGAGTTCGACCCTTGCGAGTTGTTGGCGCTTTGGGAGCGTTCTGTTCGGGCTACGCATCATTTTGTGAGCGAGGCGGATGTAGTCGCCATGCGCCCCGAGGTGATGGGCGGTTTGGCGTTCGTGGAACATGTTGCGGTTGCGCGCGAGCTGCTGCAAGGCGGCGAACGCGGGCGCGTGCTGGGATTTGCCGAGGCGCATGAGGGCAACCTGGAGATGTTGTTTTGCGATGTTGACGCACGTGGCTATGGCGTCGGACATACGCTTTTGCGGCATGCTGTTGCTACGTGGGGTGTAACCACCGTTGACGTGAACGAGCAAAACGGCCAAGCGGTGGGCTTCTATGAGCACGAAGGCTTTGCGGTAACAGCTCGCGACGCGCTCGACAGCGAAGGCCGCCCCTACCCGATTTTGCACATGGTGCTGAGAGGGTAGTGACCGAGGCGGGTGCTTAGAAATGCGGCTTGCGTGAACGGGGGACGGA
>DJEE01000065.1:0-12449 GCA_002431805.1 Eggerthellaceae bacterium UBA5906
ATTTCCGATGAACTGGTGGCACGCGCCGCGCAAACGCTCCCGAACACAAAAAAGGCGCTTGAACAACTTGCCCGCGAGGAGCTGGTGGAGCATCGCAATTGCCGTTGGCGGCCAACCGATAGGGGATGGCTGTGCGGCAACGAGCTGTACGGCGCGCTGTTCGACTTGGCGCCTTAGCGCGAGCGCGGTTCGTACTGCGTGCACTTCGGCACTTGCTGCCTTTAGATTGGTCGTGTTTCTTACGATTCGGTGCAGGTTTAGCACTCTGGTACGCGGGCTGCTAAAATATTCTGTTACGAAACCAGTTACCTCAAGGGTATCAATCGAAAGGAAGGTGGAGAAGCGTGCTATCGGATAGACGTCAAAAAGTGTTGGCGGCCTTGATTGAGGAGTATGTGGCGCGCGCTCTGCCGGTGGGCTCGCGCACGTTAACCGAGCGCTACCAGCTAGGCGTCAGCCCTGCAACCGTGCGCAACGAGCTTTCGGTGCTTGAGGACGGCGGTTATATCACGCAGCCGCACACCTCGGCAGGGCGTATTCCAACCGACATGGGATACCGCGCGTTCGTTGACAACCTGCTGGAACAGCAGGGCCCCGCGGAAGAGGATGAGCGTTGCAAGAAAGCCGCAAACAAACTGCGCGAAAGCGCTTCAGAGCTTGACGAGCTGGTGGAGCAAACGTCCGCTGCGCTCACCAAGCTTACCGACTGCTTGTCAATTGTGCTTGCGCCTTCGGTGCTTGATTTGCACATTAAACAGGTCTCGCTTATCTCTCTTACGCCGTATCATGCGTTGGTTGTGGTGGTCACTGAAGATGGCCAGGTGTTCAACCGCCATATGGATTTCGCCGAAGAGGTGCAAAGCGAGGAGCTTGCGCGCGTTCAGCATCTGCTCAACGAGGTGTTCACGGGCAATAGCTTGCATGAAATCGAAGATGGGCTTGGCACCGGCATGGCCGAGGCGTTTCGCGACCCGCTTGTGCGCATGACGCTTGACGTGGTGCTGTCGTGCATGCGTGAGGGCGAAACCTCGCGCGCGCACAGCCTTGGTGTGTCCTCGCTGCTCTCGCAGCCTGAGTTCAGCCAATCGCAAGCGTTGCTGCCGGTTATGCAGGTGCTTGAGGACGATACTGTGCTGCTGCATATTTTGGACGACACGGCCAAAACGTGCACGGGCATGCCTTCGGTGCGCATCGGCGCAGAGAACAACGCCGAAGGGCTTTCGGGCGTTTCGGTAGTGGCAAGCCGTTACGGTCGCGGCGACGCGGCGGGTGTGGTGGCTGTCATCGGGCCGACGCGTATGGATTATTCGAAGGTAATTCGCGCGGTGCGCATCGCAGGTGCCGCGTTAGGCGATAAATAGGTTTAACCAAGCTGCCGCACGCGGCTGATGAAATGGAAAGGTAGAACGTAGCAACCATGGCGAAGGACTTGTACGAAGTTCTCGGCGTCTCGCGTGACGCAACCGAGGCGGATATCAAGAAAGCGTTTCGTCGGAAAGCCCGCGAGCTTCATCCTGATGTGAACAAGGCTCCCGATGCGGAGGATCAGTTCAAAGAGCTCAACGAGGCATATGACGTGCTCAGCGATGCGAATAAGCGCGCCCAATACGATCGTTTCGGAACTATTCCCGGTGCTGCCGGCGGCGGCTATGGCGGAAACGGCTACGTTGACTTCGACGACCTGTTCGGCGGCGGTTTCGGCGTCGGCGACATCTTCAGCAGCTTTTTCGGCGGCGGAGCTGGTGGCGGCAGCGGGCGGCAGCAGCGCACGGAGGGCCGCGATATGGGCGTGGGCCTGCGTCTTACGCTTGAGGAAGTTGCCACGGGTGCTAAAAAGGAAATCGTGTACGACCGTTTGGCGCCGTGCCCTGATTGCGACGGCACCGGCTTAGGCGAAAATGGCAAGGAAGTATCGTGCCCCGAGTGCGGCGGCAAGGGCCGCGTGGTTACGGTGCAGCATACGTTCTTGGGCGATATGCAAACTGCCACCACGTGCAGCAAGTGCAACGGCACGGGCAAAACCATCGACAATCCCTGCCCGGAATGCGAAGGCCAAGGCCGCGTGCCCGACCGTCAACGTGTTACCGTTGAAGTGCCTGTGGGCATTCGCGATGCGCAGCAGTTGCGTCTTACCGGCTTTGGCGAGGCCGGCTTGCGCGGTTCGCGCTCGGGCGATCTTATCGTCACGTGCCGCATCCAGCCGCACGAGTTCTTCGAACGCGATGGGGACGACCTGCATTGCCGCGCGAACGTGTCCATCGTACAGGCAACGCTTGGCGCCGAAATCGAGGTTGACGGCATCTTCGAGGACGAGAAGGTTAAGGTTCGCATCCCCGAAGGCCTGCAAAACGATCAGATCGTGCGCGTGAAGGGCTTCGGCATGCCGCGTTTCCGCAGCGAGGCACGTGGCGATATGTACGTGCACGTCACCGTGGTTGTTCCGAAGAAGGTCACAAAAAAGCAGCGTGAACTGCTTGAACAGTTGGCGCACGAGTTGGGTGAAGACGTTTCAGAGGCGCGCACGCCTCTGCAAAAGCTTCGCGATAAGTTCAACTAGTTCGTTAGTTTAGGATTTCGATGTCCCTTCCTCATTTCTTTTTGGACGAACAGATTTTGGCCCATGAAGCGCAAGCGGAGTTTCCGCTTGCGCTTTCGTGCGATGATGCGAAGCACGCCAAGGTGCTGCGTTTGGCGCCGGGCGAGCATATCGCCGTCATCGATGCCGACCAGGATTATTTCGAGTGCGAGATCATCTCATTCGATGGCGCGGTGCCCGTGGTGCGCATTGCGGGGCATTTGGACGCCGCAGGCGACCTTCCTCATGTGTGCTTAGTGCAGGGCCTTGCGAAGGGCGACAAGATGGAAACGGTTATTCGCCATGCCACCGAGCTGGGCGTGGCGCAGTTCATGCCGTTTTCCGCCGCGCGCAGCATCATGAAGGTTGATCCGAAAAAGGTTGCCGCTAAAACCGAGCGGTGGCAGGCCATTGCGAAAAGCGCCGCCATGCAATCGGGCCAGGTGCGCCTTGCGCACGTTGAGCAGCCGCAAAAGCTTTCTGGCGTTTGCGAGCAGCTGGCAAGCTTTGACGCGGTGCTTGTGTGCTGGGAAGAAGCCCCTGGCACGGCCTGTTTGCATGATGCGCTGCAGCGTGCGCTTGCTGCAGCTGGCAAGCCGCTTCCCTCTGTCCGCATTGCCGTGGTGATAGGCCCGGAAGGCGGGCTTGCACCTGAAGAAGTCGATGCGTTTCTTGCCTGCAACCCGATGGCGGCGCTGGTGTCGCTTGGCCGTTGCATCTTGCGCACGGAAACGGCCGGTATTGTCGCACCTGCGCTGGTACTGTATGAATTGGGAGGCCTTGGAGCTAAGGGGTGCGCATGAACTTTGCTATTGTGAACCTTGGCTGCAAAGTGAATCGTGTTGAGTCCGACGCGTTTGCGTCCGGCTTGCTTGCGCGAGGTTGTGTCGAAACCGATGAGGCAACGGCTGACGTTGTAGTGGTTAATACGTGTACAGTAACGGGGGAGGCGGAAAAGAAGACGCGTAAAGCTGTGCGTCATGCGCTTCGCGCCAATCCCTCATCCCAGGTGGTTGTTACCGGATGCGCAGCGGCCATCGATGCCGATGCGTTTTTGAGTATGGCACCTGAACGTGTACAAGTTGCGGGAAAACTACAGGTTGACGATGTGCTCGACAGGCTTGTTGGGCCGTTTGACCACAGCTCTCGCGCGCTTGCGGTAGGCGAAGGCTTCCACACGCGTGTTGGCGTGAAAGTGCAAGACGGGTGCAACAACGCGTGCACGTACTGCATCGTGCACGTTGCTCGCGGCACAGCGTACAGCCGCCCTGCGCACGAGGTGCTTGCCGAATGCGAGGCGCTTGCGAAGACGGGCGTGCGCGAGATCGTGCTCACGGGCATCAATTTGGGTTCATATTGTTGTAGCTCGTCTGAAGGCGCAGACGTTGCGCTTGACGGCCTTTTGCGTATGCTGCTTGAACGTACTGCGGATATTCACGCCCCTGAAGAACATCCGTGTCGCTTCCGCATCTCAAGCACCGAACCGTGCGATGTGTCCGATAGCCTTATTCAACTGATTGCACATGCAGATGGTCGCATTTGCCGCCACCTGCACCTTCCGCTGCAGTCGGGTTGCACTAAGGTTCTGACGGAAATGAATAGGCCCTACACTGCCGAGCAGTTTGTGAAGCTGGTTGACAAGCTTTACGACGCAATGCCCCAGCTTTCGCTTTCCACGGATATCATCTGCGGTTTTCCGGGTGAAACCGATGCCGAGTTTGAAGAAACACTGCGCGTGGCGCAACGGTGCCGTTTCTCAAGGATTCACGTGTTTCCCTATTCGCAACGTGAGGGTACGCCTGCGGCGCAGCGTGAAGACCAAGTTCCCCATGAGGTGCGTGCTGCCCGCGCCGCTAAGCTGCGCGCTTTGGCCAAGCAGCTGCGCCAAGAAGACTTGCAGCGCCGTGCAGACACCGCCGAGTTTGCACTCGTAGAGGAAAACGGCACTGCCATGACTGAAAGCTACCACGAACTGGTTGCCCCCGTCCGTGCAAAAGCTGGGGCGCTCATTGAAGTGCGGTTGTAGTTGGATGGTTTGGATGTCCACATCTACGCTAATGGCTAACCGGCGGGTTTCGCGCACGGCTCCGTTCCTTGTGCGGCGCGTGAACCTCAATGTTGCTTCGCTTTTGCGAAATGGGCACGTGCTATACTAGCGGCCATGACTGAGAACACGCATATCACGTTGACGGCGCCGCAATCGGTGAACATGGCGCTGGTGGTGGGGCCGGGCGATTGCCTGCTACATCAAATAGAGCAAGCCTTCCAGGCGCGCATCACAGTGCGCGGGGATTCGGTGGTGCTTGAGGGCGACCCGGTTGAAGTGCAGTCGCTCACTGCGCTGTTCACTGAGCTTATCAAACATGTGGAATCGGGCTCGGTTCCCGATTCTGGCTATGTTGCGCGCGCTATCGATTTGCTGCGCACAGCGGAGTTCACGCCCACGGCGCTTCGCGAGGATATCCTGCTTACGTATCGCGGCAAGGCCATTCGCCCGAAAACCGCAGGTCAAAAGTACTACGTTGATGCTATTCGGCACAATACCGTCACGTTCGGCATTGGCCCTGCCGGCACCGGTAAAACATACCTTGCCATGGCGATGGCGGTTGCGGCGCTCAAGCGTAAAGAGGTGGGCCGCATCATCCTCACGCGTCCGGTGGTGGAAGCGGGGGAGAACCTCGGTTTTCTGCCGGGCACGCTCAACGAGAAGATCGACCCCTATATTCGCCCGCTGTACGATGCGCTGTTCGACATGACCGATATGCAGCGTGCGCAGCAGCTCATCGAGAACAACGTTATCGAAATCGCTCCGCTGGCGTTTATGCGCGGCCGCACGCTCAACGACAGCTTCGTCATTCTAGACGAGGCGCAAAACACCACGCCCGAGCAAATGAAGATGTTCCTTACGCGCTTGGGTTTTGGCTCGAAGATGGTGATTACGGGCGACGTCACACAGCTCGACCTACCGCGCGGAGTTTCAGGCCTTAAAGGCATCAAGAACATTCTCGGCGGCATCGACGGTATCGAGTTCTGCAAGTTTTCCGGTAAAGATGTGGTGCGCCACTCGCTGGTGGCCGCCATTGTTTCGGCATACGACAACGCTGCGGCATCAACGCAGAAGAAGGACAACCATGGACGTTCAAATTAACTACGACTATCGCGAAGACGATCTAAAGGACATGCCGCTTGTTGAGCTTGCCCAGTTCGTTTTGAACCACCAGCACAAACCCGAGAACACCGAAGTGTCGCTCAGCTTTGTAACTAACGACGAAATCGCTCGCCTTAACGAGGAATACCGTAACATACAGGGGCCAACCGACGTGCTGTCGTTCGAGTGCGATGGCGTGGAAGACGAGCTGACCGACATCGTGCCCGAGGGCTTTGACGACGTGTACGAGTTGGGCGACGTGGTTATCGCACCCGACGTGGCAGAACGTCAAACGCACGAGTTTGGCACCACCTTTGAGCAAGAGGTAAGCCTGCTGTTCGTGCATGGGCTTTTGCACCTGTGCGGCTATGATCACATCGTCGAAGAAGACGCCAAGGTCATGGAAGCGCTTGAAGACGAAATCCTTGCCGCTTGGAACAACCGGTAGCTTATGGGTGCCCCCGATCAGCACGAGCGCCCTTTTGTTCGTTCTGCCGCTACAAAAGGACAAGGCCAGCGTTATAAGCTTCAAGCAGCCTTCGCCAACGCAGGGCGCGGGCTGCTTGAAGCCGTTCGCACTGAACGCAACCTGCGTATCGATGCTGCGTGCGCGGTCATCGCGGTGATTTTGGGTTTTGCGCTGCGTATCGATGCTGCCTCCTGGTTTGCCGTGATCATCTGCGTCGGCATGATGTTCGCGCTTGAAACGGTGAACACTGCTATTGAGGCGGTGGTTGACCTGGCAAGTCCGGGGTACCACGAACTTGCGCGCAAGGCTAAGGATTGCGCCGCCGGTGCCGCGCTTGCGGGCGCTGCGGCTTCGCTTGCTGTGGGCGTGGTAGTGTTCCTCCCGCGCATTATCGCCTTATTCGTTTCGTAACGTATTTGAACTGCTAGGAGACTCATGGATTTAGACGCTTATTTCGGACATGCCGCACCGCCGTCGGGCGAGGGCTTCAAATCGGGGTTCGTCACGCTGGTGGGCAGGCCGAACGCGGGCAAGTCTACGCTGCTCAACACCATCATGGGCAAAAAGATTGCCATCACCTCTAACACGGCGCAAACCACGCGCCACCGTTTCCGCGCCGTATACACGCGCGACGACATGCAGATGATCATCGTTGACACGCCTGGCTTGCACAAGCCGCACGATGCGCTGGGAGAAGAACTGAACACGTCGGCTTTAAAGGCGCTTGAGGACGTCGACGTCATCGCCATGCTCATTGACGCCAGCAAGCCGGTCGGCCGCGGCGACGAGTGGGTGGCCGCTCAGCTTGATGGCCCGCACTGCCGCCACGCTAAGAAAATCTGCGTGCTCTCCAAAGGCGACTTAGTCACGAAAGAGCAGATGCACGTGCAGGTTGAGGCTGCGAAAAAGCTTGCCAACTGGGATGCGATGGTGGGGCTTTCCTCGGAAACGGGCTACAATATCGATGCGTTCATCGAGGAAGTCGAGTACTTCTTGCCTGAAGGGCCTGCATGGTTTCCCGCTGACATGGAAACCGACCAGCCTATCGAGGTCATCGTCGCCGAGTTCATTCGCGAGAAAATCCTGCGCACGTTCCGCGACGAGGTACCGCATTCCATCGGCGTTACCGTGGAGGACATGTCCTACGACAAGAAGAAGGACCTCAACCATATTCTTGCGCGCATCTATGTTGAGCGCGACTCCCAAAAGGGCATCATCATTGGTAAGGGCGGCAGCGCCATCAAGCGCATCGGCCAAGAGGCGCGCGCCGATCTTGAGCAGCTGCTTGGCACGCGCGTGTACCTTGACTTGATGGTGAAGGTGAAGAAGAACTGGCGCCGAGATGCCACGCAGATACGTAGGTTCGGCTACGGCGAGGGCTTGTAAGTTGTTTGCGAATGAGGTGCTGCCCGGCACCTCATTCGTGCTTTTGGGTACAATGCTTCGTGATCACGTAGTTATTTGTGCCAGGGAGTTTCCAGCATGATTTGTCCTATATGTCATACCGAAAATCGCGAGGGTGCGAAGTTTTGCGACGAATGCGGCGCGCGCCTACCGCAAGAGGAATCGTCCGCGAACAACGGTAGCTCCTCTAAACTTGGCGCTATCCCCGATATTGCCGCAACGGGTTACGGCATGTCTGCGCGCCCCGATGCGTTTTCGTTTGAGCCCGTGGATGAGTTCAACGACGAAGAGCCCATAGCGCAGCAGGAAATAGCCGATGAGATTGATGACAGGCTCGAGCAAGACGAGTCGGCATCTTCTCAAGCCGCTGAAACCACAGATGAAGAGACGTCTTGCGATGATAGTTCGGCTGCCGATGAGGAAGCGGACGCGGATGCTGTTTCGGAGGATGAGCCGGCGGATGAGGCGGACGCAGTGCCCGCTCAAAGCACGGGTGAGCTTGCGGCCGTCGAGGCTAAGGTCATCGAGCCCGATTTAGATGACGAAGAGGTTCTAGAGAGCCAAACTGCCGAAGATGATGAGGCGTTCACTGCCGACCGCACGCATGTGCTCAACATTCCCGAGCTGAAGAACATTGCGCTTGAGGCGGAGAAAACGCAGGCTATAGGGCCGGCCCCCGCGCGTAGCAACGCCAACGCCGCTGACCCCGATATCACCGCCGACCTTTCCGGCTTAGATGAGTTTTTGGTAAACCCGGGATACGTGCCCCCTAAGGCTGCATGGCGCGCGGGAGACACCATGGAAATGCCCCGCATAGACGGCGTGGAGCCTCCAAAGCAGAAAGACTTCAAAGCGCCTGACCCGCATAAAAAAAGCGGCAAGGGCAAGAAAGTCGCTGCCATTATCGCGCTGGTGGTGGTGCTCGCGGGTGTTATAGCGGCAGGCGTTACGTACTATCTTGAACTATGGGGCGGCAAAGTTATCCCCGACGTTACGGGCATGACGCAATCCGATGCCACGTACATGCTGCAAAACAAAGGTTTCACCGTGCGTGCCACCACGGTGCCCTCTGATTCCACCGAAGGTCTGGTTCTGCTGATGGACCCTGGCGCGGGCGCGCGCCAAGAAGAGGGCACTGAGGTGGTCATTCACGTTTCAACTTCTAGAACCGTGCCAAGCGTTGTGGGCAAAACGCAAGATGATGCCACCAAGGCCCTTTCCGATAGCGGTTTTGAAAACGTGTCCGTTGAAACGGTTCTTTCCGACGATGCTGAAGGCACGGTGCTTGATGTTGACCCCGGCGAGGGGCAAAAGGCGAAGGCTTCCACCCCCATCACGCTGACGGTTGCGCAGCCTTACACGGTGCCCGACATCTCGGGAATGACGTATAGCCAGGCTGAGCAGGCTATCCAAGATGCGGGGCTGAGTTCAACGGTTACGTACACCTATAGCGAATCGGTTTCGGAAGGCTCGGTTATGGGTTGCGACCCTCAGGCCGGTTCGAAGGTAACGTCTGATACGGTGGTCGTGATTTCCGTGGCGAAGTCCCGCGGCAGCGAGCTTACGGCCGCTGCACGCTCGTATTTAGGTTCGAATACGCTGAAGGCCTCCGATGGGTCGGCGTTTACCGTCACGTCAGTTGACAGCGTGTCGTATCAGGGCGACAACACGGTGTCGTTTACCGCTTCCGGCCGCGCTTCAACGTCGGTCACCGTGCTGGGGCAAACCCTCAGCGTTACTGGCGATACCAAGCAGGTTTCGGGCACGTTGACGTTCGATTCTTCCAACAACGTTACGGGCGTGTCGTTTAAGTAGCTCCTGTGGCTCAGCAAACCTACACAGCCCACGTTATTGTTTTGCGTAAAACGAAGCTGGGGGAGTCTGACCTTATCTTGTCCCTTTTGGCACAAGACGGCAGCCAGATTCGCGCCGTCGCTAAAGGTGCGCGCAAACCTACCAGCCAGTTTTCCTCACGCCTTGAACTTGGTGCGGAGGCCGACGTGCTTTTTGCGAAAGGCCGCACGCTCGACATCGTCAAGGAAGTACGCCTTATCGCTGGCAACGCAGCGGTGCGTGAAAGCATCGAGCGCGCTTCGGCGGCGGCACCCATGCTCGAGCTGCTCGACCGCATCACGCAGGCTGGTTTGGAAAACAACAAGCTGCTGCCTATGACGCACGCTGCGCTTGCAGCGCTTGACAGTGCCGACGTTGCTCATGCCCCGGCGCTGTGCGCGGGGCATTTGCTGAAAACGTTTGCTTTTGCGGGTATTCGCCCTTCGCTTGACGCGTGCTGCATGTGCGGCGAGCCCCTTTCTTGCAGTGTTTCGGACCGTCAGGTGCGCGATGTTGCGTTCTCGTTTTCCGAAGGTGGCGTTTTGTGCGAAGCATGCTCCACACCCGATGCGGTTCGCATCCAGCCCTCAACGCTTGCGTGGGCGCGCGCGCTGCTAGGCATGCGTTTTGCCGACATAGCGGTCGCGGAGCTCGACCAGTCGGCGGTGTTCGGCGTGCTGCGCGTATGCCAAACATGGGCGCATGTGCACGCGTCCACGAATTTGAAGTCGCTGACGTTTTTGTTTACGTGCGGATTGTTTTAGGAGAGCGCCTTTGTGCGCTTCCGTTCGTGTCATACTAGCGGCACTGACGAGAGGAGAGTGTATGTATACGTTCAAAACGCGCGGTGTTTGCTCGCGTGAAATCCATATCGATTTGGATGGCTCCACTATCAAACATGTTGACTTCGTGGGTGGTTGCGACGGCAACCTCAAGGCCATCTGCAAGCTTATCAGCGGTAAAACGGTGGATGAAGTGGCAGCGGTGCTCGAGGGCAATACGTGCGGCCGTCGTTCCACGTCTTGCGCCGACCAGCTGGTGCAGGGCCTGCGCGAAGCCGAAGCGGCCGAATAACCCTGCGCGGTAATGTGCATAACGTGTGCGTGCGTACCTGCTTACTTGCGAATACGCCCCGCGTTCGCGTAAGATATACAAGTTGCTTTTCAGCAACCACTTGCCACTTGGTCCCCATGTTGCATGGATCCCAGCGGCAAGCACGTTGAGCGCAGCATTTCGCTGCACGGAAGGCGGGGTAACCCGCAGGAAAGGTGGAGTTAAGCTATGCCTAGCAAACTCAGCATCTCGAAAGAGCGTACGGCAGAACTGGTCGCTGAATTCGGCGCCAACGAGCACGACACCGGCAACCCGGACGTGCAGGTCGCAATCCTGTCCGAGCGCATCCGCAACCTCACCGAGCACCTGAAGACCCACAAGAAGGACAACCATTCTCGTCGTGGCCTTATGATGCTCATTGGTAAGCGTCGTGGTCTGCTCAAGTACATCAAGGAGCGCGACATCGAGCGCTACCGTGCCCTCATCAAGAAGCTCGGCATCCGCGACAACATCTAGTCAACGAAAGCCCGCGCATACCCTGCGCGGGCTTTTGCATAGCGGTCGAAAGCGCAAGGGCGCCTTTGCTCGCGGCAGGCGGGGAATCGTGAGTACTCGCTGTGCCGAAGAAGCTTAGCTGCACTAGGGCGGCTAAGGCAGAAGAGAAAGACAGAATCACACATGGAAAAGATCGTCGAGTCCTTCGAGCTGTACGGTAAAACCTACCGCTTCGAAACGGGCGAGCTGGCCAAGCAGGCAACCGGTGCCGTGCTGGTCACGCAGGGTGACACTACCGTGCTTGTCACCGCCGTCATCTCTAAGGAGGAGAAGAACTACGACTTCTTCCCGCTTACGGTGGACTTCATGGAGAAGATGTACTCCGTGGGTCGCATCCCCGGCGGCTACCTGAAGCGCGAGGCGCGTCCGTCCGAAAAGGGCACGCTGACCGCCCGTATGATCGACCGCCCCATCCGCCCCGGTTTTGCCGACGGTTTCAAGCGCGAGGTGCACATCGTTGCCACCACGCTTGTGTGCGACGGCCAGAACCCGCCTGACTGCATCTGCGTCGGCGGCGCTTCCGCGGCGCTCATGATTGGCAGCGCTCCGTTTGACGGCCCTGCCGCTTGCGTGCGCATCGCCCACAACACCGAAACTGACGAGTTCATCGTGAACCCCACGTATGCCGAGCAGGAAACGTCGGATTTGGAGCTTACCATCGCCGGCACTGCCGACTACATTTCCATGGTTGAGGCAGGCGCCAACGAGGTTTCCGAAGAGCTTATGCTGCGCGCTATGAATTTCGGCCAAGAAGCCATCGCGAAGTTCTGCGAAGCTCAGCAACGTTTCTTGGACCGCTGCGACATTACGCCTGTTGAATGGCCTATCCACGTTGCGGACCCCTCTATCGACGAGCGCGTGAATCCCTTCTTCGACGAAATGTCCGCCGCCTTGAAAGACGCCGACAAGCAGGCTCGCATGGGCAAGGTGGAAGAGCTCAAGGCTCGCATTAAGGCCGAGCAGTTCAGCGACGAAGAGCTTGCCGCATGGGGCTCCGATATCGCTGCAGCGCTGAAGGCGCTTGAAAAGCACGCCATGCGCGCCATGGTCATCGAGACCGGAGAGCGCGCCGACGGTCGTCGTCCCGACGAAATCCGTCCGCTGCATATTGTTCCGGGTTATCTGCCGCGCGTGCACGGCTCCGGCTTGTTCCAGCGCGGTCAAACCCAAGCGCTTTCCGTATGCACGTTGGGCATGCTCAACGAGTGGCAGCGTCTTGACACCATCGACCCGGCCGAGGGCAAGCGCTATATGCATCAGTACAACTTCCCGCCGTACTGCACGGGCGAGACGGGCCGCATGGGCGCCCCGAAGCGCCGCGAGGTCGGCCACGGCGCCTTGGCCGAGCGCGCGCTTTTGCCGGTGATTCCTTCCGAGGACGAGTTCCCGTACGCCATCCGCGTGGTGTCCGA
>DJEE01000065.1:12480-12653 GCA_002431805.1 Eggerthellaceae bacterium UBA5906
CTTGAGTCTAACGGCTCTTCTTCCATGGCCTCCACCTGCGGTTCCACCCTGGCACTTATGGACGCCGGCGTTCCTATCAAGGCTCCGGTTTCCGGCATTGCCATGGGCCTTATCAAGGAAGGCGACGACGTTGTCATCCTGTCCGACATCCAGGGCTTGGAAGACTTCCTCGG
>DJEE01000048.1 GCA_002431805.1 Eggerthellaceae bacterium UBA5906
TCGTGCGCTGTGCGCCCTGATTATCCTTGTGATTCAACGCTGCCCCCTGATGCGCCGTTCAAAACTTGTACACGAGCGCAATGATTGTTCATTGCTATTCGCGCCTTGTTTCAATATTTTAATGACTGTTAAAAATTATACAAGTGTCAAAACTGTCAAGCTGAGTTCGAACGAGGTGCAACAGCGTGAAGAAAACAAGCGGAATGGCCAGCGAGGCTTTGGGCAAGACGATTGCGAAGGTTGTTGCCGTAGCGCTGATTATCGGCCTGTTCTCGGCGTTTTATTGTTGGAGCTTTTGGGATCCCGTTGGCGCTATGAAGCGCGTGCCCATCGGCATCGTGAACCTTGATGAAGGGGTTGAGGTGAACGGGAAGCAGGTGAACATCGGCTCCGAGATAACTAAGGCCGCAAGCGAAGGCGATGAGGCGAACTTCGTCGAGCTGGATGCGCAGGCACTTGACAACGGCATCGAGAACTCGGGCTACTCCATGGTGTTCGAGATTCCCGCGGACTTCTCCTCGAAGGTGGCAGCCGGTATGGATGATATTCCGCAGGCTGCTGAACTGGAGATATACAAGAACATCCGTTACAACTACATTTATGCGCAGCTTTCGACGCAAATAGAGAAGGCGTTTGAGGGCAGCGTGAACTCGGCGATCGCGAATGTGTACGTGACGGGCGCGTATTCCGGGCTTGAACAGGCGCGCAACGGCCTGCAGGAAGCGTCGGACGCATCGGGCAAGCTTGCCGATGGCAGCGGCACCCTTGCGGACGGCCTTGCAACGGCAACGGCGGGCGCGCAAACCGCATCGTCGGGCGCGGGCCAGCTTGCCTCGGGTGCGAGCAAACTTGCCGATGGGACGTCGTCGCTTGCCTCGGGCGCGAACTCGCTTGCGCTTGGCACGCGAACGCTTGGGGATTCGGTGTCGAACCTTCCCGGCAGCGCGGCGCAGCTTGCTTCGGGCGCCACCGCTGCGCTCGACGGCGTTGCAAACCTGGCCAACGGGGCAGGGACGCTTTCGGGCGCCGCGCAGACCGTCGCCGATGGGCTGGGCTCCCTTTCCAGTGGGCTGACATCCGGCAAGCAGCAGCTTGACACGGCGCAATCGAGCCTGAACGCGTTGTCGACGCAGCTTGGTGCGGGCAGCGAATCCGCTGCTCATCTGGCAGATGGCGCACTGGCGGCGCAGCAGTGTTACCAAGCTGCATTGGCCGCTGTCCAGGCAGGCGGGTCGTTCGGCGGGAAAACGGCGGAGCAATGGCAGGCAGCGGGCGATGCGGCGATCGCGCAGGTTTCCGATGGCGCAAGCGCCATGTCGGCGCAGTTAAGCGCGGCGGCAAGCGGGGTTGATTCCGGTGCTGCTTCTCTTGGGGCGGCGTCCGAGGGGATTTTGAATGCCGTTGCCGCAATCGGTTCCGCCGATGAACCTGCCGAAACGCTTGCGTACGGGCAGGCGCAGATCGTGGCGGGGCTGGGCACGATGTCGGGCGGGCTTTCAAGCGCGCAATCCGGCTTGGGGACCCTTGCCGCGGGCACGAGCACGCTTGCCGCTTCGATGCCTGCGCTTGTGTCGGGCGTTCCGCAGGTTGATTGCGGCACTCAATCGCTTGCAAGCGGTTCGGCTACGGTAAACGACGGCGCGGCCCAGGTGGCTGATGCGTCAACGACGCTGGCGGGTGCGTTGCCTTCCCTGCAAGACGGTGTGGCCCAATGCCAGGACGGCGCCGGGCAGGTTGCATCGGGGGCTTCCAGCTTGCAAAGCGCCACATCCGACGGTGCCGAAACCATCGCAAACTCTCTTGGCACGAGCGCAAGCGACATGGGCTCATATGTGGCCGACCCCACCAACGCGCACGAGGAGCGCTACGGCTCGCTTGATTATTACGGGCAAGGGTTCTCGCCGTTTTTCATGACGACGTCGCTGTGGCTAGGCGCGCTGATCATCTTCTTCGTGATCGAGCCGTTGTGGCCGAAGAGCCGACATGCGGGACGCGTGCGCACCGTGGTTGGAAGGCTGCCGTTTTACGCGTTGGTTTGCGCGCTTGAAGCTGCCGCGGTCACGCTGTTCGCAGCGGCCATCGGGGTGCTTGATGCCCACAACGCCTCGCCGTTGCTGTTGTTCGCGTATGCGCTGGGGGTAAGCTTAAGCTTCATGTTGATCATGCAGTTCCTGAACATGACGCTGGGCGTTATCGGCAAGGCGCTTGCGGTGCTCATCCTGATCTTCCAGCTTGCGTGTTCGGGCGGCACCTTGCCTGCTGAACTGGGGCAGGGCTTTGTAGGCGCGCTGGAACCTTTCCTGCCGTTCACCTACGCGATCGACGGATTCCGCGAGGTGATCACATATGCGAACGGGGCAACCATTGCAGGCGATTTGGCAACGGTGGTGGTGTTCGGCCTTGTGTTCTTCGCGCTTTCCCTTGCAACCTGGAGCCTTGCCGAGAAGCGTCGCGACGCCGAAGCGAAATCCACGCTAGCCTGGAATAAGGAAGAGCCACCCGCCGAAGCCTAGCGCGTACCCGACCCCTGTCCCACCTTCGGTACATACCGCTTGTTTACCGTGATATACTTTTAGCCGTATGAACGGATTGCGGGTCTTGCATGGGGGTTGTTATGAGCGTCAAACAGCAGAAGGATATCGAGAAGTTCTTGATGGGCAACCTTAAGAAGGCGCAGGCCGCGGAGCTGTTTGCTCGTCAGTCAAAGGTACTTGACGAGCTGGTTGCCAATACGACGGGCAAGTCGGCAAGCCGGATGAAAGAGCTTGAGCAGACCATCCTTCCACGCGTAGCGCTCTACAAAGCGCTTACGGAAAGCCCGCTTCCGCACGAGCAGGTGATGGCGCTCATGCGCTCGTACATGATGGACGTGGTGGCCGCGCAAAAGCATGCGTCCACGGCGAAAATGCAGGTGGTTCCCGGGTTCTTCGACATTTACAAGCGCGTGTTCCTGCGCGTTATGCGCACGAGCGATTTATGGGAGAGCACGTCGTCCGCCGGGCGTGATTTCTTCGACGCTTCCATCACGAAATGCCTCTGGCACGATGCATGCGTGGAAAACGGCTGCCCCGAGCTGTGCCCGCTGTTCTGCGACGTTGACGACGTGAACTATGGCGGCTTGCAGAAAATGGGCTTCTCGCGCACCAAAACCCTCGGCTACGGCGGCGACTGCTGCGACTTCCATTTCTACAGGAAATAAGCCACCCCATGGGCCGACGTGGTAGGGGTTGGGAGGATTGTCGCATGCGGGCACATGTTCGCGTCCGCATGCGCTGAGGGCTTGGCGGGCGCAGGTGGAACACGTGCTTACTTCAATAGCGCTTCTATCTGCACGCTTTTCAGCTTGTTCACGGCATCGAGCTTCCACTTCGGGTAATCGAACCCGGGGTCAACGAGTCTGGGACAGGGGTCGGGTACTGTCCCATTTTTGAAGTGAGTCGCCCGGCTTCTCTTTAGCGTTTCCGCATGGCAGATTTTGGGCTCAAATACTACTTACATTACCACGTTCATCATCGCAATTGCAGTCTGGTAATTCCCCTTGTTTCCGGGTATTAAACCTTATCCGGTTTTTGAAAGGATTGGGTTGCATGGATGCGATGACGGTGCGGATGCATGATGCGCAGGTGGAGCGGGCTGTTCGCGAGGCGGGGTTTGGCTTGACGGGGCAGCAGGTTGCCGAGCTTGTTGAGGTGGAGCGCTTGTGCCTTGCACGTGCGCGGCGCGTTTCGCTCGGGGCAACGGCGGCGTCGACGTTGATAGGGGTGTTTGCCGATTCTCCTTGCTTGGCGGGAATAGACGTTTTCGAGCAGCTCACGGACTTAATGGAGGCATTTTACGACCTGCGGGAGGATTTTTCTGCGCAAACAACCGATCTTGAACTCATTGAGGCGATGCGGGAAGGCTTCGACGGCGAAGCGCAAGGTGACGCGGCGCTTGCGGCGAGTTTGGCGCGCGAGACCCTAGCGGTGCAGGAGCGGCAGGCAAGCTACGAAATCGCCGATGAACACGGCCACGTTTACCGATGGAATCCCAGCGAATGGCACGATAACATAGAAGCGCCAGGTTGGGATGGCGAACGTTGGGAGGACGACTATGAATAACGTGCTTGCGCCTTTGGCTGAATCGGCCAACGAGGATGCGATGCGCGGTTTCGCCGTGCTGATAGAGCACGTTGTGGGGCTGTACACCTTTGGGGAATCGTGCAGCGTGTCGGAATCCGAGGGGTATCAGATTGCGTCATCGGTCCTGTACGTGCTTGGATTGACCTGCGAAGATGATGCGCCCCAGGTTGCAACGTTGCTTGCCCGCGATAACGTAATCGAAATCTGGACGGCGCGCCGTACCGCGCTTGGAGCGCGCGTAGGCGCGGTCATGCAAACGTGGCGTGAGGTGGTCGCAACCATGCCGCCTGTTCACAACATTGCCTTACGCGATACGCTTGCAAGCATCGGGGAACTGCCAGCACGCTACGACACGTTTTTCGCCGCCCACGAGGTGCCATGCGAAATCGACTACCCGCTCAGCGCCCCGGCGCCCGAAAACCTGAAGGGCCTGGATTACGTGCAGGCCTGGCTTGACCAGCTGCTGCGGGAGGCGCGGTTCCTTGCGCGGTTCAACGCCGCCGAAATGGAAGCATACCTGCAATCTTGGTGTCCCGACTTCCGCGGCCTGCTTATCAACTTGCACGACCCCATCCGCCAAGCCTGGGAACAGGGTTTGCTGCGCGAGAAAAAGTGACAAAGCCTACTTCGAATCGTTCGGACCATCATTCGAACTTCTAGAAAGTCGCCTGAATGTCAGAAAATCGCGCTAGTTTGTGACTTAATTCGACTGGAAACGATAACCGATGACTGCCGTTTGCGTTTTACCAGGTCAGAAGCATGTGATTTTAAGGCGTATTTGGGCTTAGCGCAACAAATCACAAACTAACGCGATTTTCTGACAACTACGCGATGTGGCAGGGTGCGACAGGGGTCGGGTGAGTTGTCGCGTGCGGGCGCGGACACGTGCTCGCACGCGTTGAGGGCTTGCTGAACGCATGCGAAATCCCCGCTTACTTCAATAGCGCTTCTATCTGCACGTTTTTCAGCTTGTTCACGGCATCGAGCTTCCACTTCGGGTAATCGAACCCGGGGTCAACGTACTCGAAGTCTTTCAAGTCGATGAGCTTTGCGCGAATCGCCGGCGTCATGAGCGCGCGGCCGATGGCTATGAAGTCGGTGCCGATTTTCGGTCCGATAAGGCTTATGTACTCGTCGAAGTCGTCCATCTCCATCATCATGGGCAAACACGCCATGTTGTGGTCGAACAGTGGTGCCATACGCAAAATCTTGCCTGTTGCATTGTCTACGAGGAATCCGTAGTTGCCTGCATGCCGATCGACGTTCGCCATGACGGCGTCCATCACCACCATTTCTCGGAACGCGTCCTCGGCACCGTGCTTTGCGGCGAAGGAGAGCATGTCGTCGACGTCGAACATGCGGTTGAAAAAGCGGTGGGCTGAAACGAACCCCTCGTCCTCCGACGTGAAAAGCGGGCATTTGCAGGCAAGTTTGTCGTGGAAGCGTACAAGCGAATAGGGAACATGATCGACTTTCGCTGCTTCTAATAAATCGGAGGCGAGTTTCTCGGAATATGGCTCGAAGCCGGCGTTCGCATAGCCGATCGACCCGCGTTTCAGAAGCGAGATTTGCCCGCCTTCGCGCACCCAGCATTTCGCAAACGACCCCGATGTGGCGAACTCAGGCGAGGTGGGGGAGTTCTGTCTGCCGTACATGCCGGTGCCGTCGAAGGCGATGCGTGCTATGACGTCGTCGAAGGGATTACGGTAAAGGGAAACGTCGTCCCAGGCCAAATCCTCATCTTCCCGCTTCATCCAGAAAGTGTCGGTAAGCGAAAGGCAGCGGACCATGCCGATGAAGTCGTGTCGGGTCGTAAGGCCTAGCTCGCGCATGAGTTTCTCGATGGAGGTGCGATGCTTTGCGATGGCCCGCCCATCAATCCAGTCGTTGATGTCGATAAACCCATAGGGGAAATAGGTTCCGAATCGCTCAACTTCTGAATAGCGATAATCCGTGAGCCTTTTTTCCTCTTCATATGTTGCGACAACAACATCTTTGTTCATCAGCTGGTACAGCAAGGGTCACCTCCTTCGGGCGTGCCACGTGATGCACTCATTATACGGCATCGGGTAGCGCCCCATCTTCGCGCAGGACGCGAAGGCCATACGACGCAGTTGGCGATTGCGTGGCGAGGCCGGGAATGCGACAACCCACCCGACCCCTGTCGCAACTACGTGAGACGGTACCCCTGTCACACTTGCATGCGGTGGGATAATCGGGGAAACGGATGGAAAGGATCAGATATGGCTGAGATCGATTGGGAAGCGGCGGCGAACCACTGGACGGCGAAGGAGCCCGACGAGGCGCGGATGCCTGAAGAGGAACTTCTGGCCAAGATTGATGAGTTCCTAGCAAAACACAAGGTGTGCGCGCTCGCCTGCGCCGGCGCGGGCATTGTGCGCAACACGCCGGTCGAGTACCTTTACGCCGAAGGTGCGTTCTGGATCTTCTCGGAGGGTGGCTTGAAGTTCAAGGCGCTGCGCGAGAATCGCGACGTCTGCCTGGCCGTGTTCGACGATGACCCGTCGTTCGGCTCGCTTTCCGGGCTTCAGGTGACGGGGCGCGCCGATGTGCTCGAGCCGTTTTGCAGCGAGTATGCCCACGCCTGCGAGTTGCGGCGCATCCCGGTCGAGCGCCTCGAGAAGCTCCCGTTCGCGATGAACATCATCAAGGTCGCGCCCGCGCGCTACGACTACCTCGACAGCTCGCTCAAGGAGCACGGCTACTCATCGCGCCAGCACGTCGACTTCGAGTAACCGTTTGAAACAAGGGCCAGGCGAGCGCGCTTTTCCGAAGAACGTGGCAACGCGTCCGCCCCTGCCGCGTCTGAGACCGCTTCGCCCCGGGCGCGTACGGCGAAAGCGCAGGGGCGATGTCGAGCATGCACTTGGCCTTCGCTCGAGATGAGTGTGACACGTACCCGACCCCTGTCACACTCGGCGAGGGTGACAGGAGTTGGGTGCGCTGTCGCGTTTTACTGTCGTGTCTCGTTATCTGAACAGCTGCGTTCGCGTGACTTTTTCGAGGTTTCCCGGGCTTTCGTCTTGCATGGTTTTGGGCTGAGCGCGATTTTTATGGCCGCACTTAAACGACCTTCCACATGCGATTCGCTGTGGCGCATGCGGAAGACGTCAGCGGTATTGCTGCCAGTGATATGGGGGGATGAAGCGAAATGCAGAACGGCTCGGGCCTTTCTATCGAGCAGATGATCGCGTTTATGGAATGTGCGCCGGCCAACGTGTTCTTCAAAGACACGTCATGCCGATACCGCGCGGTTTCCGAAGTTTGCTCGCTGATCAGCGGCGAAGAAGGTTATGAGATCATCGGCAAAACTGACGTGGAAGTTTGGCAGGACGAAGAGGTTGGTCGTCGCTATTACGAAGATGACCTGCGCATTATCGCGACGGGCGAGGCCAGTAAGTGGGTCGATGAGTTCCAGGGGCCGGACGGCACGTTGTATTTCGAAATCAGCAAGAAGCCGGCATATCTTGACGGAGAGCTCATCGGGGTCGTGGGCATCGTGACCGACGTCACGGAGCAGAAGCGCCTTCAAGCCGAGCTCAAGCGGTTGACCGAGACCGATCAGCTGACGGGGCTGTACAATCGAAACTATCTCGAGATGAGAGCGCGAAGTGCCAATCTCAGTAAATTGTTTCCCGTGAGCTTGGTCATATTGGATTGCAACCGGCTTAAAGAGACGAACGACACGCTTGGGCACAATGCCGAAGACGAGCTGATTGCGCGCGTCGCCAAAGTTGTCAAGAGCGTTATCCCCTCAAACGCTGTGGCTGCCCGCATGGGCGGCGACGAGTTCCTGGTTGCGTGCGGCAACATGGACGAGGAAGATGCCCGGGAGCTGATGGCCGCCTTGGAGGTCGAGTTTCGCGAAGCAAGCGACGAGGTTCTCAAGCTTGATGTCGCCATGGGCTGCGCTACCGCCCGGGACGACAAGGAGTCGCTCATGGCGGCGTTCAAGGAAGCCGATGCCAAAATGTACGCGAACAAGCGCGCCTCTCGCGCGTAAGGTGGGGCAGGTGCGGCACCCTGAAAGTGTGACACGTACCCGACCCCTGTCGCATAGCAAGACGGCTCCGTACTCAGTGAGCTCGGTTCCGCCGTGAGTTCGAAGAAACAGTTGCCTTCCCAGCTCGCGCTCCAGATCCGCCAGCTGACGCGAGAGCGTCGGCTGAGTGATGTGGAGCCGCTTAGACGCATTGACAAGGCTTCCCTCCTGCGCCGCCGCGATGAAGTATCGCAGCGTCCTTAGTTCCATTTCTTCTCCTTCTCCTTATTCTTTAATATATGCCTATCAGGCATAATACAAATTGCAATATGGGTATTAGCTATAGATTGAATCCCTCCTTACTATCTTGATTAGTCGGAAAGGAGGGAAACAATGACCGACTATTACGAAGACACCCACGATCTATCACAAGAAGACATAGCAACCTTTCTTGAGGCTATGGCTTCGGGCAGGGAAATCGAGGCCAACTCGGAGATTCACCGCATCATGGTTGCTGCATCCGAGCGCGCGATGCGCATAACCGCGCGCATGAACTCCTCCTTCCAGAGCCTCTCGGAGACCAGAGACGCCTTTGAGGAACTGCTCATGAAGCCGCTTCCAGATGGCGTGGGTCTATTTCCGCCCTTCTCCACCGACTGCGGGCTCAACACGCATCTGGGGCGGGACGTCTTCATCAACGCGGGCTGTCGATTCCAAGATCAAGGCGGGATTTTCATTGGGAACCGCACGCTCATCGGCCACAACGCCGTCATCACGACCATCAACCACTGCTTGGACGTTGAAAGGCGAGCAAACATGATCCCCCAATCCGTCCGCATCGGCTCGGACGTGTGGTTCGGGGCAAACGTCACCGTGCTCCCCGGGGTGAACATCGGCGACGGGGCGGTTATCGCGGCGGGCGCCGTCGTCACGAAAGACATCCCTTCGCGCACGGTAGCCGCCGGCGTCCCTGCCAAAGTGATCAAGAGGCTCTAGATGGGAGCGAAACGAGCAACCGGCCTAGCCTAAGGCCATACGAAAGGAAGACAACATGATTCAAGGCGAAAAACTAGAGCTTACGCAGGAATGGGACAAGGTGTTCCCCCAAAGCGATATGGTCGAGCATGAGAAGGTGATGTTCGTTAACCGGTTCGGCATTACTCTGGCAGCAGACCTCTACAAGCCCAAGCACGCCGCGGGCAAGCTTGCGTCGCTTGCGGTAAGCGGGCCTTTCGGTGCAGTTAAGGAGCAGGCCAGCGGCCTGTATGCCCAGACCATGGCCGAGCGCGGCTATTTGACGATCGCGTTCGACCCCAGCTACACCGGCGAGAGCGGCGGGCATCCTCGTCGCGTGGCCTCGCCCGACATCAACA
>DJEE01000154.1:0-7393 GCA_002431805.1 Eggerthellaceae bacterium UBA5906
TGGGCTTTCACCAGGAAGGAAACCCGAACGTGGAGCAGGCGCTTACCTGCCCGTTGGCGCATGACGCCATCGCCAAGGCACCCAAGGCGCTGCGTGGTGCCTTGCGTTACTTGCAGGGCAGCGATGACCTGGGAATTTTCCGCGTAGGGGTGCGCACGAGCGTGCGCACGCGCGAAACCGAGATTGCGCTGTGGACGCGCCCATCGGGCTTTCCGCGCGCCGCGGCGGCCAAGATGTTGAAAAGCTCGCTGAAGGCAACAAGCGTGGTGCGCGTGATCGCCGACCCGGGCCGGGCTCGCAAAATCAAGGGCCTTGAGGTGCTTGACGGCAAGGGTTGTTGGGAAGAGCAGCTGTGCGGGGCGCGCTATGTTGCGCATGCGCCGTCGTTTTTCCAGGTGAACACGGCGCAGGCCGAAAAGCTCATCGAGCAGGCGGTGGTGTCGCTTGGCGGCAGCATGGGCGCCGAGGGCCCGCAGGGCCTTGACGGTATGCTGGTGGCCGACCTGTACGCGGGTTGCGGCACGTTCGGCGTGGCCATGGCGCGCGCGGGTGCCGACGTGATTGCGGTGGAGTCGGCGGCGTCTTCCGTGCGCGATCTGCGCCGCAACGCCGATGCGAACAACGTGGACATCGACGTGATCGGCGGCGACGCCGCGCGCGAGCTGCCGCAGCTGGGCGGTTTGGATGCGTTGGTGGTAGACCCGCCGCGCGCTGGCCTGGCCGACGGCGTGTCCGCCGACATCGCCGCTGCCCGCCCCGAGCGCGTGGTGTACATCAGCTGCAACCCGGCCACCTGGGCACGCGACGTGCGCCGCTTCGAGGAAGTGGGTTATCGCCTAGAGCGCGCGGTCCCCGTTGACCTGTTCCCGCAAACCTACCACGTAGAAGTAGCCAGCTGCCTAGTGCGCTGCTAGCGCGCACGCTGCGTGCGGGGCTTGCAGAGATGGAGCTCGGCCAAGGCGTTTCCTGCAGCTAGCGTGCGCGGAGCTTGTAGCTAGCTGGGCTTTCTGGCGGCTAGCAGGCAAGTGGGCGTGCGGGATTAGCAGGAGAGATTCGCTGCCGTCATCTGATTGCGGTGCGCGACTAACGCGCACGCTGCGTGTGAGGCTCGTAGCAACAGGGTTCGGGCAAGGTGCTTTCTGCAGCTAACGTGCGCGTTGCATGCAAAGCTTGCAGCTGGTGCGGCTCCCGGGTGGCTTGCGAGCAATTGGTCGTGCGGGATTTTTTGCAACGGGTCCAGCGATGTTTTGCGTCTTTTGTCTTGCCTAAGTTTGCTGCTGCGTTCCAACATGCAAGGAAAATGACGGTTTTTCGGCAAGATGGCAAGTTGTTGGAACGCCTTGCCTGGGGATGTGACGTGCTCGTCCACTTGCGAAGGTGCTGCTTCCGCTTTCGGTAACTTTGACCTGGGGAAACGAGAACCGCTTCTTCGCACTGCTCCGCTGATGTGGGCACCGGGCTTATGCGCGTTCCAACTTGCGACGATTCTGACGCAATTCGTTCCAATCTCTGAACGAATTGCCGAAAAACCGTCAGTTTTGCTGCATGTTGGAACGCAAATCCGTTTACGGCGTGCTTGACGTTAGAGCCAAGGCGGCGGACTTGCCAGCGTTCGACGTAGGCAGGATTGCTTTTCCGTGAAATGCTGGCATCGCGGGCGGATTTCTTTCCCAAGATGCTTTGCGATGATTCGGCCTGTGGCGTTGAACTCGTCAACATCGCGGTATGTGCGAGACGAAATAGTTATCACTTTGACGTCGGCGTATTGCAGTGAATTCCTTCTTGCTGCATCGGTTGCTATTTTCTCGGCACCGGTGTGGTGGGCATCGCTGTCGTACTCCACGGCGAGTTTTCTGTCGGGCCAGTATAAGTCGCATGAAAAGTATCGCTTTCGAAGCAGTTTTTGCTCGTTTGCGGAAAGTTGAATCCGCTGATTCATACAAGGCGCGGGCAGCCCAAGCCCTCCATGGCGATGCGGTAAAGACAGAGCCATGGCGATCCTTGTTTCCGCCGGCGATGCCGAGTTTGCAAGGATATGGGGAAGTGCCACTTTCGCGTTGCGGATTCCGCGCACGGCGGCTAACTGGTCGCAAAGCAGCTGCAGCCTTTCGGGCGTGGTGAGCGGGGCGCGCCCGAAAAAGCCGCCGTCTGCGTTGCTGTCAAGCGAATAACATCCGCATAGTTCGAATCCAAGGCGGACGAGGTTTGCGGTTTCGAGGCTTTGGGCAACTTGCAGAAACGCAAGCTCGGGCGAACATACGCGTACGCTCGGCGAAATGCGGAAAACGGCATCAGGCGGCAAGGGCGTACGCCATGCATGATGCGACACGCCATGTAGTGCGCCGCCTTTTATGGGCGTCGAGCAAAGCACGTGAAAAGGCGGCCTAGCTATGTGCTGAAGCTGGCCAATCGCTGCCTTCGGCGTGCTGCTTGCTGGCAACTTGGCGTGATCGTGCCGAAGGCGCGGCGCCGTAGAGGGCCGGGAAAGCCAATAGCGTAAAGCGGTTATGTGTGAGAGAACAATATCCATAGCGCGCAGTGTACCAAAGAAAAACGCCTGATGAAACCTCATTTTTTGAGTGCAAGATATCGGGAAGGTTTCTGCAAGGTTTTGCTTGCAAACGCAGAAGCTTTTAAGCGGCACAGCCCGGTTTTGCGTAAGAATTCGGCAAGATTGCTTTGCGTTGCTGGTAGGTGCGGCAACGCGGGTCGTTCCAATACGCAGCGAAAATGACGGTTTTTCGGCAACTTGTTCAGATGTTGGAATAGATTTCGCCAAAACGGCGAAAGGTTGGAACGGGTTTATGTGCGCAACTTTTATGCTGCACTTCGCGGAATGTCGACGTTTTCGTTTTCGCAGGTCAATGTGCTATACGCGGCGGCACCGAATATGGGGCATCGTTGTTTTGCGCTGTACTTGTTGCGTGTCGTTCCAATAACATGCGGTTTTGCCGAAAAACCGTCAATTTGCTTGCAAGTTGGAATGAGAATGGGCCATCGGGTGGGGAGAGGGGGACGTGCTAGAGCGTCGGACGGGAAGCGGGGCACGCCGGACCGTCGGGCGGGAAATGGGGCACGCCGGACTTATCAGGCGGGAAATAGAGTGTGCAAAACTGTCGGGCGGGGCGAGGTGCGCAAAGCTGTTTGCCGCGAGAAATAAGGTGTGTTGGGCTGTTTGTGTGGGTACTGGCGGCACGTAGCTGCTGCGCGTCTGTCGGCTATGGCCCCTATGTTAGCGTAGCTGCCAGTTTGCGGCACGTGCTGAGCCGGGCCATGCCGCACCTGGGGCACGTCGTCGTTAGCGTAGCTGCCAGTTTGCGGGACGCGCGAAGCCGTCGTTGTGGGATAGACACACACTTCGTGTCATGCCTGCTTGCCGGTTTGCGGGGGCGCTGCTAACGTACGCGCTGCGCGTGGAGGCTTGCAGCGGCATGGGCTCGGTCAAGCTGCTTCTTGTGGCTAACGTGTGCGCCACATGCGTGGAACTCGCAGCTAGCCGGGTTTGCGGGCGGCCGGTTGGGCGGGAATTTGCAAGCGGTGGCGTTTGTGGGTTCTACGGTTTTTCCGCGACCGTATTTTCAGGTTTGCGCACTCGTGCTTGCCAGCTGCTAAACTGAATGCCGTGTGAATTGGTTTACGTACGCCCGCCTTTGCGCGGGCGTTTTCACGAAAAGCGTTGCTGCGGCTTTTCCCGCTGCAGCGTTGCAAGGTTTAAGAGAAGGAGAAGTCCATGGCTCTGTACACTCCCGCATATCAGCCCACGGGCGAGGAAATCGCCGTCATCAAAACCTCCAAGGGCACCATTCGCGTGCAGCTGGCTGGCAAAGACGCCCCCATCCACGTGGGCAACTTCGTTGAACTGGCGCAAAAGGGCTTCTACGACAACCTGAAGTTCCATCGCTATGTGCCGGGCTTCGTCATCCAGGGCGGCTGCCCGAACACGCGCGACCTCACGCCCGAGGAAGTCATCCAGAAGGCGGGCAACCCGTTTGCCGGCCTGGGCACGGGCGGCCCGGGGTACTGCATCAAAGAGGAGTACACCACCAACCCGCACAACCATCACGCTGACGCGGCGCTGGCCATGGCTCGCAGCCAAAACCCTGACTCCGCCGGCTCTCAGTTCTACCTGTGCCTGGGCGCTCAGCCCATGCTGGACAGCGGCTACACCGTGTTCGGCCAAACCATCGAGGGCAAAGACGTCATCGCGCAGTTGCGCGTTGGCGATGTGATCGAGGGCATCGAGATCGAAAACGCTGCTGAATAACCCGCACAAGCACGTGCATATTCAGCGGTAAACCATAACGAAGGATCCAGATGAACAACCAGCTATTCCAGCAAGCCCGCAGCGCCTATGCGCAGAAGGACTACCAAAGCGCGCTTGGGGCCTACGAGCAGTGCTTGCAGGACGCGGCAAGCCCCCTTGCCCCCGGCGAGGCGGGTCAGCTGCACCATCAAATCGGCAACTGCCTTGTGAAGCTGAAGATGCCCAACGAGGCCATTCAGTCCTATGCGCAGGCCGTGGCCGATGAGGCGTACGACGCGCGTGGCGCCGTGCATTACAACTTGGGCATGGCCTATGCTGCCCTGCATGATTACGACAACGCTGTGCAAAACTTCGAGGCCGCCGCATCGGACGCGAAGTACGACTCGGCGTATAAGGCCTACACGGGCATGGGCAACGCGCTGTTGAAAATGGGCAAGTCCGCCGAGGCGGGCGTGGCATTCCGCAACGCGGCGCTTGACGAGGCAAACCCCGACCCCACCAAGGCCCTGCTGAACCTGGGCGTGTGCTTCATGGCGCTCAACCGTCCGGCCGACGCCGTGTCGTCCTACGAAAGCGCGCTGCAGTTCGACATGCAGCCCACCATGCGCAACCGCCTGTACGCCAACCTGGGCCAAGCCTACGTTGCCACGGGCCAGATGCAAAAAGCGGTGAACGCGTTTGAGGAGTCCATCGCCGACAAAACGTACTTCCTGTCCGATTCCGCAAGCGTTGACTACCAGCGCGCAATTGCGGCGGTGGCACAGGGAACGTCCGAGATCACGCAGGTCATGGCACCTGTTTCCGGCGCTGCCCCCGCGCAGGGCGCGGCCGGGTCGGGCGCGGACACGTCGGGTATCGACGTTGCCGCCGACGGCTCTGCCATGTACGCCGAGCAGGACCCTTACGGCGCGCAGCAGGCCAGCCCCTATTACTACACCGACCCGTACGCGGGCGACCAGCCGGGCCAGTACAACACGGCGGCGGCCGACGACCGTTTCTTCAGCGCTTCGGACGAAGAGCTTGAGCAGTGGTCGCGCGGCGTGGTGAAACAGGAGCGCAAGCGCAAGAACATCGGCCTGAAGGTGCTGGTTGTTATCATCCTGCTTGTGCTGGTGGCGTTTGGCGCAGGCGTGTTCATGTACACGCAAGGGTGGGGCTATCCCAGCCAGGACAGCGTGGTAACCCAGCTGTTCGCCGACCCCGATAACGCCTCTTCGCTGTACTCCGCCGAGGTGAGCGATTCGTCGGCCGCGTCCATGACCGACGCGCTGGTGCGCGATTCGGCGCCTACCATCAACGCCGTTGAGAAAACCATGACCGACTCCACGGCCTACGTGACCGCATCTACCGATGGCGGTGGCGAAATGCATTACAAGGTGTCCATGGTACGCGACATGATCGGCTGGAAAGTAAGCAACGTGGAGTTGTATTTCCCCAGCCAGAACTAACGGCAAAACAAGGTAACCTGCGTCCGGCATGCGGGCGCTTGGGATAACGTATTCGAAGAAAGGTACCAAACATGGCTATCCAGAAGACCTACAGCATGATCAAGCCCGACGGTGTGCGCAACGGCCACATCGGCGAGATCGTTAACCGCTTCGAGCGCGCTGGCCTGACCATCGAGCGCATGGAGCTGGGCATGGTCACGCTTGACCAGGCTAAGGCCAACTACGCTGAGCATGAGGGCAAGCCGTTCTACGACGGCCTGATCTCCTACATCACCTCCGGCCCGGTTGTGAAGATGGTCATTTCCGGCGAGGGCGCGGTTGCCAAGGTGCGCACGCTCATGGGTGCCACTAATCCGGCGGAAGCGGCCCCCGGCACGATTCGCGGCGACTTCGGCCTGATTATGGACGAGAATGTGATTCACGGCTCCGATTCCCCGGAGTCCGCTGAGCGCGAGATCGGCATCTTCTTTGCATAAGTCGCAAGTTTGCTGCTTGTGAGCAAAAGCCCCTTGTCCGCTTGGCGGGCAGGGGGCTTTTTGGTGGAGCCCGAAGCATTCGCTTAAGACGAGAAACGGATGAAAGCATGCTCTATCGAGTTTTCGACGCCGCGGAGCTTGACTCCCTGGTGTCGGCATTCATGGAGAGCTACGAGGTTGTGGCTCCCGTGAAGCGCGGTGCGCATTATTCGTTCGAGCCCATTTCCTGCCCACAGGAAATGGACCTTGCCTACGACACTACGCTTGCATCGCCGAAACGTTATTTCCTGCCGCCGCGTGAAACGCTCATGCGCTACGATGCACGTGCAAACGAGATGGTCGATTTTACCGAAGAGGTTACGCCGCGCGTGATTTTTGGCGCGCATGCATGTGACATTAACGCCATCAATCGCCTTGACCTGGTGTTTCGCGATGGCCGCTACCCCGATCCCTATTACAAGGCGCGTCGAGCGGCCACGCTGATTGTGGGCGTGTCGTGCAGCCCGAACGCCGACTGCTTCTGCAATTTGTGGGATGCCGACGAAGCGCGCTTTGGCTACGACTTGTTTTTGCACCGCCTGGGCAACAAGTTTCTGGTGAGCATTTCCAGCGTTGAAGCGGCTAACATTTTGGAATCGGCCGTTGACCTGCGCGATGCCACGAACGAGGACCGCATCGAGTTCCGCCACGCTACGCGTGCGCGCCAGGCGGCCTTCAACCCCGACACCCCCGATATCCAAGACGTTGCCATGCTGATGGACGCGTTTCACTCCGACCCGTTTTGGGAAGAGCTAGGCGGCCGCTGCTTGGCGTGCAACGCGTGCGCGGCCGTGTGCCCGACGTGCTACTGCTTCGACATCCAAGACGTGCTTGACCCCGACGGGCAAACGGGGCAGCGCCAGCGCGTGTGGGACGCCTGCACTTCGCCGCAGTTTGCCATGGTCGCCGGCGGGCACAACTTCCGCCCGAACGGGCGCGAGCGCGTGCGCCATCGCATGTACCACAAGCTCAACGGCTTTCTGGCAACGTACGACCGCATGCTGTGCGTGGGGTGCGGGCGCTGCGTGAAGGCGTGCAAGGCCGACATCAACCCCATTCGCGTGCTGGAGTTCTTCGAGAAGAAGGGAGCGGAAGGTGCCTGCTAACACCGATTTCAATCCCGTGCACATAGCGCCGTTCCACGACGGCCCGGCGCCTATGACGGG
>DJEE01000154.1:7533-8107 GCA_002431805.1 Eggerthellaceae bacterium UBA5906
TTGTTCGAGTTTCGCCTGATAGACGAGCGAATCCGCGAGGCGTTCCGACACGAGCCCGGGCAGTTTGTGGAGCTGTCCATCTTCGGCGTGGGCGAGGCGCCCATCTCCATTTCGTCAAGCCCTTCCAAGCGCGGGTTCATCGAGCTGTGCGTGCGCCGCGCGGGGCGTTTCACCGAGGCGCTGCACAAGATGCAGTGTGGTGACATTGTGGGCATTCGCGGGCCGTTTGGCCGCGGGTTCCCGTTCGAGGACATGAAGGGTCACGACATCCTGCTGGTTGCCGGCGGCCTGGGCATCGCACCGCTGCGCAGCTTGATCAACAACATCCACGACGAGCGCAGCGATTTTGGCAAGGTCACCATCATCTATGGGTCGAAAAACCCCTCCGAGGTGATGTTCCGCAACCAGTTCGAGATGTGGCGCCATCGCAAGGATTTCGACCTGTACCTTACCGTGGACAACCCCGACGACACGTGGGATGGCGAGGTTGGCCTGGTCACCAAGCCGTTCGAGCACCTGGAAATTAGCCCGGGCAACACGTTTGGTGCGGTATGCGGCCCGCCGGTGATGTATC
>DJEE01000164.1:0-166 GCA_002431805.1 Eggerthellaceae bacterium UBA5906
GCCTGGTGGACGGCAAAGCTCACCTGATGCGTGATGACTATTGCGATGGTCTGGGCGATTGCTTGCCGGCGTGCCCTACCGGGGCAATCACCTTCGTGGAACGCGAGGCGGCGGACTACGATGAAGCTGCCGTTTTGGCGAACAAGGCGAAAGCGGCAGTACCTGA
>DJEE01000164.1:259-5991 GCA_002431805.1 Eggerthellaceae bacterium UBA5906
GGCGGTTGTCCCGGTTCGCGTGTTCAGGCCTTTGAGCCTGAAGGCACATCAGAGAGCGCTGCGGAAGGGATGCGTCCCTCCGAGATTTCGTCGTGGCCGCTACAGATTAAACTTGTTCCTGTTCGTGCACCGTATTTCCACAACGCCAATGTGCTGATCGCAGCGGATTGCACGGCGTTTGCCTACGGCGATTTTCACCGCGATTTCATGCGCGGCAAAACAACGCTTATTGGCTGCCCGAAGCTCGACGGCGTTGACTATTCCGAGAAACTGCAAGCCATCATAGATGCAAACAATATCCGTTCTATCACCGTGGCGCGTATGGAAGTGCCATGCTGCGGTGGGTTGGAGCTGGCGGCGCGCACCGCATTGTCACGCAGCGGCAAAAGCATTCCGCTTTCGGTGGTGACGTTCAGCGTGAGAGGCGACATTCTGTAGCACCTTCATTGCATACCTTTTGATTTTGTGCACGGGCTCATGCTCGTGCACTTTTCTTTTTGCGGCTTGCTCCAAATTTCGTTGCTAAAAAGTTCATGGTTGACTGTACCCCCAGGGGGTATATAATCATCACGTTCTACAGATGCCCCTATGGGGTATATACGTTTGGGAAGGTGAGCGCATGACCGAGCAAAATCCGGCGCAAACAGGCCAACAAAAGACGTGCTGCTGCCATCATAAAGCCACGCCGCGCAGTGCTGCTCTTCAGTCTGACCTGCAAAAACGCTTGAATCGCGTTATCGGCCAGCTCAACGGTGTGAAGGCCATGATCGACGATAATCGCTATTGCGGCGACGTGCTTATGCAGCTTTCTGCCGCGGAAAGCGCCGTGCACAGCATTTCGGCCATCCTGCTGCAAAACCACTTGGAAACATGCGTGGTCGAGCAAATCGAGCAGGGCAACACCGAAATCATCGACGAGGCCATGAAGCTCATCAAGAAGTTTGCGCGCTAAGCGCTGAAAGGTGTGAGCAATGAAGCGTACGTTTGACGTGACGGGCATGACTTGCGCGGCGTGTTCGTCACGTGTTGAAAAAGCGACGGCGGGTGTTGCCGGGGTTGACAAGGTTGCCGTGAACCTGCTGAAGAACAGCATGGAAGTTGAATTCGACGGAAGCGACGCCACGGTCGCTGCAATCTCTGCCGCTGTTGAAAAAGCCGGATATGGCGCGTTCATGCGTCCCGTACCTGGTCAGGCTGCTGCGGCGGTGGCGGCTTCGCGCCCGCAAAACAATGCGGCGACCGAGGCCAAGCAGGTGAAGCTGCGTCTGATCATCAGCTTCTGCTTCACCATCCCGTTGTTCTACCTGTCCATGGGCCATATGTTCTCCTGGCCGTTGCCAGATTTCTTCTTGGGCCACGAGAACATGCTCACGTTTGCCTTCACCCAGTTCTTGCTGCTGCTGCCCGTTATATTCGTAAACTTTAAGTTCTTCCGCGTGGGCTTTAAAACGCTCATCCACGGTGCCCCGAACATGGATTCGCTTATTGCGCTTGGCTCGGCCGCTTCTACTATCTACGGCATCGCGGCAATTTACCGCATCGGCTGGGGCATGGGGCACGGCGACATCGATTTTGCCCATGCCGCCGCAATGGATTTGTACTTTGAGTCCGCTGCTATGATTTTGACGCTTATCACGCTGGGCAAATACTTCGAGGCGCGCGCGAAAGGCAAAACCACCGATGCCATCACCAAGCTTATGGACCTTGCACCGAAAGAGGCCACGCGCCGCACGCCCGATGGCGGCGAGGAGCGCGTTTCCGTGGAGCAGGTGCGCGTTGGCGACATGCTGGTGGTGAAGGCCGGCGAAGGCGTGCCCGTTGATGGCGTGGTGCTTGAAGGCAATGGCGTGGTTGACGAGTCGGTAATCACCGGCGAAAGCGTGCCGGTGAGCAAGCGGGCTGGCGATGCGGTCACGGGCGCTACCGTGAACGCTTCCGGATGGTTTGTCATGCGCGCCGATCGCATTGGCGCAGACACCACGCTTGCAGGCATCATTCGCCTGGTTGACGAGGCCACGTCCACGAAGGCCCCTATCGAGAAGATTGCCGATAAGATTGCCGGCGTGTTCGTGCCGGTGGTCATCGCCATTGCGGTTGTGACGTTTGTGGTGTGGATGGTGCTGTCCGGCGA
This sequence comes from Eggerthellaceae bacterium UBA5906, assembly GCA_002431805.1. GTDB lineage: Bacteria > Actinomycetota > Coriobacteriia > Coriobacteriales > Eggerthellaceae > Senegalimassilia. Next base: position 2,391 of record DJEE01000164.1, read on the forward strand.
CGTTTCCGTTGCGCTTACGCATGCCATTTCGGTGCTGGTCATTAGCTGCCCCTGCGCGCTTGGCTTGGCAACGCCTACGGCTATCATGGTGGGCACGGGCCGCGGCGCCACCAGCGGCATCCTGATCAAGTCGGCCGAGGCTTTGGAAACGGCGCACGATGTGAAAACTGTCGTGTTCGACAAAACGGGCACTATCACCACGGGCAAACCGGCGGTTACCGATGTGGTACGCGCGGCCGATGTTGACGAGGCGGGTCTTGCGAGCCTGGCACTTTCCCTCGAAGTGCGCAGCGAGCATCCCTTGGCGAAGGCCGTGGTTGCTTGGGCGCAAGGCAAAGGCGCCAAGCCGCAAACGGTTGACGGCTTTCAGCAGATTGCCGGCGGCGGCGTGAGCGCAACCGTTGAAGGCGCGCGTGCGTTTGCGGGCAATGCCGTGCTGATGCAGCAACGCGGTGTGGACGTGTCGGCGTTTGAGCAGCGAGCGCATGAGCTTGCCGGCCAAGGTAAAACGCCGTTGTACTTCGCGTGCGCGGGGCGTGCGTGCGGCATGATTGCCGTGGCGGATACCGTAAAGCCTTCGAGTGCTGCTGCTTTGGCGGAGCTGCATGCCATGGGCATCCGCACGGTTATGCTCACCGGCGACAACGAGCGCACGGCGCAGGCAATTCAGCGCCTGGTCGGTGCGGATGAGGTTATCGCGGGCGTGTTGCCCGAAGGTAAAGAACGCGAGATTCGCCGCCTGTCCGAACAAGGTCGCGTTGCTATGGTGGGCGACGGGATCAACGACGCGCCTGCGCTTGCGCGCGCCGACGTGGGCATCGCCATCGGCGCCGGCACCGACATCGCCATCGACAGCGCTGATGTGGTGCTCATGCACTCCGACGTGCTTGATGTGCCGGCAGCCATCCAGCTGTCACGCTCAACGATGCGCAACATCAAGCAGAACCTGTTCTGGGCTCTAATCTATAACGCTATCTGCATCCCGGTGGCAGCAGGCCTGTTCAGCTTTGCAGGCCTAACGCTCAACCCCATGATCGCAGCTGCTGCTATGAGCTGCTCAAGCGTGTGCGTGGTTTCCAACGCGCTGCGCCTGCGCACCTGGAAGCCCGCGTTTGCCACGGGTGCTGCTCAGCAGGTTGTTCAAGCACGTCAAGCTGCAGCTGACACAACGGCAACTTCGGATGCTGCGGCATCCGAGCTTGATAGCACAATAAACGATGCGGCTTTGCCCGCAGAAAAGGAGATCGTCATGGAAAAGAAGCTGAGTGTTGAAGGCATGATGTGCCAGCACTGCGTAGCGCACGTAAAAAAGGCGCTCGAGGGTGTTGAGGGCGTTGAGGAAGCCGTTGTGGACCTGGATGCTGGCACGGCCGTTGCCAGGCTGTCTGCCGATGTGGCCGACGACGTGTTGACCGCCGCGGTGGTTGACGCCGGTTACGAAGTGAAGGGCATCGAATAACTGTCCCTGTGACTTTGTTTGGGATACGACAATGCTGGAAATGTGGCCTGCCACGTGAAAGTTGCGGGCCACATTTGTCTTTGATTGCAGGTTACTGCCAAAAAACGCGACAATGTGCACTTTGGTGTGGATGCAGCTATTTGAAAACGTGAGATTCGGGCAATAGAGGCCTTTTTGGCTTGAGTTTCGCGTACTTTTGGCTGTTTTGCATGTCGCAGAGAGCTGACTTAGGCACATTATCGCAATTTTTGGCAGTAACCCACGCAATTTCGTTTCATGTCGGCATGAGGGCGTCTATTGGCCTGCAACAATTGCACGTAAGGCGGCGATGAAGCGCTCATTTTCGGGCCGGGTGCGCACGGAAACGCAAAAGTGCGTGCCGGGTTCCACGCCTGGCGTGCGGTCAAGCGTGCGAACCAAAAAGCCGCGCATTTGCAGCTGACGCACCAGGTCAACGGTGCTTTTCGCCCCAAGGTGCATAGTGGTGCCTGGGCGGTACGAGCACATCACGTAATTCGCTTCGGCGGGGTAAATGCTCATGCCGGGCACTAAGCTGAGCATGCACTGCATCCAGGGAATTTCCGTATCAAGCATCTCGCGCGTGAGGTCAAGGTGGTGCTCAGATGCTGCCAGCTTCACTAACTCGGCGGTAAGCGCTGCAGATGTCGGTTTCGTAACCGCCAGCGAAATTCGTCGCGCAACTGCCGGATGCGCCAAGGCGCAGGAAAGCGGCAGACCAGGTAACGAGAAAGCGTCGGTAAGCGAGCGGATGATGATTAGGTTTGAATGCTCGCGCAAAAGCCCGACCATGGATTCTCCGCCGAGCGTCAAATCGATGCCGCGTTCGTCCACAATCACCCAGGCGCAGGCATCAAGGTAGTCTAGCAGCGTTTGGCGCGAAAGCAGGCGGCTGGTGGGAAACGCGGGGTTTGCTAGCATAGCAGCGGAAAACGGCGTGCCTAGCCGCTGTGCCATTTGCGGGTCGGGGACCACAAACCCATCGGGGCTGGGAATCTCAACGATGTGGTGCCCTGCCGAGCCCAGGCATTGCTCGTAGGTTGCGCGCGAGGGAACGGGAACGGCAACGTCGCGCGTTTCAAACGAATTCGCAACCGCGGCAAGCACGTCGGTTGCCGAAGCACCCACGGCAACGTTTTCCGGCGCAACCCCGTAACGCCGCGCCAGAAGCACGGGCGTTTGCGCGCGAGCAGCGCGCTCTTGCGTGGGCGTGATGTTCGACTGCGATATGCGATGCATGGCGCTCATAAACGACTCGGGCGTGCCAAGCGGGTTGAGCGTTTGCGAGAAATCGAACCAGTCGATTGCCGCAGGCGACGTTGGCAGCACCGGCGGCGCGTCGGGGGCGGGGGCAACGGCGCCATAGCTTGTAGCGCGTATGCTGCTAAGCAGTTCGCTCATTGCGCCTCCTTTGCGTGGTCGGTGTGCATAACGTCAGTCGAACTTTCATGCTATCACAGGTAGGCAAGCCTCTTTCGTTTGGTCTTGGGAAACGCATGGCGAAGTCGGACGTTTCCGCAAGCGCGCGTGTGGTCGTGATAGACTAGCGAACATGACAGGCGATGCGAACGAACATACCGATTTCCCTTTGGGACCTTGGGAAGGTCTCGCCATCCTGCTTGTTGACCTTGACGCGTTTTTCGCTTCGGTCGAGCAGCTTGACCATCCCGGTTGGCGCGGGAAACCGGTTATCGTGGGCGGTAGCGCCGATAAGCACGGTGTGGTTTCGACGGCATCGTATGAAGCGCGTAAGTTCGGCGTGCATTCCGCTATGCCTGCTTCTCAGGCGCGGCGTTTGTGCCCACAAGGCATTTGGGCGTCGGGGCGTTTCGAGAGATACAAAGAAGTCAGCAACCAGGTTATGGCCATTTTGCGTGACGAAACGCCTTCCGTGCAGCAAGTCAGTATCGATGAGGCGTTCATGAACGTAACGCCTACGCGCGTAAACCGCGAGCATCCCGTAACAATAGCCATGCGCATTCAGCGGCGCGTTGAAGCGCTCGGCGTCACCTGCTCCGTTGGCGTGGGCACGTCGAAAACGGTGGCGAAAATAGCGTCTGACATGGATAAACCGCGTGGCCTTACCGTGGTGTATCCGGGAACTGAGCGTGCGTTTCTTGACCC
>DJEE01000073.1 GCA_002431805.1 Eggerthellaceae bacterium UBA5906
GCGCCTCGTCAAGCTGCTCCTGTGCCGGCGGGTCGGCATGGATGAATTTCTCGGTAACGCGACGGCATCCTATGTTGAACGAATGCGCCCAAACGGGCGTGCCGCCAGCGCGGCCGACAACAACTTCCGTTGAGCCGCCGCCAATGTCCACCACCATAATGTCTTCGCCCGCAAAATCGCACGAAGCGCCGGCAAACGAAAGCGCCGCTTCCTTCTGACCAGGGATAACGGTCAGGTTAACGCCAATGTTTTGCAGCGCCGCAACGAATTCGTCAGCATTTTGCGCATCACGCGACGCCGACGTTGCGACGGCCACGGTTGTAATGGCCGGGCCTTCAGGGCAAGCAAACTCATCGCGAACCGCGCAATAGCGACCAACCGTGTCAACCACACGTTGAATTGCCTGGGGCTTCAACACGCCGGTTGCGTCAACGCCTTCGCCTAGGTTCGTGATGGCGTATTCGCGGTCAAGCTCCGAAAGGGTGCCTTGCGCGTCCACGTCTGCAACCAGCATGCGGCACGTTACCGTACCAATGTCGATAGCCGCATAACGTGCCGGGCAAAACGTGCCAGCATCGCGTTTGTTTGCCATATACGCCTCGCTTACTTATTTGCCGTAACCGAACACCACGTCAAGCACCGGTGAGTACCACGTGGTGGGAGCCTGAATGCTATCGGACGAGATGTTGACGATAACGCCCGAGCTATCGCTGGAAGAGTCCAGGTCAAGGCCCTTCACGTTTGCCGATTCCTCACCTTTTTTCACCCAGCCAAGCTGCTCGTGGGCGCGTTGTTCCACGCCCGCGTCGGTTTGCAGCGCGTCAACATCGGTTTGCAGCGCATCGTTGCGCTCGGCAAGCGCCTCGTATTCGATTGCCAGCTTGTCGTGGTTGCGCACGCTGCAGTAGTACTGCTGCGCCGTGGGGTACAAAAACACGGCGGACAGCACCAAGCACGCCGCCACAACCGCGCCTACCACAAACCCGCGCGTTTGCAGAAGTCCGGAAAGCGAAAAACCCGCCTTGCGACGATTTGCCGACGGGGCGCCCTCCCCTTCTTGCATGCGCTGAGCACGGCGCTGGCTTGCGCCCATTTCGCCCTTGTATACAGCAGCACGAGGGCCGCTTTCACCTGCGGGCGCGTCGGAACCGAACTGCTTGTTGTATGCACGCTCGGCCTTCGCCTTCGCTTTGGCCTTCGCCTTCGCGCGGCGACGATCCTCCGACGTGATGCGGCGATTCTCAAAATCTTCGGTTTCCTGCTGGTCTTCTACCGGCCCGGCGTTACGCGCAATGCGATTACGCGACGTTTCGTGATACGGTGCAGAAGTCCTGCGCTCCCCCGCATCGCGACGCGAACGCGCAGGCTGCTGCGACGTGCGGCCGGTGCGACGGCGAGCCGAACTGTGCCCGTAAGCGTCATCCTGCTCATACGGGTATGCAAAATCATCTTCGGAAAGATACGACAGCAACGGCGAGCTTTGGCGGCGCGGAGTGTTTTGCGCCGGCTGCGACGGGTCGTCAGATGCACGGTGTGCGCGCACAGGCGTGCTGCCGTACTGGGAATTATCGCGCCTGACGTCGTCAAACGAGAGGATATGAGCCTGCTTGGACATAAAGTGACCGCCCCTTAGCGTGCGTGATTCGTTTCATAGTGTGTTTCAGCTAGAAGCACAGGCTAGGATACCACATGCGCATGTACCCGAGCATGTTGCTTAAACAAGAAACCCGCTTGTTTTCCGGATGAAAACAAGCGGATCATTGCACGTTTTTCTTTGCGATTTGCACCATAGCCGAACGCTACAGGTCGAGCTTTTTAATATAAGCTCTCCATTTCTCGAACGATTCATCGCTAATGGCGTGCTCCATAAGGCATGCTTCGTTTTCGGCAACGTCCTCAGGAATGCCAAGCTCCTTATTCAAGAACTTCGAAAGCAAACGATGACGATCATACACGGCGGTACCATACGCATACCCCGCCTCGGTGAGCGTAACATCACCATAATATGGCTGCTCAGCAAGCGCCTTTTCCTTCAGCGCGGTTACTGCCTTGTTCACGGAAGCCTTGGAAACACCCATTTTATTGGCGATGTCAACCGAACGAACGGACACCTCTGTAGTGCCCCCGAGCATTACGATGGCCTCAAGGTAGTCCTCGTGCGATTTGGACATCTTTTCCATTGGGCCCTCCTTTCATAGTTGGTTTCATAGTACCACAGCGATGCAACATGCCACCAAGAAGTAACAAAGCGAGCAAGCACGGTGCCTGTGCGGCTGCAACTTGAAAAAGGAGAGGAGGCCAGCGAGGGCGGAGAGGGGGGTGATAGCCCTCGCTGGCTTGCTGATGTGGTGATAGCCAGACGAGAGGAGCTTCACCACCGGGTCAGCGAAAAGAGAGGAAACTCAGCGGGATTCGAGGGGGGTATCTGCTCCCGCTGACATTTGTCAGTATAGGGTAACTATTGTAACCCGTCAATAACTTTTTCAAAAAAGTTTACTGAAGCTTAGAAACTACCGTTTACGCTTGAAAGCAAGCCACTCACCCTCCCCAATCGACAAAAAGCGAGGTACAGACAACATATGTTGCCCGTACCTCGCTTTGTCGCTGCATTAGCTATTACGCGCAAGCGCGCCAGGTGCAGTACCGCGTTTTGCGAGAACCAGCCTCCCCTATTTGCCGCCAACCGCCTTTTGCATATCGGCGGCCATACGAGCCGCGGCACCGCAACCCGAGCATCCCGCGCACCCACCGGAGCATCCGCGAGGATTGTCGGCGTGGCTGTCACACATGCCGTTGCGCCACAAGCGGCGGACGGCCCATACCGCCCACGCGACCACCAACGCCAGCACAACCACGGTAGACGGCGTGAACTCAAGCCCTAAAAACATGAGCCAGCCTCCTTCTTTTGCCATGCGCGCATATGCGCGCTGCTTACTGTTCACCGGTATCTTAACGCAAAAGTAAGCCGGGCGCTACCTGCACGGCAGCACCCGGCTTACACGTTTCACAAGGTCACAACATCAGTAGCGCACAGCTGACATTGCGCCTGCGTTTTACTACTTGCTCTGCTCTTCCTTGCGCTTAGGCATAGGGCGGAAGATTTGGAACAGCATGGCGCAAGCGATGATGATTGCCAGCACCGTGAACACGTTGAACTCAACCTCACCGGTTGCCAAGCCCACGAACTGGTAGAGCATGGTGCCTACGCACCAAGCGAAACCGCACATGTAGCCGATGGTGATCCAGAACCACTTAGCGGAGTTCTGCTGCTGACGGATGGTGCCCATAGCAGCGAAGCACGGAGCGCACAGCAGGTTGAAGGCGCAGAAGGCAACAACCGCTGCGGTGGAGCCGCCAAGCATCTGCAGGAAGCCGAACCACAGCTGCGGGTCCGCCTCGCCGTAATCGGCAAGCTGCGTGATGATGCCGACGGTAGCAACCACGTTCTCCTTGGCAACCAGGCCGGTGACGGCGGTTGCCGTGGACTGCCAGTTATCGAATCCCAGCGGGGTGAAGATCCAGGCAAGCAGGTTGCCCAGGCCGGCCATCAAGCTGTACTCCATGTAGTCGGGGTCCTCGGAGTCAAGCAAGCCGAAGCCCGAGCCCGCGTCGCCGAAGTTCATGAGGAACCAGATGACGATGGTGGACAGGAAGATGATGGTACCAGCTTTGATGATGTAGCCCTTCACGCGCTCCCACATGGAAAGCAGGATGGACTTCACGGTAGGCATGTGGTACTCAGGCAGCTCCATGACAAACGGCGTGGTGTCGCCGGCGAACAGCTTGGTCTTCTTCAGCATGAT
>DJEE01000056.1:0-409 GCA_002431805.1 Eggerthellaceae bacterium UBA5906
CACGTGCCGCAGCTCAGGATTTCCACGCCTGCATCGGCCAGCTTCTTCAGGTCGTCAAGCACGGGGCTGCCCTCAACGGTCAGCTTCACGCCGCCGTTATAAGCCAAGATGGTAGCCGGCAGCTCGTCTTGCTGCGTGAGCGCGAAAACGAACGCCTTCATGAGCGTGGCACCCAACTCGTCGTCGCCGGTACCCATGCACGCGCTTGACAGCACAACCACCTTATCGCCTGCGGGAACAAGCGGCGCGCAATCGCAGCTGTCGTCCTCGGCGGTGTCAGCATCCTTCGTGAACGTGACGACAAACTCTGCCGCGCCGCGCTCGGCAGATGCCGTGGCAATCTTGAGCGACTTGCCAAGATTTTCCAGGTTATGCATGGCCGTTTTGTTGTCCACCGTCACCTCAAGGG
>DJEE01000056.1:442-608 GCA_002431805.1 Eggerthellaceae bacterium UBA5906
CCTTCACCCATAGCCGCAAGCGCCTTTTTCGCGTTCACCACGGGCAGCGGACACGCCATGCCCTTGCAATCAAGCTTTTCCATATCTACGTCCTTTCCGCGGCGTTTTGCCGCACCGAAATATCATGTCTTACCCTCATTGTAAAGCCAAACGGAAGCGCTGCCGC
>DJEE01000056.1:636-2148 GCA_002431805.1 Eggerthellaceae bacterium UBA5906
ACGGATGCGCTACCGCACCTCACGCAGGGCTTCCGATGTTCTGTCCCGCGCCGCCAACACCTACAGCATCTCGATAAACGCGCCAAGACGGGTTTCAACCTGCCCCGCATCGTTGGTGGAATAGTCGGTTTCCAGCTTCATGTAGGGGATGCCCGCTTCCTCGCACGCGCGTTGCACGAGCACGGACTCGATGTTGAACGTGTGGCACGCCTGCAGCACCACTTCCACAATGCCGTCAACCCGATATTTTTTCACCATGTCCATCATGTGCTCAATGCGCCCGGTATTCGGCGACATGACCGAGCAGTTGATTTGCAGGTAGCGATCGGAAATGGCGCGCAAGATATCGGGCGCGTCTTCGTCAACGAGCATGCTTTGCGTGCGCTCACCCGAGCAGTCGTCGATGCACACGATCACGCCGCCGGCGCGCTCGGCCGTCATGCCCACCTTCTGGATGACGCCGCCCGTGGGGCAACCGGTAAGCATGATGCGCTTGGCGCTTTTCGCCACCGGACGCTCCCCCGCCTCGTACGCAGCGCGGCGTTTGGCGGCAAGGTCCTCCAAGATGCTCGCGTACTGGTCTACGTCGAACGTGAACGTGGCGCGCAAAAGCGTGGTCATCAGCTCAACGCCGCTCATGGCCGGCGGGTCAAGTTGCTGCAAGCTGTACAGGTCGCACATGGCGCGACGCACGCGGTTGCGCTTGCGCACCGCCTCGCGCAGGGCGTCGTCGGTGATCTCAACGCCGAAACGCTGCTCAAGCTCCTCTTTAAGCAGCTTGCATTCTTCGTACCAGATATCGGGCGCATAGCTGCGGTTGCGCGCCTGGGGAAGCTGCATGACGTGAACGGGTTTGATGTCGCCAAGCAACTCGTACATCTTCTTTTTACCGTCGCAGGTGGTTTCGCCCAAAATCATGTCGCTGAAATACGTGAACGGGCACTTGTTCGTAAGCGCGAAGCCGTACGTGCCCTTGATAAGCGGACAGAGGTTTTTCGGCAGCACCGTTTCGGCATCGGGGATGGTTTCGTTGTTCATGCCGCACAGGCCAACCGCGCCGGCACCGGCCGCGTCAACCAGCTCAAGCGGGCTGTAGGAACACAAATACCCGCACAACTTGCCGCCGTTTTGCTTGTAGTTCATCGCATTGACGAAGCTAGCGCGGCGCGCCTCGTCGAATGTGTCGTAGATGCTGGGAAGATCAGTAGGAACCGCCGGCTCCGCACAAGAGTTGGTCATAGGAAACCTCTATTCAGTTCTCGTCTTGAAGGGGGGGCTGCACAGCACGTGCAGCAAAATACGCACCAAGGTGCGCCTGCAGAAAATCGCACGTCCTAGGGCAGAAACGGCGTACGCGATAGAGCGAGTATAGCACCGCCCCTAGCCGCCGGACGCACCCGACACGCAAACGGCAAACCCCCGCATCCGCAAGGCAGTAACCTTGCGCAAAAAAACGGGAGGGCGCTATCTTTTGCGCCCTCCCGATAAGTTCATGAGCTAAAACGGCATGGC
>DJEE01000056.1:2190-6371 GCA_002431805.1 Eggerthellaceae bacterium UBA5906
AAAACGGCATGGCTCCTTTTGACTCATTTTGCTTTGCGCTGTGCGTATACGAACCAGTAGGCCAAGCCAACCACTACGCCGCCGATGATGTTGCCCACCGTGGCGGCCGAGATGTTGTAGAAGATGGCGCCAAGGTCAAGCGCACCGACGTTTGCCACCGAGGCGCCGAAACCTGCCATCTTCATGAGCAAGCCCGTAGGCAAGAAGAACATGTTCGCCACGCAGTGCTCGAAACCGGCGGCAACAAAGAAGCTGATGGGAAGCAGGATGCCCACAACCTTGTCAACCACGGTACGTGCAGAAAAGCCGATCCACACGGCCAGGCACACCATGATGTTGCACATGATGCCCTTGCCCATAAGCACAAGCCAATCGGGCGTGACCTTGCTTACCGCCACCGACACCATGGCATTGCCCACGCCGCCGCCGTTCATGCCGCCAACGTTGCACCAATAGACAAGGCCAACCACCACAAGCGAGCCAACCAAATTGCCCAGCCATACAATCACCCAGTTGCGCACCAGGCCGCCAAGCGTGATCTTTTTCGATGCCAAGCCGGTTACCATAAGCATGTTGCCCGTGAACAGCTCGGCACCGCAGCACAGCACCAGCACCAGGCCCAAGCAGAAGCATATACCGCCCACCATGCGCTGCGCCGCAAACGGCATACTGGAATCACCCAGAAACACGCAAAAATACGTTGCGCCGAAAGCGATGAACGCGCCGGCAAGCATTGCCAGCACGAAGCACTTTGCAGCGTTCATGCTCGCCTTGCCCGTTGCAAGCGTTTCCGCTTTCGCCTCGGTTTCGGCCGGCGAAAGCTCATCGGGCTTCAGCGCCTTCACATCCGTTTGTTCCATAGCCATAGGAACCTCCCCCGCTATAAGCGTCTCGTCTGAAAGAAAAACACGGTAATTCTTGCACGCACGGCGCAACGCAGCGGCGCAAACGGCGCGAACGGCGCGAATTGGGCCGCAATCGATAACATTTGACGGAAAGAACGGTCGTTCACCGCAACATGGCGCTGCGCAAGGCGCACTCTTATATACTGGGTGTCATACAACAGCGTGCGCAAAGCGCGCAAACAAGGCAGAAAGAGGATTCATGCCCGAACCAAGAACCGATTTGCTACGAGCGTTGCCGCAGGTGGAAGAGCTTATGCAAGCTGCACCCATGCGTGCACTGGAAAACATCATCCCGCGCGTCATGCTGGTTGACTGTGCGCGAGCGGCCGTTGACGCGCAGCGCAAGCGCATTTTGGCAGGAGAGGCAGACGCGGTAGATGCCGACGCCATCCTTACCGCCGCCTGCAACAGTGCGCTGGCAGCCTTGCGTCCAAGCCTGCGGCGCGTCATCAACGCAACGGGCGTGGTCATTCATACCAACCTTGGCCGCAGCGTGCTGGCCGATGCAGCCGTACAAGCCGTGGTCGAGGCCGCGCGCGGCTATTCAACGCTTGAATACAGCGTGGCGAACATGGCGCGCGGCAGCCGCCATGCGCACGTGGAACACCTCATTTGCACGCTCACCGGCGCTGAGGCGGCCATTGCCGTGAACAACAACGCCGCAGCCGTGATGATGGTGCTTGCTGAGTTCGCAGCAGGCCACGAGGCAATCGTGAGCCGCGGCGAGCTGGTGGAAATCGGCGGCAGCTTCCGCGTTCCCGACATCATGGCACAGTCGAACGCCCGCATGGTGGAAGTGGGCGCCACGAACAAAACGCACCCGTCCGATTACGAACGCGCCCTTACGCCCGACACGGCCATGCTGCTGAAAGTGCACCCGTCGAATTACCGCATGATAGGCTTCACGGAAAGCGTTTCGAAAGCGGACTTGCGCCGCATCGCCGACAGCGAAAACGCCCGACGCCGTGCGGCAGGCTTAGACGTAGCCGACGTGCTAGTGTACGAAGACCAGGGTTCAGGCGCGCTTATGCACTTAGACGTGTTTGGCGAATACGCCGAGCCCACGGTGCGCGAAAGCTTGCAGGGTGGTTGCGACTTAGTAAGCTTCTCGGGCGATAAGCTGCTTGGCGGCCCGCAAGCCGGCATCGTGGTGGGCAAGAAGGAATACATCGACCGCTTGAAGAAGCACCCGCTTGCACGCGCCATGCGCCTTGACAAAATGACGCTTGCAGCCCTTGAGGCCACGCTGCGCCTGTACCTTGACCCCGAAGCGGCCCTGCGCGAAATTCCGACGCTGCGCATGCTCACTGAAGATGCAGCCGTAGTGCGCGAACGTGCCGAAGCGCTGATGCATGCCATGCGCAAGCGCGTTTCGCCGCGCCAGGCCCACCTGAGCATCGTCGAGGAAACGGGGCGCGCCGGCGGGGGTTCGCTGCCCATGTGCGACATCGACACCTACTGCGTGCGCGTAGAGTTCAAATGCGGCAACGCACAAGCATGCGAAGAGCATTTGCAGCGCGAACGTGAGGTGCCGGTTATCAGCCGTATCAAGCGCGAATGCGTGCTGTTCGACGCGCGCACCATCGTAGATGACGACATTGCCGAGATCGTCGACGCGGTTGGCAGTTATTTCGACTCGCTGGCAAGCGCGAAGGAGGCCTAAAAGCTTATGAGCAGCAAGCAAAACGCCGCCACGCCCGATTTGGTTTTAGGGACGGCGGGTCACATCGACCACGGAAAGTCTACGCTTGTGCAGGCGCTTACCGGCGTTGACCCCGACCGCCTGTCCGAGGAAAAGCAGCGCGGCATTACCATTGAGCTGGGATTTGCGCAGCTTGTGCTGCCCGACGGCACCGCTATGGGCGTGGTGGACGTGCCGGGCCACGAGCGTTTCGTCCGCCAGATGATTGCCGGCGCCACCGGCATCGATGTGGCCTTGCTGTGCATCGCAGCCGACGACGGCATCATGCCGCAAACCGAGGAGCATCTTGCGGTGCTCGAGCTGCTTGGCATCCCCACGCTGGTTGTTGCGCTGACGAAAAGCGACCTGGTAGATGAGGAATGGGCGGCGTTCATGGCCGATGAAGTGCGCACTCGCCTAGCTGCCACGCCCTATGCAAACGCCGAAATCGTGCCCGTATCGGCTCGAACCGGCAGCGGCCTTGACAAGCTGCGCCTTGCCATCCAAAACGCCGCGCATGCCACACACACGCGCGCAACTTCGGCGGCGCTGCGTCTGCCGGTTGACCGCAGCTTTACCATCAAAGGCGCGGGCACCGTTGTCACCGGCACGCTGTGGAGCGGCGTGGCGAACGTCGGCGACGAAGTGGAAATCTTGCCTTCCGGCACTCACACGCGCATACGCTCCATCCAGGTTCACGGAGCGCCCGTTGAACAGGCCGCGGCAGGGCATCGCACCGCGCTGAACCTCAACGCGGTATCGTGCGACCAAGTACGTCCCGGAGACTTTATCTGCTCACCTGGCTCCACCACCCCATCCGACCATTTCGATGGCGATGTCACCTATCTTGGCATGCCGGGGTCTGACAAACCACTTGAAAGCGGCACCCGCGTGCATGTTGCGCACGGCACGAAAGAGTGCATTGGACGCGTGCTGCTGATGGACGGCGTTTCTTCTGTTTCGCCAGGTCAAACAGTTGCGGCGCAGATTCGCACCGAAGAGGACTTACCGGTTGCATACGGTGACCGGTTTGTTATCCGTTCATATTCCCCCGTGCACGTTGTAGGCGGAGGCGTGGTGCTACGTGCCCACCCCAAGCGCACCACCAGCATAAGCGACGGCGATCGCGCGCTGCTGCAAGCGTTGCGCGAAGACGACGCCGCTGCTGCCGTAAAGGCCGCGTTCGATATGGCCGAATACCCCGTGAGCGCTGCAGACGTTGCACGTACAAGCGGGCTTAGTGAAACCGTGGCGCAAAGCCAGCTTGAAGCACTTGCAAACGCACGCGCAGCCGAAGCGCTGGAGAACACGCAGCCGGAGCTGTTTGCCACAAAGCCCATGATGCAGAAGCTGTGCCGCACCATAGAAAACGAGTTGCTAAGCTTCCATGCGCAAAACCCTGCGGCAACCGGTATTGCCAAGGAAGCACTGCGCACCCGTTGCATGCCGCGCTGCGCGGTGCCAACGTTTGACGCCGTGCTTGCCGCAGCGTGCGCACAAGGCCACGCCGTTGCGGAAAGCGGCCAGGTCAGCCATCCGCAGGCGGGTGCCGGGGCACGCAAGCTTGAAGAGCAGGCAGCCAACGCGCTTGCAGG
>DJEE01000056.1:6398-8795 GCA_002431805.1 Eggerthellaceae bacterium UBA5906
CGCGCTTGCAGGTATGCTTGCCGCCGCTGGCCCGAAACCACCCGCGGTAAGTGACCTGTTCGCGCAAGCCAACCTTGCGCCCAAGCAAGGGTACAAAGCGCTTGCCGCCCTTGAGCGGGCCGGTCGCGCCGTGAAGGTGAGCGATGAGTTCTACTTTGACGCAGAGGCTTTTGTTGCGCTCGAACGGGCCGTGCGCAACAAACTTGCCGTAGGCCCGGCAACGGCGGCTGACCTGAAAGACGCCATGGGCGTAAGCCGCAAGCACGCCATCCCGCTTCTAGAGTACCTTGACGATGCTGGCGTCACGCGACGCGCAGGAGACGCCCGCGAGCTGGTCAAATAAAGCTGCAACGGCAAACCCGCGCATGAAAAATGGGAGCCCACCGGGCTCCCATTTCTTACTTTCTGGCGGAGATGCGTGCGAATCGAACACACCCGAGACGTTCTGCGCGCCTCACAACGGCTTTGAAGGCCGCGGGAACCACCAGGCCCCACCCATCTCCTTATCTAAAGCGTTATAGATTGTACCGTAACAAAACCGCAACGCAGGATGATTCGATGAACGGCACAGTAAACCTGCAAAAACGTTGCAAACAAGGTAGCAATTCGCTAGGAATTAACGTACACGCCGCCGACGGCAATCAGCAACACCAGCGCCAACAGGATAACGGCAAAGGAAACACCCATGCGCGCAAGCCAGCGAAGGCTTGCAAATCGCGGCAAAATGCGATGCAGCGAGCGCACGTCCACAACCGAGGGAACCAGCGACACGAACATCAGCCACGTTGCCGCATATGAGGCAACGCGCGCGCCAGGCGGAAGCGCCGCAGTATCGCCCACAGGATTGATCATCGAAGCAACGCATATATACCCAAGCAGCACCGTATAGGTAAGCAGTACAACGTTCCACGCGATGCCAACGCCAACTGGAATGCGATCGAAAAACTTCCCCAGCGATTTGCCAGCGCAGTCAACTTTCACTCGAAGCGGCTCACGCGGTTGCGGCTGCGCCCGCACAGCTGCAACGGGAACTGGTACCGTTGTGGCAAGAAACGCCTGCTTCAGGTCGGTGACCGTTGTATACCGGTTCGTCGGGTCGAACGAGCAAGCATGCACTACAACATCTCGAACGGCCGATGGCACGTCGAACGCGCTCATACGTGCTTCAAGCATAGCCGGGCTGGCCGTTTCCTCGCACAGCATATAGAACAGCAGCATGCCAAGGGCATACACATCGCTGCGCACATCAGTTTGTCCATAGCCGAATTGTTCGGGCGGCGCATAAGCACGCGTCCCGAATTGATGCGTATCCGTTGCAGCTGCCGCGTCGAAGGTGCGCGCTATACCTAAGTCGATGAGCATGACGGTATTGCCGAGCACCATGAAATTGCTGGGCTTGATATCGCGATGGATGATAGGCGGCGTGAAGCGCTCGTGCAGCTCGCACACCGCATCGCATGCCTGTGGAAACAGGCGGCACGCCAGCTCAAGCGAAGGGCCGCACGCATGCACTTCCTCGCCAAGCGTGTGTCCGAACAGCCATTCCATCACTACAACCTGCTGCTCCCCCGCATCGTAGCAATCGACGATGTGTGGAAGGTGCACAAATCGCACACCTGCATGCTGGGCAGCCAATATACGCTCATACGCGCTTCCCAAACCTGCTTGCGCAGTGAACGTTTTACGCACATACGGCCCTTGTTCGGCGCCGTTTGCGCCCACAAAAAACACGCGCTCGGTACGTTCGAGTTCGGTTTCTTTCAGCACCGCATCAACGCGATAGCAATCATCGCGCGCAAGGGCGTCAAGCTGTTGTTGCAGTTCATCAATCATGAAACCGATGGTAACAGAAATGAAGGACTTGCCGCCCGGCAAGCCCTTCAACATTAGCAAATGGTCTGTTCCTTGAAGCGATACAGCTCTTCATCGGCTTCGCGCAAGCCCATCTTATGGTTGATACAGAAGATGATGATGGCGTCGCGACGGCACTTGCAGTACAGCTCGTTGTGACCGCCGGCGCGCAGCAGCCGGTTCGTCTCGCGCAGCGTAAGCCCCATAGCAAACGCCAGCTGCAGCAACTTGTCGCGCGAAGCGCCGCGCTGGCCCGTGAAAATCTGGTAGCCATGCGTTGCATTCAAGCCCGCATCGCGAACAACTTGCGAACGCTTCAGGCCGCGTTCATCAAGCAGCTGCTGCAAGTACGAGGGCACATCGCGTTCGGAAAGCCGATTGTTCGCCGCAAACTGCGCAGGGTCGGGCGAATCCAGCAACTCCCGCAGCAAGTCCTCCGTCAAAGGCTCATCCACGCGCCGCTTCCTCCTCTTCCTGATTGATTTCTTACCCTCAATCATAGCGGATGTAAGAGGAGCGCCTAATCAATCGTCCAGGAAATATCAG
>DJEE01000054.1 GCA_002431805.1 Eggerthellaceae bacterium UBA5906
GCCCTGCGGTGGAAGGGTTCTTTTTTTGTTGGGCGGACATTCGCGGTTTGTTTGCAGGTTAGCATTGCTTGGCGGGCAACCGCACAGCTAAGGTGCGCTATGCTACATGCAAGTAGTATTGCGGGGAAGGCGAAGCATGGGACCTACGGTTGCGGAGATTAAAGAAAAGCTGCAACGTGCAGACGCGGCGGAGTTTGCCGTGCTTGAGCGATCGCTGGTGGCTGATACGCGCAAAGGCGTTCGCAGTGCGGTGGAAACGGCGCGACGTCGTATAGCAGCGGAGCAGGCGGAGGCAAAGCGTCTTGCAAACATGTACTCGTTCCAAGCTGAAGTTGCGGGCGGCAAGCTTGTTGTGGGGCTTGACGAGGTTGGCCGCGGCCCGCTTGCCGGTCCGCTGGCGGTTGGTGCCGTGGTGCTGCCCGAGCAGCCGCACATCGCCGGGTTGAACGATTCGAAGCAGGTAAAGCCTGAGCGCCGCGAGGAAATTGCCGCGCAAATCAAGGACGTTGCGCTTGCTTGGACCGTGCAGTACATCGAGCCAGCCGACATCGATGCTAACGGCATGACTGCTTCGCTTATCACGGCGTTTCGCAAGGCTGTTCGCACAGTTGAAGCTGCGGGCATTGAGCCCGAGGTGGTGCTGCTTGACGGCAATCCGTTGCATATGGATTCGCGCGAGGTGAACGTGGTGAAAGGCGACGGAAAATGCGCATCTATTGCCGCGGCGTCCATCGTTGCGAAAGTCGAACGTGATGCGCTTATGTGCGAATACGCCCAACGCTATCCCGCTTACGATTTTGCTTCCAATAAAGGGTATGCAAGCCCGGCCCACATCCAGGCTATTAAAGACTACGGCCTGTGCCCTATCCATCGCGTGTCGTTTTGCCATGCGTTTGTGCAGGAATCGCTGTTTTAGCGGGCGTTCTAGCTGCGTGTAAGGTGGGCAAATGTGGCCAGCTCAGTATATGGGCTGGCCACATTTGTTGCGTGTGAGGCGTTCTAGGCGTTGGGACCACGCGTCGTGTGCTTCCTTGCTGCGACTGTAGATTCGATGTGGCCCACATACAAGGAAGAGGTGCGCCGGTAGATTGCAAGGCCTCTGCAAGATAAAGGTTTTAATGAAGGAAGATTCAGGTGCATTGGCGTGTTGCATTTCTGCAAGGTTTGAGCTGTTTTGTGCGGTTATATCTGCAAAAGATGCGCAAGGTTAGCTTGCTAAGGTTGGTGATGGCTGAGAAAGGAGAGCTATGACCAACCCCGATTATGCGCAGTGTGGCGCACGTGCAACTCGGAAGAGAACACTGAGACAACCTTCGCGCACGCAGCAGGGCGAATTGTCGTCAAAATCTGCAAGCGCATCGAACGCATTGACGCTTGCGTCAGACAATCAACAGGCGTCGCCAGATTCGCTTTCTGCGCAAAAACGCGGCGACGCATTGCGAAACGGCTCCGCGACGGCTTGCCCTGTTCGCTCGGACCGTGCGAGGAAGGTGGCGGCGCGCAGTGCGGCTCCTGTTGCGAAAAACCCGGCGGACAGGCGCAAGAAGATGGGTGTTCGGAATAAGCAGATTGGTTGCGAAGGGGAGAACCTTGCGGCAAACTTTTTGGTGAATCGCGGATACGAAATCATCGCGCGCAACTGGTCGTGCGCGGCGGGCGAAGCGGATATCATCGCGCGAGACGCTGATACGCTGGTGTTCGTAGAGGTGAAAACGCGCACGAGCATCGAAAAGGGTTTGCCAAGCGATGCCGTTGATCAGCGTAAACGAGGAAAATACGAACGGATAGCAACCTATTTCACCCAACGATTCGAAGCTGACAGCATCCCTATTCGCTTTGACGTGATATCGGTGCTCATGAAAGAAGATAGGGCAACGCTGCGGCATCACATCAACGCGTTTGGGGTGGCGTGATGGCTGCGGCGTCGTGCGTGGTGCGTGCGGCAACGCTGCGCGGCGTGCAGGCTGTTCCCGTGGACGTTGAAGTGTGCATCTCAAACGGCATGCCGGGCTTTTCCATCGTTGGCATGGGTGATGCTTCGGTGCAAGAATCTCGTGAACGTGTGCGTGCCGCCTTGCGCGCGTGCGGATTTACCATGCCCAACAGCAAAGTGGTGGTGAACCTTGCCCCTGGCGCGCTGCGCAAGACCGGTTCGGGGTTCGATTTGCCTATTGCAGTGGGCCTGCTGTGCGCTACGGCGCAAATCAACCCGCAGATTTCGGAAGATTATTTGTTCGTGGGGGAGTTGTCGCTAAATGGAGCGGTGCGTCCTGTGCCGGGCCTGCTCGCGTATGCGTTGTGCGCGAAACAGCTTGGCTTGCCGCTTGCCAGTGCCCAGGAAGACGGTGCGGGTGCTGTTGAGGGCCTTGAGCGGCGCATCGTGGGCGGGTTATCAGATTTACGTACGGGCGATTTTGCTCGGTTGAGCGCCGGTAACCGACATACACCGGCTTCCGAAAAGGACTTCAGGGACATTGCCGGGCACGACATGGCGAAACGCGCGTTTCAGATTGCTGCAGCGGGAGGCCATGGCGTGCTTATGATGGGGCCGCCCGGCTCGGGTAAAACAATGCTGGCCTCGCGCTTACCTTCCATCTTGCCGCCGCTGTCGCGTGAAGAGGCGCTGGAAACCGCGGTAATCCATTCGGTTGCCGGTGAAGATGTTGCGGCCGAGCTTGCGGGCATTCGGCCGTTTTGCGCCCCTCATCACAGTGCAAGCTTAGCGGGCTTGGTGGGCGGCGGTTCTCCACCGCGCCCGGGCGCAATCTCGCTTGCCCATAACGGCGTGCTGTTTTTGGACGAGCTGCCTGAGTTTGCGCCATCGGTGTTGCAGGGTATTCGGCAACCTATGGAATCGGGAGAGGTGGTGGTCACGCGCGCCGATGGGAGCGTGAAATTTCCCGCACGGTTCATGCTGGTAGCCGCTGCAAACCCGTGTCCTTGCGGACATTTTGGCGACCGTCAGCGCACGTGCACCTGCACGCAGCGGCAAATCAGCACGTATCAAGGCCGCATCGGTGGTCCGGTGCTCGATCGCATTGACGTGCATATCGATGTGGCGCGCATCGAGCCGGGGCAGGTGCTGGCAACAGGCCATGGTACGTCTTCGGCACAGCTGCGCGAAGGCGTTATGGCTGCGCGCGAGTACTCAACGTGGCGGCGCGCGCACACGGGCATCGACGAGCGCGGCGCCTCAACAGAAGTGCTGGTGCGGGCTTGCAATTTAGTGAAGCGCGACGCGACATTCTTCGAGTCCATCGCCACGAAAAGCAACATGAGCGGTCGGGCCATCATGCGCACGCTGGCGCTGTCGCGTACCATCGCCGACATGGAGCAGGCCGCCTCAGTAGGGCATGATCACATCTGCGAAGCGGTTGGGTTTAGGCTGCGAGAAGGGGGTGTGCGCTCATGAGCGCGCGTAGCGGTTGCGTGCATCACCTTGAGGGGCCACGGTACGTGTTGCGTCCCGGAGACGCGTTGTTTCCGGCTGCTTTGCGCTCTATCCCTCGGCCGCCAAAGGCGTTGTACGTGTTAGGCGACCCTGCGGCGTTGCAGGAGGGGCTTGCGGTGGTTGGAGCGCGCAAAGCCACGCCATACGGGCTCGGCCTTGCACAAAGGTTCGCAAGGTTGGCCGCGGCGCGCGGCGTTGCCATCATATCGGGTGGAGCGTACGGCTGCGATGCGGCCGCGCATGAAGCGGCGCTTGCCGCAGGTGCGCCTACGGTGGCGTTTTTAGGCGGCGGGTGCGATATGCCGTATCCGGCGCGGCACGTCGGCCTGTTCGAGCGCATTGCGGCTGCGGGCGGGGCGGTGGTGTCTGAGCATCCTTGGGAGGCGCCGCCGCTGCCGCAACAGTTTCGCACGCGCAATCGACTTATCGCGGGCTTGGCGCGTGCGACGCTTATCGTTGAGGCAGGGCTTCCTTCGGGCACGTTTTCAACGGCCGATGAGGCCTTGGCGGCAAATCGGGATGTGCTGGTGGTGCCGGGAGCCATAACCTCGCCGTATTCGCGCGGCGCAAATCGGCTGCTGTACCAAGGTGCCACGCCGGTGGTGGACGATGAGTCGTTTTCCGATGTGCTGTTCAGCCTGTTCGGCTGCTTAAAACAGGAATCATTCACGCAAGGCGCTTCTGAAGGCACGCAGTCTTCGCGCGCGCGGCAACGGCAACTTGAAGATCCGCTTGCCGCTGCGCTATCGGCGCAGCCGCTTGGTATGGAAGAGCTGTACGACTTGGCAAGCCGTCACTGCGGAAGGCAAAACCCGCGTTCATGGCTAATGGGCAGGTTGGCCGAAGGTGAAAAGGAGGGGTTGTTCGCGCGCTATCCTGATGGGCGTTGGGGCCCGTGCGCCTAGCTTCTGGTATGCTGTGCCTCATGGAAAACATGAAACATATCACTATCGTTGGCGGCGGTTTGGCCGGAAGCGAAGCGGCGCTTACGCTTGCGAACCTTGGTTTTGCCGTCAAGCTGTACGAAATGCGTCCGGTAAAAGAAACTGCCGTGCACAAAACGGGGCTGTGCGGCGAGCTTGTATGCTCGAACAGCCTGAAAAGCACAAAGCCCGACAGCGCTGCGGGCATGTTGAAAGCCGAGCTTGCGGCATTAGGCTCGCAGGTATATGCGGTAGCGCGCACGCATGCCGTGCCTGCAGGCGGTGCACTAGCCGTCGACCGCGATGCGTTTGCGGGCGACATCACTCGAAGGATTCAAGCTCACCCCAACATCGTGCTGCTGCACGAAGAGGTTGTCAGCATCCGCGATACGTGTGCCTGCGCTGACGCAGTGGTGCTGGCGTCGGGGCCGCTTACCTCAGATGCGCTGGCGCAGTCGCTTGAGCAGCTCACGGGCAAAGACCACCTGGCGTTTTACGACGCCGCCGCGCCAATCGTCATGGCTGATTCGCTGGATAGGGGAAAGCTGTTCCGGCAAAGCCGCTACGAAGATGCAACAGGTGATGCGGGTGATTATCTGAACGCCCCGTTTTCACGCGAGGAATACGAGGCGTTCATTGGTGAACTGGTTGCTGCTGATCGCGTCATTCGCCGCGATTTCGAAACCCGCGACCTGTTTCAGGCATGTCAGCCCATTGAGGAGATTGCCCGCAAAGGCGTGGATGCTCCACGCTTTGGCACGCTTAAACCCGTGGGGCTGACTGACCCTGCAACGGGGCGTCGTCCGTGGGCGGCGTTGCAGCTGCGCGCTGAAGATGCGCATGGCGAAAGTTACAACCTGGTTGGCTTCCAAACCAACTTGACGTTTCCGGAGCAAAAGCGCGTGTTCCGCATGATTCCGGGGCTTGAACAGGCGGAATTTGCGCGTTTCGGCGTTATGCATCGCAATACGTTCATCAACGCGCCCGAGCTGCTTACGCCGCAGCTGCAGCTACGTTCAACCGTGGGCGCGGACGTGCCGGTGTTCGTTGCCGGGCAGCTTGCAGGCACGGAAGGATACTGCGAGGCCATTCGCTCGGGCTTGCACGCGGCGTTTGCCGTTGCCGCTTTGCTGCGGGGCGTTGCGGCACCGCAGCTGCCGAAGCAAACGGCGTTCGGCGCGCTTGTGGCATATGCCACGAACCCGGAAACGGTTGATTACCAGCCCATGCACGTGAACTTTGGCATTATGGAGCCGCTTGCGCACCACATTCGCAACAAGCGCGAACGCTACGCCGCCTATGCGCAACGTGGTGCCGAAGCGCTGCAAGCATACCGCGAAGAGCTTGCGCAATGCGGGTTGCTAAGGGCTGGTGCAACGCAATCTGACGCCATCGAGGCAAACGATGACGCGTAAAACTGCAGTTCAACACGGCGTTGGTGACCTTTCGCAGCCGTGCCAAGATTTGCCTGAGGCGTCAAGCGGCAGCGACATCGCTTGCCTTATCGAACGATTTGCGATTGCCTATAAAGCCGAGCACAACAGCTCGGAGAACACATTGCGCGCGTATCACATCGATTTGTCGGATTACGCGGCATGGGCGCAGCGTGTAGGCGTTGATGCGCTGCATCCTACGCATCGGCAGCTTCGCCGTTATTTAAGCCAGCTTGAGCAGGCGCAGTACGCGCGCAGCACCATTAATCGCAGGCTTTCAGCTTTGCGCACGTTTTTCCAATGGCTTAACGTGTCCGGTATTGTGTCCGAAGATCCGGCGAGCGCACTTTCGGGCCCCAAGCAGCCGCAGCGCCTGCCGCATCATATTCGCCCGGAAGACATGGTGAAGCTGCTCGGTGTGTACGCGAAGCGCGTTGACGCCGACGGGCAGGATGCGCGCACGCCTGCCGAAATGCGCAATCAGGCGTTGCTGGAGTTTTTATACGCGTGCGGTGCGCGTATCTCCGAGGCGTCCGGGTTGCAGCTTTCCGCCGTTGATTTCGATGCGGGGTATTGCAAAGTGGTGGGCAAAGGCAGCAAAGAGCGCATCGTCCCGCTGCACGACTTGGCCTTGCGCAGCATGCGCACGTACTTGCTGGTAGCGCGACCGAAGCTTGTCGCGGGTAAGGCGTGTCCGTACTTCTTCGTTTCAACGCGCGGGAACCAGATGGGCCCCGACGCCATGCGCAAGATGTTCAAGCAAGCGCTTGCGGCTGCCGGTTTGCCCGCAACCATAACGCCGCATGATATGCGCCATACGTTTGCCACCGATGTGCTGGCGGGCGGTGCGGACTTGCGCAGCGTACAGGAAATGCTTGGGCACGCCAGCTTGTCCACGACGCAGCTGTACACGCATACCACTCCCGAACGCCTTGAATGCGAGCATCGGCGCGCCCATCCTCGGGGGTAGTGTGCGTGTTTCGCGTTGCTTTCTCTAACTATTTCCCAAGCAAGTGGCGTATGGCTGCAATGGGGTGTTTCGTGAGCATGCGCGGGCCGCTGTAGCGCATAACGGTGCGGATTCGTTCGCGCATTTCGGGCTTGTAGCAGTGATTTTCGCAGGCGTCGCAGCTGGTTTTCACGTCCATTTTTCGGCATCGCCGCGTGCGCAGCGCGGCGTATTCGTCAAGCTTGGCGCATGCTTCGCAAACGGGTTCGCCGCACACGCTGGTGCATGAACGCTCGGCAGTACCGTGATTGCCTTTGCAGTACAGCGCAATCATCTGCGAAACCGTTTTCTCTTCACGTGCGCGGCGTTTTGCTATGCGTGGCGAATCTTGCATGCTTGGGCTCCTATCTGCTCAAAGAATACCCAGGATAACAAAAACGCCGCCTGCGGTTTGCAGGCGGCGCGGGCAATTCCATAGTTCTTCCCCAGGCAAGGCTTGAGGCCGGTGTTTTATGCCGTCAGGCGAATGCCCACATAGGCTGCCGTGTCGGGAAGGCCCTTGATGTCGTACTTGTCCGAAAGGGCCGTGGCCGAAACGCGCCAGGTGTAGGTGGTGTCGTCGATGTCAACCGTTCCGGCTTCGAACATGTTGCCAACCTCATCGGTATCGATGCCGTTGCTGCTGATGGTTGTCGTGTCGAAGCCTTCTGCGGCAATGGCCGATTGAATGGCGGCTTCAAGCGAACTTGAGGAGAAATCGGCATAGCGCACCACAAAGCTCAGTCCATCGGAGCGATCGACGCTCAGCGACCAGCTGCCGTTAAGCAGCAGCGCGGCGTTTGAGGCCGATAAACTGGATACGCCTTTGGCATACATGGCCGCAGCGTCGGTAACGCTTACATCGGCCGGAAGTTTCACCAGGTCAAGGCCAGACGACCCATCGGGGGTTTGGTTGTACACGGTGTAGCCGGCGGCTGCGAACGTATCAAGGATGGTTTGGTCGTCCATGTCGGCTAGCTGGGTAAGCACGGGCAGGTCGTACGTGACGCTGCGCGACAGGTTTTCCTCAACGCTGGCCTGGCTTTCCTCATTTGCGCTGCTGACAGCGCCGATAACATTCGACGCCAGGCGAAAGCCGATGATGATGGCCACAACCACGAATACGCCGGCGATGATTTGCTGGCTGCGCGGCATAGCGATGGGGCGTGCAAGGCGCGAGCCATCCATGTAGCGGATATTGCCCTGCTCGACGGTGTAGTCGGCGGGATGATGAAAAAGCGGCATGGGAACCTCTTGCGGTAATGTGTCGATGGTTTGTGTGCGGCATCAGTATAGCATTGCGGGTGCGGGCTGCTCATGGTAGCCTACGGAAAGCCCATGGGGGAGTAGCAGGCAGGACATACCTGCGGTGCGTTCAACATCGTGGTCGCAAGACCTGGCGTACCTGAAATTGCAAGACTCATGGCGCAACGCTTGCCGGCGTTGCGCCATGAGTCTTTTTTTATCTGCTACTTCGGGCGCATGTCGGACATTTAGACAAGAAGGAGCTTTAGCTTTCATGGACCTTTCCATCTTCGCAACGCCCGAGGCGTGGATCAGCTTGGTCACCCTCATGTTTCTAGAGGTGGTGCTTGGCGTTGACAACATCGTGTTCATTTCCATCACCACTAACCGCCTGCCACCGGAAAAACAGCACATCGGCCGCAAGCTAGGCCTGCTCGGCGCTATGGTGTCGCGCTGTATCTTCCTATGCTTTGCCAGCTTCTTGGTGCATATGACCAATCCGCTATTTACCATTGACCTGGGATTTTTCTCTCATGATTTCAATGTGCGCGACTTGGTGCTGCTGCTTGGCGGCGCGTACCTTATTTATAAGGGCATCCAGGAGCTGCGCGACGTGCTGGCGCTTACCGAAGAGAAAGCCGAGCATTCCGAAGAGCACAAAGAGCTGCATCGCATCGGCCTGGGCCAAGCAGTAGCCACCATCATGGTCATGGACGTGGTGTTCTCCATTGACTCGGTTATCACGGCGGTTGGCTTGGCGCAGCATTTGATCATCATGATCATGGCCGTGGTGTTCGCCATTATCATCATGATGGTGTTCATCGACGCCATCTCCGACTTCATCAACAAGCACACGGAAATGAAGATCTTGGCGTTGGTGTTCATCACCGTCATCGGCGTGCTGCTGTTCTTGGATTCGCTGGGTATCAACTCCGGCATCGAAGTGCTTGATATGCATATGGAGAAGCTGATGGTGTACTTTGCCATGGTGTTCGCCGTTATCCTCGAGCTCATTCAAATGCGTTGGTCAAGTAACCTTGCGAAGTGGAAGGCCGAGCAGGGCGAAGCCAAACAGGGTAATGCCGAGCAAGATGGCGGTGCAGAAAAACCTGAGAACTAGTATCGTAACGCATCAAAATGAAAGACCCTGCCAGGCAGGGTCTTTCGCTATTTGGCGAACTGGCTGTAGCCTTCGTCGGATATGAACAGGCGCGTGGCGCGCGGCAAGATGCGCGCCGAAAACGGGGTAACAAGCCCGGTTGGCTCGCCGTCGTATTGCACTTCCATGGGCGGGTCTGCCTTCACGGAAACGGTGCGCGTGCGGAAAATCTCAAGCGCATCGGTGCGATCGGGGAATTCTCCGTCGCGGTCTAGGATTCCGGCGAACAGGGCAGGTATCAGGTCGAACGCCGTTTTCGCCTTCAGCACCACCACGTCGAACTCGCCGTCGCGCGGCTCGTTGTCGTGTGTGACGGTGATGTCGAACTGGATTTTCGAGAAGTTCACCAGCAGCACGCCTAACCCCTCGCTTTCAACGGTGCCGCTGTCAAGCTCAAGGGTGAGCTTCGATTGCTGCGGCATGGCGTTTACCACGGCGGATTTCAGGTAGGCAATGGGGCCGAGCAAGCGTTTGCCGCGCTGGGCGCCGCGCATGATGGTGGCGTCGTAGCCAGCGCCTGCCATGATGGAGAAGCCGAATTTGCGGTCGCCTACGCATATCTCGCCCATGTCGAAGTCAAGCGTCTGCCCACTGCGCACCATCTTCGCCAGCGCGTGCGGTTCAAGCGGGCTGGCAAGGTTGAGCGCAAGCAGGTTTGCCGTTCCGGCGGGGAAGGGCAGCACGGGGATGCCCGTGTTCGCTAAAAGGTAGCATACGGTTGCCACGGTGCCATCGCCGCCGGCGGCGATCACGGCATCGTATTTTTGCGCACCTTCTACCAGCGCCTCAACAGGTGTGGTGCCGTTCGTGCAGCGCATGCATATTTCATCGCCGTCGGTGGCAAAGCTGCGCATGAAGTCGTACACAGCGCCTTCGCCGTAGCCCGATGACAGGTTGTTAATGACGAGCAGTTTCACCGCTGCCCCCTTTCTTGCATTATCATTACATGGTACCGCAGATAGTAAGTGAACGTGAGGAATTACCGGGTGTACATCGCAAACCAAGAAACCCTTGAGGCATTTATCGCCCGCGCGCACCGCTCAGGCGTGCTCGCCATCGACACTGAGTTTCTCCGCGAGAAAACATATTATGCTCGTTTGTGTTTGATTCAACTTGCCACCGATGACGAAGTGGTCATCGTCGACCCGTTTGCCGTGAGCGATTTGCATGTGCTCGCGCCGCTTTTGGAAGACGAAAACGTGATGAAGATCCTGCATGCCGGCGGGCAGGACCTTGAGATTTTATGGCATGAAGTGGGTGCGCTGCCGCACCCGTTGTTCGACACGCAAGTTGCCGCTGCGCTTTTGGGGCATACGCAGCAGATTGGCTACGGTGCACTGGTAAGCGCCGAATGCGGGGTGCAGCTGCGCAAAGTGGACTCGTTTACCGATTGGTCGCGCCGCCCTCTGTCCGATTCCCAGCTTGAGTATGCGGCCGATGATGTGATTTACCTGCCGCGCATGTACAACCATATGCGCTCCGAGCTGGAAAGCCAGGGTAGGTTGCACTGGCTTGACCCGGAGTTTGCCGAAATGTGCGACCCGGCGCGCTTTGAATCCGACGAACGCGAACGGTATCGGCGCTTAAAGCGCGTAGGGCAGCTTTCGCGTCGCCAACTTGCCGCGGCGCGCGAGGTGGCTGCATGGCGTGAGCTTACGGCGCAGAAGCGCAACGTGCCGCGCAAGTGGGTTATCACCGACGAGCAGATTGTGGAAGCGTGCAAGCGCGACGCGCGCACCATCGATGACTTGTTCATGGTGCGCGGCATGCGCGAAAAGCTGAACACGCGCGATGCCCGTGCGGTGGCGGCGCTTATGAAGGCTGCCATGGACGCAAGCCCCGATACGTGGCCCGAGCCCGACCGCAGCGGCAAAAACGAGCCGAACGTTGATGCGCCGCTTGATTTGATGACGGCCCTTGTGCGCCTGCGCGCAAAGGAAAACGGCGTGGCGTTTCCCACGTTGGCCAGCCATGATGACCTCGTGCGCGTGGCGCGCGGGTATCGCGAGGGCATTGATTTGTTGCGCGGATGGCGTCGCGCGTTGGTGGGCGAAGAGCTTCTGGAGCTTTTGGAAGGTAAGCTGGTGCTATCGATCGAAGGCCACGAGCTGAAAGTCACGCGTCTCGACGGCGAAGAATGAAGCGAAAGCATTGTTAAACGCTCGTGTGAACGCGGGGATGGCTGCGCACTGAGGTAGCGCTCGTGTGAACGCGGGGACGGAGGGGGTGTTCACGGTAGCCCATCTCGTTTCCTGAAACGTTTCCGTGAACACCCCCTCCGTCCCTGCGTTCGCGATAACTCTTTAGTCGTGCACCTTACTTGCGCAACCGTTTTGGTTACGGTTTGCGAACGTTTCGCGGGAACGCTTGTGAAGGTGTTTGCAGAGCGTTTCACTTCGGTATACTCGCTTGGTGAGCTAATGGCAGCCGGTTGCGGTTGCCCCTTTGCGCCGGGATGGCGCTTACCCCTGTTAAGGAGTGCATGACCCTTATGAGCATGAGCTATCTGTCCCTTATCGTGGTGACCATGGTTATCGGCATGGGTGCTACGTGGTATGTGAATCGCCAGATCAACAAGTACACGCATGTTGCCGCCTCCACGCGTATCACCGGTGCCCAGATGGCCGAGCGCATGCTGGCTGCAAACGGTGTCACCGGTGTGCAGATTCATCGCGGCGGCCCGCAGCAAGATCACTTCGATCCGCGCACGAATTCCATCACGCTTGACCCCGATGCCTTCGGCGGCACGTCCATCACGGCTATCGCCACCGCGTGTCATGAGGTTGGCCATGCCTGTCAGTTTGCCGAAGGCTACGCGCCCATGAAAATTCGCGGCGCGTTGGTTCCGGCGGTGAACTTCGCTTCGAACGCTTGGGTGTTTCTGCTGATGATCGGCATCTTCATGCATATGGCCGGTCTGACCACGCTTGCCATTATCTTGTACGCCGTTGTGGTGCTGTTCCAGCTGGTCACGTTGCCCGTTGAGTTCGATGCATCGCGCCGAGGCCTGGCGTTTTTGACCACGCAGGGCATTTCTCAAACCGAGCAATCCGGCGCGTATTCCGTGTTGCGCGCCTGCGCGCTCACTTATGTGGCCGCTGCGCTCACGTCTATCCTGCAGTTGCTGTGGCTTTTGCAGTCCCGCGACGAGTAGTCCTGTGACGTACAACCGTACATATACGCATGCCGCCGGTATGTCCGGCGGCGTTTCTTATCGCCCGGGGGCTGCGCATGCCGCCGGGCGTGCGTCTTCTCGCAGTGTCGAGCAGGCCGCAGCGGCTGCCGCTGCGGCATATGGTGTTAACGTGGGCAAAAGCGGCGCTTCGCGCTCGGAAAATTCCGGTGCGCTTTCCGTTTCCGCGGCTATGGCGCTTGCGAAAGGTGCGCTTGAGGGCGTGACGGTGCGCCTGGTAGGCGAGGTGTCCGAGCTGTCGAACAAGCCCGGCTACAAAGCCGTGTACTTCACCGTGAAGGACAAGTCGGCAAGCCTTCCGTGCATGATGTGGAACAATCGCTTTCGCGCTTCGGGTGTGCAGGTGGGCGTGGGGCAGCTTGTGGAGCTTACGGGGCGTTTCACGCTGTATGCGGCAAAGGGTCGCATGAACTTCGACGTGTTCTCCATTTCCCTTGCTGGCGAGGGCCAGCTGCGCTTGCAGGTAGCAAATCTGGCGCGCAAGCTGCAGGCCGAAGGGCTTATGGACCCTGCTCGTAAGCTGCCGGTGCCTGCCTACCCACTTACCATCGGCGTGGTTACCAGCCCACGTGGTGATGCGGTGCACGATGTGTTGCGAACGTTGCGGCGCAGGTTCCCCGTGGCGCGCGTGCTGTTCGCCGGCGTTGCCGTTGAAGGGCCGCAGGCGCCGGCGGGCATCGTGGAGGGCATGCGTGCGGTGGTGCATGCAGGTGCCGAAGTGGTGCTGGTGGTGCGCGGCGGCGGATCGTATGAGGACCTTATGCCGTTTAACGACGAGTTTCTGGCGCGCATGATTGTGAAATGCCCCGTGCCTGTGGTTACCGGCATCGGGCACGAGCCCGACACGTCCATCGCCGACATGGTGGCCGACCTGCGTGCGTCAACGCCCACGGCGGCGGCTGAAAAGGTAAGCCCCGCTCGTGAAAGCCTTGATGCGCTGTTTGCCGCCCGCGGCGGCAGCTTGAACACGTGTGCGCAGCGCTGCTTGGAGCGCGCTTGCGCTCAGGTCGACCGCGTTGCCGAACGTCCCGTGTTCAGCGATGCTAACGCGCTTTTGGCGGCACCTGCACAAGGTCTTGACCTTGCGGCCGAGCGCCTGTCGCGTGCCTTGCCCTCAAGCCTGGATAAGGATCGTGCACAGGTTCAGCGCTTGGCTGAGCGTCTGGCAACGGCACTTCCTACTGCCGTGTCTGTCGATGCCGCCGCGCTGAAGCGCCAACGTGAGCGGCTTTCCCAGGTGCTCCCGCAGCGCACACAGCAGCTGTATGTGCAAGTTGAGCGCGATCGCGAACGGCTGGTGCGCGCGTTACCGCAAGCCTCTGCGCGTGCGGCCGGGCAGCTTGACCTTGAGCGGCAGCGTCTTGCTGCTGTGGGCAGTGCGCTTCCGCAGCGCTTTGAGCGTCAAATCGGCGTTGCGGCGGCGCAGCTTGAAGCGCTCTCGCCGCTTGCGGTGCTTGGGCGCGGCTATGCCATCGCGCGCGACGAAGCGGGCGCGGTGGTGAAAACGGTCGCAAACGCTCCCGTTGGCAGCTCCGTTGCCGTGACGGTGTCCGACGGCGTGCTTGCGTGCCGCGTGGAAGACGCCAAACCCGCTTGTTCGTAACGTTCGTTCCGGAAAGGATGCATCATATGGAAACCGCCGAGAATCAAAAACCCATTGAAGAGCTTACGTTTCGTGAGGCCATGGCCGAGCTTGACGGCATCGTGGGCGTGCTGGAGTCCAATACGCTTGAGCTGGAGGACAGCCTTGCCAAATACGAGCGCGGCGTAGCCTTGCTGCGTGCGCTGCAAGGGCGCTTGTCCGATGCGCAGCAAAAAGTTGACGTGCTGATGGGCCAGCTTGAGCCTGAGGTGTCCGACGCCACGCGCGACACCACGCTGTCGTAGAACCGCTTGCCGATGTGCTGCCTGGTTGCGGGTGCGCTTCGGGGTAGTGCCCGCTACAATGGTTGCTCGAACAATAACGCTTAAGGAGGCAGGCCGTTGAACGTTTTGGTTATCAATGCAGGTTCGTCCTCGCTGAAATACCAGCTCATCAATGTTGAAACTCATACGCTCATGGCCAAGGGCATTTGTGAACGCGTTGGCAGCGCCCAGGCGTTCCACAAGCATGGACTTGACGAAAACGAAGTGGTCATCGACGCGAAGATGGCCAATCATGACGACGCCATGGCGTTGGTGCTCGATTCGCTGGTTTCCGGCGACGACGCGGCCATTTCGTCGCTTTCCGAGATTGACGCCGTGGGTCATCGCATCGTGCAGGGCGGCAAGTATTTCGACCGCTCCGTGCTTATCGATGACGATGTCATCGCGAAAATCGACGAACTGGCTGAACTTGCGCCGCTTCACAACGGGGCAGCGCTTATGGGCATTCATGCCTGCCAGAAGCACATGCCGGGCGTTCCTATGGTTGCAGTGTTCGACACCTCGTTTTTCCAGACGTTGCCGCCGAAGGCGTATATGTACCCGCTTCCCTATGAACTGTACGAAAAGTACGCCATCCGCAAGTACGGCGCGCACGGCACCTCGCATCGCTACATTTCCGAACGTGCGGCCGCGGTACTTGATGAGCCGCTTGAGGACTTGAAGCTTATCACGCTGCATTTGGGCAACGGCTGTTCCGCGTCGGCTATCGACCACGGTGTGGCCGTTGACACCTCGATGGGCCTCACGCCCCTTGACGGCTTGATGATGGGCACGCGCTGCGGTGCCATCGACCCTGCCATCGTGCCGTTTGTCATGGAGCACGAAAACCTTACCGCCGCCGAAATGAACGACCTGATGAACAAGCAATCGGGTTTGCTGGGCATTTCCGGCGTGTCGAACGACCTGCGCAGCGTGCGTTCCGCTTCAGAAGAAGGCAACGAGCGCGCGATGCTGGCGTACGACATGTTCTCGAACTCGGTGAAAAAGTACATCGGCCAGTACATTGCCGTTATGGGCGGCGTGGACGCTATCGTGCTTACGGCGGGCGTAGGCGAGAACTGCGAGAAAATGCGCCGTATGATTTTCTCGGGCCTGCAACCGCTTGGCATCGTGCTTGACGAGGAGAAAAATCGTCATCGCGGTTTCGAGCGCATCATCTCCACCGACGATTCTGCCGTGCAGATCATCATCATCCCCACGAACGAGGAGTACATG
>DJEE01000032.1 GCA_002431805.1 Eggerthellaceae bacterium UBA5906
TCGTGCGTTTGTGGACTTTCTTGCACGTTTTGGTAATAGTGCCGGTGTTTCCTTTTAGCAGTGATATGTTTTAGCAGCTAAATATTTAGGTGCTAAACAATTCAGTAACGAAAGGAGTGCTCGTGGACGAATCAAGGGCGGAATTGCGCCGCCGGTTGTTTAACGCTGCGGCGCGGATGCGCAAGCATCGCAAAGAGCCGCGCGCGCCTGAGGGCATTACGCCAGCTGAAGCGTATGCCGTTATGGCCATAGCCCGCCTTGAGAGAATGGGGAAGAAGGCGCGCTCGGGCGAGATTGCCAGGTGCAGCCACTCTACTCCCAGCGCCATTTCGCAAACGCTGAAGTCGCTTGAGGAAAAAGGCCTGATCACGCGCCATCGCGACGAGGGCGATTGCCGTGCTGTTACCGTGCATCTTACCGATGAGGGACGCGCATTCGATGCGCGTGGCCGTCAGCTGCATGAGCAGATGATCGACGAGGTGCTGGAGTTTTTGGGCGAAGAAGATGCCGAACAGTTCGTTCGCATCATGGAACGCCTGTCACGCTTCCCCGAACGCAATGCTACAGCAGACGAAACCCCCGCAAACAACCCCTCGAATCCTACGAAAGGAGGCGCTCCGTGCGCATAATCAAAAACTTGGCGCATCACAAGGTTGCCGTGCTGCTTATCGTGCTGCTGTTGTGCGTGCAAGCGGCGTGCGACTTAGCGCTGCCCAACTACACGTCGGACATTGTGGACACGGGCATCCAGCAGCAGGGCGTGGAAGACGTTGCCACCACGCAGCTGTCCGAGCGCTCGCACGACTTGGTGGCCATGATGCTGCCCGAAAACGACGAGCAAACGTTTGCCGACGCTTACACGCAAAACGCCGACGGCACCTACGACCTCACTGACTTCGGGCGCGAAAACCGCTCGGAGCTTGACGACGCCATGGCGCTGCCCTTAACGGTGGTGCACTACGCCGATCAAATCCCCGACATGAACCTCGACCAGGTCAAAGCAGCCTACGACGCAGGCATGGTAAGCAAAAGCGACATTCAGTCCATGCTTGACCAGGCGCGTGAGTCTATGGGCGACATGGCCGACACGCTTATCGCGCAGCAGGGCCTAGCGTCGGCGCGCGCCGAATACGAGCAGCTGGGCTTTGACATGGACGCCATGCAAATGGACTACCTGGTTGCCACCGGCGGCAAGATGCTGGCTCTAGCGGCGCTAGGCATGTTGGTGGCCGTGATTGTGGGCTTCATTGCAAGTCGCACGGCAGCAAAAGTGGGTCGCAGCCTGCGCGAAGGCCTGTTCAACAAGGTAATCAGCTTCTCGGATGCTGAAGTGCAGTCGTTTAGCGCGGCGTCGCTGATCACGCGCGGCACCAACGACGTGCAGCTGGTGCAAATGGTCACCGTCATGCTGCTGCGCATGGTGCTGTACGCGCCCATCCTGGCCATCGGCGGCATCATCATGATCGCGCGCACCGACCTGTCCATGGGCTGGATCATCATTGCGGCTGTGGTTGCCATCGGTGTTGTCATGGTTGTGCTTATGAAAGTGGCCATGCCGAAGTTCCGCATCATGCAGAAGCTTATCGATCGCGTGAACCTGGTGTCGCGCGAGCTGCTCACGGGTCTGCCGGTCATCCGCGCGTTCGGCCGGGAGGCGCACGAGGAAGCGCGTTTTGACGAGGCCAACACGCGCCTGATGAAAACGCAGCTGTTCACCAACCGCGTGATGACGTTCATGATGCCGCTGATGATGCTGATCATGAACCTGGTTTCCGTGGGCATCATCTGGTTCGGCGGTCACGCCATCGATGCGGGCAACCTGCAAACGGGCGACCTTATCGCGTTCATCACCTACTCTATGGTCATCATCATGGGCTTCTTGATGATCGGCATGTTGTCTATCATGCTGCCGCGCGCCGACGTGGCTGCGCAGCGCATTGACGAGGTGCTCTCGTGCACGCCGTCTATTACCGACCCGGTGCCTGACCAGGCAAAAGACAAGCTGCTGGGCAAAAACGGCTTGCCGGGTGCGGAAGTTGCGTTCAACAACGTAAGCTTCAAGTACTCCGATGGCGCCGAGTGCGTGCTTGAGGACATCAGCTTCACGTGCCAGCCGGGCAAAACCACGGCCATCATCGGCTCCACGGGTTCGGGCAAGTCCACGGTGCTGAAGCTGGCGGAGCGCTTCTACGACGTGACCAGCGGAAGCATCACCGTTGACGGCGTGAATGTGCGCGAGGTAAGCCAGCACGCGCTGCGCCAGCAGCTGGGGTATGTGCCGCAGAAGGCGTTTTTGTTCAGCGGCACCATTGCCAGCAACATCGGCTACGGCGCGCAAGACGCGGGCGAGGACCGCATCCGCCTGGCAGCCGATGTGGCTCAGGCGTCCGACTTCATCAACGAACGCGCCGAGGGCCTCTCGACGCCTATCGCGCAGGGCGGCACGAACGTGTCCGGCGGCCAGCGCCAGCGCCTGGCCATTGCCCGCGCGCTTGCAACCGACGCGCGCGCCTACCTGTTCGACGACAGCTTCAGCGCGCTTGACTACAAAACCGACGCCGCGCTACGCCATGAGCTGGCAGGCCGCCTAGCAGGCAAAACGGTGATCATTGTGGCGCAGCGCATTTCCACGGTGCTTTCCGCCGACCAAATTGTGGTGCTTGACGAAGGCCGCATCGTGGGCCGTGGCACGCACGCCGAGCTGATGGAGGCGTGCGAAGAATACCGCGAGATTGCCATGTCGCAGCTGTCGGAAGAGGAACTGAAAGGGGGTGATGCGAAATGAGCGCGCAGAACGAGGACTTGAAAAAGGTAACGCAGCGCCGTCGCCGCGGGCCGGGATCGCGCATGATGCCCGGCGAGAAGGCGAA